>JAOUNW010000026.1 GCA_029880755.1 Gammaproteobacteria bacterium
CCGAGCACTCATCTACGCCAACGGTTTCAACCTGCCAGCCCTGTTCAGACAAAGCCTGGGCGGTCTTGATCACAGATGAGTGCTCGGTGGCACCCACCAGCAACCGGTTTACTTCCGGGATCTGTCCAACACCCTTTAACGCCAGATTGTTTGCTTCGGTGCCACCACTGGTAAAGACTACCTGACTTGGGTGAACTGCCACCAATTCTGCCACTTGCTCGCGGGCTTGCTCCAAGGCATGGCGCGCAGCACGTCCAAAGCGATGTTGACTGGAGGGATTTCCAAAATCGCTGCAAAAAAACGGCGACATCGCCTCGAAGACGGTTTTGTCCACAGGCGTTGTCGCGTTGTAGTCGAGGTAAACCGCCATGACCCCAACTCCTGCTGGTTAACGGTAGTTTGAGTTTACTGCGAAAGCGCCAAACGCACACGACCCTCTTGGCGCGAGGCAACTTCCTGGACGATAGGTTGATTTACCAGATCACCCAGGGTGATACCGCTCAGGAACTCATGGATTCGTTCACTTAATTCTTCCCAAAGCTCATGGGTGAGACAACGATCACCCCCTACGCAATCAGCCTTGCCTGCGCAGCGCCGGGCGTCAATATTTTCGTTGATAGCCAAAATGATTTCTGCCACTGATATCTCGGAGGGCTCTTTCGATAAGGTATAACCCCCGCCAGGCCCGCGCACACTGTTGACCAATCCGGTTCGCCGCAGCTTTGCAAACAGTTGCTCCAGATAGGATAGGGAGATCCCCTGTCGCTGCGCAATATCCGCTAACGTGACTGCTCCCTGCCCATACCGCAATCCCAGATCCAGCATGGCTGTTACCGCATAACGCCCTTTTGTTGTCAGCTTCATTATCGACCACCTTTGCTTTGCAAAATTAATGATTAAGAGTCTACTTAACCAAGAAGTTTAGTCAACTATTGATGTCCCTGCCATATTCAGGGACTATTTTTTTTTATTTCCTCAAGATGAGACACGTCCAGCTCTGGAATCTCAACCGGCGATACTTCTATTCCACCCTTTTTAAGCGCCGCCACAATAATTTCCAGCTTTTGGTCGACACCATGCATGTGGTCCAGCAGGCAGTCCACGGCATGAGCAACGGGATCCGGCATATCCGGCGTCTGGCCATAGGCGTCAAAACCGATTTTTTTAGCCATGGCAGCCCTTTTTTCGTTTTTTTCCGCATCAACCCGAACCACTACCCGGCCCGGGATACCCACCACAGTGGCCCCCGCCGGTACATCCTTAACCACGACGGAATTTGACCCGATTCGGGCACCCTCGCCGATATAGATCGGTCCCAGCACCTTGGCGCCGGCACCCACGACCACATTATTACCCAGGGTAGGATGGCGTTTTTCTTTCTGCCAACTGGTGCCCCCGAGTGTTACCCCATGATAAAGCGTGCAATCGTCACCGATTTCCGCTGTTTCGCCGATAACCACACCCATACCATGATCAATAAAGAACCGTTTACCAATCTTGGCACCAGGGTGAATTTCAATGCCGGTAATCCAGCGACCAAACTGTGACGACACTCGCGCCAGCCATTTGAGCCCCCAGCAGCACCACATACAGTGTGACAATCGGTGTAGTGCCACCGCATGCAAACCGGGATAGGCTACTAAAATCTCCCAAAAAGACCGTGCCGCCGGATCGCGCCGCCGGATACTTTCTATATATAAGCGTAAATTCTGGAACATGGGCGAATCCTAACAAAAACCGGGCATTCCTGAGAGAGTCTATCAGGAATTTTTTTTCTTAAGGTGCTGGATTGCTGTGAGTATGCCCCGCAGGATATTCATTTCTCGTTCATCCACGTGCGCGCGGTTAAACAGGCGGTACAGGCGCCGCATCAGCTTCCTCGGGTGGTCGGCGTTTAAAAACTCTATTTCGAGCAATACCTGCTCCAGATGCTCATAGAAATTTTGCATTTCCTCCTGCGTTGCCAGGCGAGCAGCTTTTTCCTGGGAGTTGTCATCTACCTCAGCGCCCTGTGCCGCCAATCGGATTTCATAACTCATAATCTGCACCGCCGCTGCCAGATTCAGGGAAGAAAACATCGGATCTACGGGAATAGACACCATATAATGACACCGATCCAACTCGGCATTGGTCAGACCGGTGCGTTCGCGCCCAAACACCAGGGCAACCTCACCATCTTTGGCTCCTGATATTAGTTGTTGAGCGCATGATTTCGGTGTCAGCACCGGCCAACCGATACGGCGTGCCCGGGCACTGGTACCAATCACCAACTGACAAGACTTCACGGCATCTTCCAAACTGTCGCACACCCGGGCATTCGCCAATAAGTCGTCGGCACCGGCTGCCCGGGATACAGCCTCAGCGCTGGGGTATTCCTTGGGTGACACCAAAACCAGTTGCGCCAACCCCATCGTCTTCATGGCCCTGGCTGTGGCACCGATGTTGCCTGGATGACTGGGACACACCAGAACAATCCGGATTCTTTCGGCGTCTATTTGATCGAAACGGTTGCTCGTGGTCATGGTTCTGGTCTTATTTGCTTTTCCTCATGGGCCGACACCGCTACAATGCGCGGCCTCAACCCACTGATTTCTGATTTCAAGGCAAGATTACATGCATCCCTTGTTAAATACAGCCATAAAAGCGGCACGCCGGGCAGGTTCCATCATACAACGCTACGCCAATCAACTGGAGCGTCTTACCGTTGAAAGCAAGGGCCGCAACGATTTCGTTACTGAAGTCGATCGCACCGCGGAACAGGAAATCATTGCGATAATTCGCAGCACCTATCCTGATCACGCCATTCTTGCGGAAGAAAGCGGCGAGGCTGGGGTCAGTGACTACCAATGGATTATCGACCCCCTTGATGGCACAACCAACTTTCTACACGGCTACCCTCAATATTCCGTCTCCATCGGTATTAAACGCAAAGACAAACTGGATCAAGCCGTCGTATTCGACCCTGTGCGTAACGAACTGTTTACAGCATCCCGCGGGAACGGCGCTCACTTGAACGACCGTCGTATTCGGGTCAGTAAAGTAAGCAAATTTGACATGGCTCTGATCGGCACGGGCTTTCCGTTCAAGTCGCATGAAAACCTGGAAATATGGATCAAGAGTTTCCGTGAAATTATTATCCGCAGCAGCGGCGTAAGACGTGCCGGTTCCGCTGCCCTGGATCTGGCTCACGTTGCCTGCGGTCGCCTGGATGGATTCTGGGAAATAGGTCTCAACCCCTGGGATATGGCGGCCGGTTGTCTGCTCATCGAGGAAGCCGGCGGATTGGTAAGCGAAATGTCAGGCGACATTAATTTTCTTGAGACCGGCAATGTCCTTGCCGGCAATCCCAAGGTTCATGAAATCATGCTATCGCTAATCAAGCCGCAGTTACCCACCGACTGGGAAAATAGAAAATAAACTAGTTGCCTGCTACTGATTCGTAAACAGGTACACTATTTACCGCTAACTCCCGTTGCCAGCCAAGTTTTTTCTCAATAGAGGCGATCATGGCGCCGGCAATATCTTTGCCTGTTGCCGTTTCTATACCTTCGAGCCCGGGAGAGGAATTAACCTCCAACAACAATGGTCCTTTGCGCGAGCGAATAATATCAACCCCTGCTACCCTTAAACCAAGTATCTTGGTTGCCTTGATCGCCATTCTCTTTTCTTCCGGTGTAATTTTTATCACACTGCTGGATCCGCCCTGATGAATATTGGCGCGGAACTCTCCAGGTGCCGCTTCTCTCTGAATTGCCGCCACCACCTTGCCATCAATAACAAAGCAGCGCAGATCGCGATTTTCCGCCTCCTTAATAAATTCCTGTACCAGCAAGTTGGCACGCAGGGCCTTAAACGCATTAATCACACTGTCCGCCGCTTTTTTTGTTTCCGCCAGCACCACTCCACGGCCCTGAGTGCCTTCCAACAGTTTAACGATCAGCGGTGCGCCCCCTACCATATCGATAAGATCGTTAGTATCAATCGGAGAATTGGCGAAGCCTGTAACCGGTATGTCGAGCCCGCTCTTCAATAACAACTGCAATGAAAACAATTTGTCTCGTGATTGACTAATCGCAGTAGATGAATTCATGGTGTAAATGCCAAGACTTTCGAACTGCCTGGCCAGTGCACAACCGTAGAAAGTTAAACTGGGTTTTATTCTGGTTATGACCGCATCCAGATCATTAAGAATTCGTCCTCCCCGATAGTGCACTTCCGGTGTCTCTGCATCGAGCTTTATGTAACAGTGTTTGATGTTGACGAAGAACATTTCATGTCCCCGTTCATCGCCGGCTTCCATGATCCGCTGGTTGCTATACAGATCAGGATTACTTGCCAACAATCCTATCTTCAATCCACTTCTTCGTGTCTCCGTGCTGCCATAAGACTGATCAATCTGTTTCTCCGTAATCTGTCCCAAACAAAAGCTCGAAGCAGGATCGACCAGCATGCGCCCGCTCATGGCTTCCCGTCCCAACAACATCCGGTATCCCATAGAGTCGCGATTGGCCAGGGTAATTTCGATATCCCATGAGTTATCGCCGATCACTACAGGAATCTTGATCACATAACGTTTTTCACTAAACCCACTGGAACTCTTGACAACACGCCTGTCAACAACAGGCGCTTCACAGCGTACAACCGCTCGCCGGTTATTTTGCAACGGATGCACTTCAAAACTAATCCAGGAGATATCATTCCTTTTGAAGGGTTGAATATTAAAGGCATGAATCGATGATGTCTTGGCACCGGAATCAACGCGCGCCTTGATGGCAGGAATACCAATAGTAGGCAATGCACACCATTCCTGACTGCCTACGACTACCTTATCTTTGATGTTTTGTTTTTTCACTGGCACCGACGGGATAACCAAATAGAGAACAAGTACATGACATTGTCTTAGCGCAACCCATGCCGCTTAAATATATCCTGCAGTAATCCTGAAGAGGCATCTTCAATCATATCCAACACCCGATCGAAGCCGCCCATGCCACCAAAATAGGGATCAGGCACCTCTTCTTCCTGTCGTTCCGATGCATAACTCATAAATAACTCAATCTTTTGTTCCAGACCTTCCGGGCAGATGGACAACAGGTTCTCATAGTTCTCCCTGTCCATCGCCAGGATGTAATCAAATCTTTCGATATCGTCCGACAAAACCTTTCTGCCGCGCAACATGCTCATATCAATCCCGCGCATTGCGGCGGCCTGTTGTGATCGTGGGTCTGGCGGCTCCCCAACATGATAGGCATGCGTTCCCGCCGAATCTATTTCAATATGTTGCGTACATCCCTCTCTCTCAACGAGCGCTCGAAAAACACCTTCCGCTGTGGGTGAACGACATATGTTACCCATACAGACAAACAATACTTTTACTGCCATACCTTCATTCCGATTACTGTTCAAAAAGCCACTAATTGTTACCCTGCCTGCCTTTAAAAAAGCGCCTGACACGCTCAAGGTCTTCCGGTGTATCCACACCCGCCTCTGGCAACGAGTCGGACTGGCATACCATAATCTTTTCTCCATGCCACAATACCCGCAATTGCTCCAATCGCTCCACCTCCTCAAGGGGACACACCGGCCAGGAAGCATAACGCGAAACAAATCCCGCTCGATACGCATATAGTCCAATATGCCGAAGCGCTGCAACAGCTCTGCCGGTTCCGCCCATGATATCTCTGTGCCAAGGAATTGGCGCACGGCTGAAATACAGAGCGCGATGGTTCTTATCCAGCACCACCTTTACCACATTGGGGTTAGTCATAGTCTCCATGTCATCAAAGGCATGACAAGCTGTTGCCATAACTGCATCATTATTGCTTTCAAGCATTCGGGCAACCTGCTTAACAAGGCCGGGAGGCATCATTGGTTCATCCCCCTGTAAATTTATAATCACTTCTTCCTCACCCAAACCTAGAATGGCTATGGCCTCGGCAATACGATCGGTGCCAGATTGATGACTGGAAGACGTGATGCATGTCCTGCCGCCGAATTCTTCAACGACTTTTTTTATGCGCTCATCATCGGTAGCAACTACCACCATGTCGGCACCCGTCTGAAGGGCGCAATCATAGACACGCTGGATCAGGGGTTTGCCAGCAATATCGGCCAACGGTTTACCCGGCAAACGGGAAGAATCATAACGGGCAGGAATGATAATAACCATGAAGTTTCCGGCTACGGCAGCTCTTCTTCAGCTAACTGTCTGGCTTCATCCTCCAGCATTACCGGAATATCATCGCGAATCGGAAAAGCAAGACGGTCCGCCTTGCAAATCAACTCAGCATTTTTTTTATCGTAGACTAATGGACCCTTACATAATGGGCACACAAGAATATCCAGCAGTTTTTTATCCACGGGTTGGCGTCTCCGGTAACAGGTTTAAAATCAATTCCTCAATAGCGTTGTCAGGCACGGCCTCGACAGATAAATACCAGTAGCGGTCAGGCGCTTGCTCCAGCAATGATTGAAATTGCCGACATTTTACGGCGTCTTTTTCTGTCATGATCACTGGCCGGTTATCATTAAACTGGAGGTCCTCCGGTTGATAATTGTGATGATCTGCATAAGGATGTTCAAGCACTTCGATGCCCATCGACCTCAATTGAGTGAAAAAACGCGCAGGATTACCAATCCCGGCAACCGCATGCACACTTTTTCCTTCAAAAAAGCCGTTGTCCACATCTTCAATAACATCTTCATTCAACCGGCAAAAACCAGTCGCGCGAAGCGTCATGGCATACTCTTTCGTCCCGGCCCGCCCGTTAATCAGGCTTAGGTGAGCTCGTTGCAACCGGGTAACCGGCTCCCGAAGCGGCCCGGCGGGCAGACAATGACCGTTACCAAAGCGCCGGTCGCCGTCGATGATGGCAATCTCAATGTCCCGACTCAGGGCATAATGCTGCATGCCATCGTCAGACACAATGATCGAGCACTGAAAACTCTCAATAAGGTGTTTTGCCCCCCGCACCCTGTTCGGGTCCACTACCACCGGGCAGCCGCTATGCCGTGCGAGTAACACCGGTTCATCTCCCACAACCACCGGATCTGAATTGGCAGTGACTTTCTGTGGCCACACCCGCAAACTCCCTCGATAACCTCTTGAGACAATTCCCGGATGGTAGCCCTTCTTTAACAGATATTGAGCTAACCATATAACCATCGGTGTCTTACCCGTGCCACCGACAGTAATATTACCCACAACCACGACCGGAACAGACAGTCTGTGACTCGGAATTATACCGATGCGATATAGCCGGTATCTCAAGCCAACAAGCGCGCAATAAATCCAACTGACGGGCAGCAACAACGCACTGATTACTGTAGTGCGCTGCCAATGACGGGTTATCCAAACCACAGTCTACTTCCAGCGGTATGCATCAACAGCGCTCATGTCAGCTTTTATCGATTAACTGATTCTGATAAAGCGCAGCATAAATCCCGCCATGGCTCATCAGTTCCTTGTGCGTTCCAATTTCCGCCACGGTCCCCGCAGACAACACTATTATCTTGTCAGCACTTTCCACCGTAGATAAACGATGGGCAATCACCAGGGTTGTTCTGTTCTTCATGAGTTTCTGCATGGCATCCTGTACATAACGTTCCGACTCCGTGTCCAGCGCCGATGTTGCTTCATCCAGTATTAGTATGGGCGCATTCTTGTAAAGGGCGCGCGCGATTGCCAGGCGCTGACGCTGGCCCCCGGACAAGCGAACACCCTTTTCACCGACCACTGTTTCAAAACCGTGTTCCATCTTCTCAACAAACTCTGTAACGTGGGCTGCGTCAGCCGCTGCATGCAGTCGCTCTTCGTTGACTCCTTCCTTATCGCCATAGGCTATATTATTGCGAACTGTATCGTTAAACAGCACGGTTTCCTGGCTAACCAATGCAATATGTCTTCGCAGGCTGCTTAGTTGAATGTCTTTTGTATTAATATCGTCCAGCCTAATCTCGCCCTGCGTCGGGTTATAAAATCTTGGCAAAAGATTTACCGTGGTTGTTTTGCCACTACCGGACATTCCCACAAAAGCAACTGTCTGCCCCGGCTCAACAACAAAAGAAATATCATGAAGGGCGATTTGCGTGGATCCCTGATAACCAAAGCCGACATTCCGGTATTCAATTCTACCTCGTACTCTTTCCAGTATTTTAGTGCCTTCATCAATTTCCTGATTCTCGTCGATAACATTGAACACGCTCTGGGCGGCAGCAATACCTGTCTGCAAGGTTTCGTTAACCTTTGTCAGGCGCTTGGCAGGTCCCAGAATCATTAACATGGCACCAAAATAGGAAGTAAACTCACCTACGGTGATAGCCCCTTTTGCCGATAGCTCGAGCGCGTAATACACCACCAGCGACAACCCGGCGGCGGCCAACAACTGCAACACAGGTACGCTGGCGGCGGAAATGGCTGCTTTGCGTGTCGCTTGCCGGCGGTTTCTCTCATTGCTGTCATCAAATGATTTTTTTTCGATTTCCTGTGCACAATAAGCCTTGACGATCCGGTGTCCTTCCATCGCCTCTTGCGTGACACTTGTAATATCGCCCATGGATTTCTGGATTTTTCGGCTTGCGCTCCTGAACTTGCCACTCATTAGCCGCATCAATACCGCCAGAACCGGCACAATAACAAGAAATATCAGCGTCATGCGCCAGTTTAAGTACAACATCCAGCCTATTAGGCCAATAACGACAAGACTGTCCTTGATTAATACGACAATTGCCTTAGTAGCGGCATTGGCAATCTGCTCAACATCGTATATCACCTTGGAAATGAGAATTGCCGTTGACTGATTATCATAATAAGCAGTGGGCAACCAAACCATGCGACCAAACAGGTCCTTGCGAATATCAAATATAACTCGCCTGCCAATCCACTGCATTGCATAGTCCGACCCGAAGTTACCGGCTCCTTTTAACAGGAATACTGCAATGATAGCGAGAGGTAGCCAGCGAATTACTACAGGGTCTTTTGCAATAAAACCTCCATCCAACAATGGCTTCATCACCGCAGCCGTAGCCGGTTCCATGGCAGCACTGATCACCATACCTATCAGTGCAATTGAAAATATCCATTTATAGGGGGAGGTATATGTCAGTAACCGGCGGTACAGTTGCAGGCCGGTCAGGTGCTCTTCTTGTTGACCGATCACGGCGTGCTGTTTTCTTTTGATGGTTGTTGCGTAGCGAAAGTAAGGTTTGTAAATCCGAGACGGCGCGCGGTATCCATAACCCGAATAACAGCCTGGTGCGGCGCCTTGCCATCCGCAAAAATCACTACGCTGGGTTTCTTATCTTTTCCGGCAGCCTGAAACATGGCGTTAAGCAATGCATCCGGTGTCGCTTTTAACAATTGCTGGTCATTAATAAAATACTGACCGCGCGCATCAATGGTCACACGTAAGGTAGCCTCAACAACTTTCTCTTCTGCCGATGCTTCGGGCAACTTTATTCGTAATTGCGATTCTTTTGAAAAACTGGTTGTAACGACCAGAAATATCAATGTCATCAACAGGACATCAATCAAGGGAACCAGATTGAGTTCCGGTTCCGGGCTTTGTCCTTTAGAAGTAAATTTCATGACTATATTTGTATTTGGTTAGGCGTTTTCACGTTCCCCGTGGAGAATTTCCACCAACTTAATGGCCTCCTGCTCCATATCCACCAGCAGCTCATTAATCTTGCCACGGAAATAACGGAAAAACATAACACTTGGAATGGCAACACCCAGTCCAGCTGCCGTGGTAATCAATGCCTGAGCGATGCCGCCCGCCACAACGGCAGGATCGCCAACGCCATGACTGCTAATACCGGAAAACATTTCGATCATACCCAAAACCGTACCAAGTAATCCCAGAAATGGTGTAATGGCAGCGATAGTCCCGAGCGTATTCAGGTAACGATCCAGTTCAGGTACTACATGCCGACCGGTATCCTCTATCGCTTCTTTGATAATTTCCCGGTCATGATTCCGATTAATCAAGCCAGCCGCCAATATCCGACCCAAAGGAGAAGTCTCTGCCAGTAAGTTGATACGCGCTTGATCCAGCTCCTTGCGCTGTATCCATTGCTGAATCTGCTCTATCAATGTCGGTGGTGACACATACTTCTTTTGGAGCGACCATAACCGTTCACCAATAATGGCCATGGCGGCAACGGAACAAAGAATGATGGGCCACATTAGCCAGCCCCCGGCTTTCACTAACTCAAACATAATTTCTCAGAAACATTGATAGATTTTTAATGGTTGTTTCGGGGTTAAATGTGGGGAGTAATTTAACAGACCCGGTCCATGGCGAAAAGCGGAAACCGCCATCATTTCTCTGGCTCAGGCTGGTTAAACCAGTAACGTCGATTTTCCACCCGGTAAGCCGAGATTGTACGGCCCTGACGTGTCATACGAATCTCAATGGCACCGCTTTGGGGCGAGGTTCGCATGTTGATCCCTCTTTCCTGGTAACGCTTCTCTACCGAGGGATGGGGGTGCCGGTAGCGATTCCGGTATCCCGATGGGATCAGCACAGTATCGGGCTTTACGGCATCCAGCAGCTCAATGGTAGACGAGGTTTTGCTGCCATGATGGGGGACTACCATGACATCTGCACCCAGCTTCTCTCGATAGTGTGATACTAAAATATGTTCAGCGTCAGCTTCGATATCCCCCGGCAACAATACTGCACCGAACCGACTGATGACCTTTAACACGCAACTGCCATTATTATCGCTGGCATAACTATCGCCTTTCCGAGGGTGTAATATGGAAAACCTGACACCGTTCCAGTTCCAGTCTTGCCCTGCCTGACAAGGCGTTGCATCCTCAAACCGGTCAGGCACACTGCTACGAACGCGGGATACAGGAATTCCCGCCATCACTGATTTTGCACCGCCAATATGATCATTATCACCATGACTAACCAGTAATTCGTCAATTCTCTTCACGCCCTGGCTGCGAAGATAAGGCAGCACCACGGCACTGCCGGTATCAAAACGATCACTGAAACGCGGACCGGTATCAAACACCAATGTTCTCTCCCGAGTACGCACTACAGCAGCAAGCCCCTGACCAACATCAAGCAAGGTCAACCAGACTTCATCAGTTCCAGGCCTCGCGGGTTCGATAAGGAATAAAGGACTTATCCAGATCAGTCCCAGCCAGCGGCCAGGCCAGGCCCTCGGCGCCAGCAGCAAGAAAATTCCTATAACACCACAGATAAATGCCCATAGCGGCGGATCAGGTAGTATCCAGGATGAGGGGCCGTATTCGATAATCCTGTCCAGAATCCACTGGCACGACTCGATGCACCAGGCCGCAGCGTTTAGCAACAGATTGCTTTCCCAGGCAGGAAACACATAGATCGCCAACGATCCCAGCAACACCAACGGTACGATCAGAAAACTATAAAGCGGTACAGCAATAAAATTGGCCAAGGGCGCTGTTAGCGATAGGGTCTGAAAGAAAACGATCATAAGGGGCACTAGGCCGACGCTCACGGCCCACTGCACCCAGGCCAATTGTTTCAACCCGTTTTTTTGCTTACGATCCTGGAGTGCGTAAGCGATAACTGCAACTGCACAAAATGACAACCAGAAACCAAATTCCATTGCCGATAAGGGATCTACCAGTAGAACTACTATCAGGGCTGAAGCCAGCAGCGTGCTTAAACCCAGATGGCGCTGTGTTATCACAGCCAGCATCACTATAGCCAACATGCTTAAGGCCCGTTGAGTGGGCACCGAAAATCCGGCCATGGCCGAATAAACAACTGCCGCCAGGAGCGCTGCGACAGCTGCTGCCTTTTGGGATGGCCATAATAGCGTCAGCCTTACCGAAAGCGACCAGAGATGGCGCACAAGAAAATAGATCAGTCCGGCCACCAAACCGATGTGAAGACCGGATATTGCCACCAGATGATTGGTGCCGGTAACGCGCAGGCGTTGCCACTGATCATCAGACAAGTAATTCCGGTTGCCATTGGCCAATGCGACAATCATGCCAGCCAACGATTGATCAGCGATACGCTGTCTTATCTGGTCCTCGAGCCACTGGCGCTCCCCGGCCAGATTAAATTCCGCCGCCCCCTCGCTTGCGACCCTTTGGGGCAACGGCCGGGCCCGCACATAGCCGGTGGCTCGAACGCCTTGTCGAAATAATGTGGCCTCGTAATCAAAACCACCAGGATTCTGGAACCCATGGGGCCGCTTCAGGCGCACAGTAAATTTCCAGTTTTCACCGCTACCAAACCGAAGAGAATCGGTTTCACGGGTATGATAAAAGCGCAGCAACACCTTCTGTGGCAAATCTACGTTTTGACCTTGCCAAACAGCATCTCGAACAGAAAAATGGAATCGTGTGGTACGATCAATTCTCACTGGAATATCAAGAATCTGACCCGCAACCTGAACGTCCCGGCCTTCCAGTTCCGAGGGAACAGACTGGCTCAGTAACACACCAGCCTGCCAGGTCGCCCAAAAATAGCCAAACACTAAAACCGCCAGTGGAAGATATTGAGGCCTAAACCAAACAAGCATGACAACAGGGACCAAAAAACAGGCTGCCCACAATGGCATCAGGACCGGCGCGTGCTGCACCAGCAAAATTCCTGCTAAAAAAGCCAATGCACAAACCCGCACGTTGCCTCCCTGCAATGCTGTTATCTCCCTGTCCAGAAATTGTTGTATTATCCTGTCGTTAAGCTCCGTGCAAGGAGCCGCACAGGACTATCCCGGAATACTACGAATATATCAGTCAGTATGGCGTTGCGTAACAACTTGACTTCAGATAGTGGCTAAAAAACTTATTAGACGATTCCTGCCCGAACCCGGATCCATACGGCGTCATAAACATTTGAGAATTTTTGGCGAGGCGCTTCATGATCCGAATCTCTGGCATTTAAACCGGAAATCGGTCCCGGTCGCGTTCGCCATTGGCCTGTTTATGGCATTTGTTCCCATGCCTTTCCAAATGATACCGGCCGCAGCCCTGGCAATTGCATTCCGGGCCAATATCATTATTTCGGTTGTTCTGGTCTGGATCAGCAACCCAATAACGATCCCTCCGATTTTCTTTTTTTGCTACAAGGTGGGCACCTGGATTATCGGTAGAAAACTCAACCAGGTATCTTTCGACCTCTCCTGGGAGTGGATGAGAACCGAGCTGATGACAATCTGGCAACCGCTGTTATTGGGATGCTTTGTAGTCAGCACCATATCCGCTGTAATCGGATATTATGGTATGCAGTGGTTCTGGCGGTTGCATGTGGTCAGCGAGTGGGAAAAAAGAAAAAACCTGAGGGCAAAACGGAAACAGGCAGAAACCAACAAATAATCTTTACTGCTTCAGCACACCATCTACCATAGTTAATTGCCTGTCCATACGGGCCGCCAGTTTCTCATCGTGAGTGACAACAATGAAACTGGTATTAAACTCTTTATTTAGCTCGAGCATAAGATCATAGACAGATTCAGCGGTTCGACTGTCCAGGTTACCCGTGGGTTCGTCCGCCAACACACAGGAAGGATGAGTCACCAATGCGCGTGCGACTGCAACTCTCTGCCGCTCACCTCCTGACAATTCTGATGGTTTATGATGCAGACGATCCTCCAATCCAACACGGGCAAGCATATCTCTTGCCTGCTTGTTCGCGCCGGTTACCCTATTCCCTCCAACTAACAATGGCATCGCCACATTTTCTTCCGCGGTAAACTCTGGTAACAAATGATGAAACTGATAAATAAATCCAAGAGATCGATTACGCAAGCGGCTTCTTTCCTTTTCACTCAGGCTAGTAATATCTGTCCCTTCGATCTCCACCATGCCCGCGGTCGGCTGATCCAGGCCACCCAACAAATGCAATAGCGTGCTCTTTCCCGCGCCTGATGTTCCTACAATGGCGACTTGTTCACCACGAGCCACGCGCAAGTAAACTCCTTTCAGCACTTCCACGCTAAATATCTTTTCTTCAAAGGTCTTGGTCAGACCTGTGCAGCGTATAACTAGATCTTCACTCATTCGTAGCGTAATGCCTGGGCTGGTTCAACTTGCGATGCTCGCCATGCCGGATAGATCGTTGCCAGCACGCTCATCAAAAATGACACAACCGCAATAACAGCGACATCGGAAAAATAAACCTCAGACGGCAAGTCCGGAATCATGTAAACATCTGCAGGAATTAATTTTGTTCCAAACTGATACTCTATAAAATGAACCAGGTCTTCCACATTTAATGCCAGCATTGTACCAAGAACCGTTCCGGCTATCGTTCCCACAGTTCCGATAACGGTTCCCTGTACCATAAATATCTTCATAATGCCGAACGGACTTAACCCCAGCGTACGAAGAATCGCGATATCCGCCTGCTTATCGGTGACCACCATTACCAGCGTTGATACAATATTAAAAACTGCAACCACAACAATAAAAAACAGAACAACTATCATTACACGCTTCTCCATTTTAATGGCTCGAAAGAAATTAGCGTGTTTTCGTGTCCAATCGTATACATAGTAACTGCCACCGAGCTCTGCCTGTATGGATTTTGCTGCAGAAAAAGCATTATCCAGATCATTCAGTCTTAACCGGAGGCCGCTTACCCTGTCCTTCATTTGAAACAATCGGGCGGCATCATCGAGATGCATCAGCACAAGCGCGCTGTCATATTCATGGATACCTCTGTTAAACACTCCTACAACGGTGAATCGCTTAAAGCGCGGCAAAACCCCTGCAGGAGTGGCCAGCGCCTGCGGTATCATGAGAGTCACCTGGGAACCGGTATCTATGTTTAGTTTCCAGGCCAGAGTGCTACCAATAACAATACCGAATGAACCGGCCTTCAGTTGACCGAAATCTCCCGACATCAAATATTCATTAACATCTGATACCTTTGTCTCTGCTCCAGGATCAATACCTCGCACCATAACGCCTTGGGTGTTTTTTCCCTGCACCAACATGCCTTCACCATCGATATACGGCGCAGTGGCTACCACCATTGGCTTCTTCTCAACAACCTTAGCGACGTTTTGCCAATCACCTAATTGCTGACCCACTTCACTTACTGTGACATGCGCCACCACTCCGAGAATTCGATCCCGGAGTTCGTTGCCAAAACCATTCATCACGGAAATCACCGTGATCAGCACGATCACCCCGAGTGCGACACCCAGCATGGATGCCAACGAAATAAACGAGATGAAATGATTGCGCCTCTTGGCGCGGGTGTAGCGCAAACCGATGGACAGTTCTAATGGTTGAAACATTTAGTGAATCTTTATTTGCTGGCCTTTTTAATGGGAGTTCTTCCTTCCGTAAGAAGGATTTTGCCTACTCCATCCTGATACTGCAATGCCACACCGAGCCCATTGGACAATAAATTCAAGTGGTCAATCACATCCTTGCTCTCATCTCCCGTCAGTAATACCGGCTGAAATACCACGTTGATATTATTCACATCAATCGGCTGGATCTGGATACTCTCCAGTTCATTGTTATTAAAGTTCGCCGAAACGATAGCGCTGCGCTGCGCTGTTTTGCTATAGGAGCCAAATACAAAGTTTCCGAGACTGTAAAAAATAACGCCTTTTCCATAGCGCTCGATTCCCTGAAGTATATGAGGGTGATGACCCAATACCAGTGCCGCTCCTGAATCAATTGCTGCGCGACCTAACACCATTTGATAATCCCTGAGTTCGGTAGTTCCCTCCCGGCCCCAATGAAATGAAACAACAACAATATCGGCATTCTCTCCCGCCTTGGTCACATCTCTCTTAACATGCTCCGCATGACCAAAAGCAGTACCTGCTCTGCTGTCGCCCGCCCAGAACTCTTCCGGAAAGGTCAGAGAATAAGCCAGAAATGCTATCCTGGAACCATTGACAGTTAGCACCACGGCGCGTCTGGCAGCTGACGCGTCCAATCCCGCTCCGGCGTAAGCAATTCCCGCATCATCGAGTGCCGCCATGGTATCAACCAATCCCTGTTGGCCATAATCTAACGTATGGTTATTGGCCAGGGACACTACGTCAAACCCGGCTCTCTTTAATGCCGGTGCGACTTTGTCCGGTGGCGATCGGAAACGATATTTCTTTTCGACATCCGACGAACCGCCATGGGTTAACGGTCCTTCCAGATTTCCAAATGTGATATCAGCGCCTGTCAGCAATGACTCGACATTTGCAAATGGGTAATCGTAACCGAACTTCTCCAGCTCCGGCCGGGCAGTCCCTCCTAACATGATATCGCCAACAGCCACTATCGTTAGCTTTTGCGAATAAGCTTCCGATTCTTCCTTTTTGATTATTTCGGGGACTTCTGCGTCTCTTGGTGTCGCGCATGCGGATAAACCAAGCAACACTGTAATTAGCAACAACAACCGGGTGCTGTTTGCACTGACATAGTGTTTTTCGCTAGTTATTTTTTGTGCGCTCATTGCGTTTACCTTTCCTGGGCCGATCGATGGCACCACTTAACCTAAGCATAGCGGTCTTTAAGGCAATATCGTCAATTCCACTTGCCACCTGCTCAATCAATGCCCGGGATTGTTCGGACAATTCCACAGCACGCAACGGTTTGTGGTTTTCTTTTTCGGCCGCAATTGGCTCTATGCGCACATGAATTTTTTGCAGATCCTTAAATGTGTCCACAGTTCTCAACTTCCTTACCAGAGCAGGACCTTGGTGACGCATTTTTGCCGCCCAAACTGATGATTCGGCAATAACATTCAAGACACCATCCTGATAGCCCGTGGCCCTGATTCTGGTGGCCAGCTCAGATCCTGCCTGCGACCGCCACAGAGCCTGAAGCTGCTCGGCTGCACGGGTTTTCTCTTTTAATTTCATCAGGATATCCTTGGGCAGGAACTGAGATAGAGCGGCTGTTTTGTCGGCTGGCATTTCGCGTTTATCCACAATAATTCCAGTCTTGCTTGGCAAGTCAGGGTACATAGGACTATATATTACTTAATGAATATAATCTTGGTTCCAGAAGGAATCCGAAAGGGTTCACATGTCTCCCTGCACCACCGCCAGGTCCTGGTCCTGGTGCTGGTGGGGCTGTTGTATTTACCGGTGATGTTATCGGTGGTGGGACTGAAGATCCATGGCATGCTGGCCCAGC
>JAOUNW010000084.1 GCA_029880755.1 Gammaproteobacteria bacterium
GAAGACAATCCTGCCAATCTCAGGCTGATTGAACAACTACTTACTAGGCATACAGACTGTATTTTATTGTCCGCAACGAATGCTCAATCTGGTATAGAGATGGCAAGACAATCACAACCGGATCTGATATTAATGGACATTGGGCTACCGGGCATGGATGGATACGAGGCGCTGGAACTGTTGCAGCAAGATGAAAAAACCGCGCATATTCCTGTGGTAGCTGTCACGGCACAAGCCATGTCCAAGGATGTAGAAAAGGCCAGGAATTATGCCTTTAAGCAGTACATCACCAAACCAATCGATGTTGCTGAGGTGTTGCAAATAATTAAGGACCTGTTTTAGCGGTACAGGAGACACACGTATTACCATTAAGCCGGTCTCTAATGGCGCCCGGCTATGTTGGCCCACCACGCACGCACAACTGGTATTCCACTTTTTTTGATCTTTTTGATTGTTCTAACTGCTTAGATTCCCTCATTGCTTCTGGAAATGTATAGTAGCTATGGCGCCAATCATTCAATCACATTGATACGTTTTATCAAGGAAGGGAGTCATGTCTCAAGCGCTGCGCCGTAAAAATGGTGTTCTTTCTGATTTTCAGCAGATTTGTTGGGTGGATTCATTATTGAAAAATATAGCAAGACTAATGCGGTAGGCGTATCGCCGAATCTCCAGGTTTATGAGATAACGTTGTAGCCGCCCAGCGATGCAATGGCAGAAAAAACTTATTTGTGACTGCGGCAGATACATTACAATGATACGTGTATAGCTTTATGAGAAGAAATGTGGAGGGGTAATGAAGATTAATTGCGCGATATCAAAGGGCTGCCTTATTGCACTGATTCTTTTTCCTGGCATTGCATTGTCCGATGAACAGCAAATGGATGTATTTTTATTTAGAGAGCAGAAAGATCAGGACGTGGCTTACGGTGCCTCGCTTTTTGTTGGTCAGGAACAAAGCAAGTGGGTGTCAACGAACATAGGGCTTAGTGTAAGCACAGTTTCGTCAGACTCGCCCATTGAGTCAGGAGATCGCCACAGAATTTATCCCCTTCACGGCTTTCTTGGTTTGTCCTACGGGAAACCGGTAGCCATATACGGTGAGTTTGGCGCCGATGTTGGCGAAATAATGACCAGTGAGATATTCGGTGGAGAAGGAGGAAGTATCGATTTTTATTATTGCGCTGGACTAAAAACCGCTTTTAACCACTCGCTTAACTTAAGTGTTTACGCAAAATTATACCGAATCTATTATTTTGACGATATCAAACGGGAAGATATGGTTAAGTCGTTGCGCATGGTCGGTGTGGGTATAGGTATAAATTATTAGATAAATAAGATAATGCCAGGATTCATTATTAAATATGGATTTGAAAGTATTGGTGTAGGGCGTGGTAATAGGGACAAATAAAAAGATAGGTTGCTGGAATAGTTGTTCCAGATATTCTTTCCGGCTGGATTCTCTAAGGCCATGGATCGCGGCCATGATGATGATCGCGAATATAGCAGTATTGGCAGAAACAGCTTCGCTTGATATGCGGGGAGAAAGTAATAAAGATTCCAATTCTGAAGTCAGCGCTCCGCCCAGTCCAGATATTCCCGCTGATTCTGTGTTAGAGGTAAATGGCGCCACCATTGGCAATATCATTATTGTTGTTAATAATGTATTCGATACGGACAACCCAAAAGAGAATAATGTTATTTTCCGAAGTGCCAACGCATTGCACATTAAAACCAAGGAACAGGCCATACGTTACCAATTGTTGTTTAGAGGTGGCGATCTCTACTCCAGACGCTTGATTGATGAGTCCGAGCGACTACTTCGCACAAATGATTATATTTACGAAGCGAAGATTGAAATTGTTTCCTATAAAGACAACAAGGTTGATGTCCGGGTTGTTATTCGGGATAACTGGACCATACGTTTCGGTGCCAGCTATAGCGTGGAAGGTGGCCAGAGCGCAACCGGCGCAACAGTAGGGGACACGAACTTTCTGGGATTAGGTAAAACTCTTGAGTACGGTACCACGAAGACTTCTCTCCGAACACAACATTCTGTTAGATATATTGATCCAAACTTATTTGGCGGTCGGCACAGGCTGGCGCTGGAGTATGGAAGTAATAGCGATGGTGAGGATAGATCTCTGGGCATCGAGTTGCCGTTTTATGCCCTCGACACCAGCCGGAGTTACGGGGCCACCGTTGTGCAAAGTAACACTATCGACGCCCGTTATAGCGGGGGTGTTATAACCGAACAGTATATACGTGATGAGAATAGATACAGTGTGTTCTGGGGGCGTTCGCACGGTCTCCGGCACGAACACGTGGATCGCTGGAGAATAGGCATAAGCTTAACCGAGGAGAGGTATTATCAGTTAAATGCGGCGTCTACAGTGCAGTTGCCTCTCGATTCCAATCTTGCTTATCCCTGGCTGGAATACGAAATGATAGAAGACAGATACAGGAAAATGAGCCAGGTATTTTTATTAAATCGGACAGAAGATGTTAACTTGGGAAATAGCGCAGTAATACGCGTCGGCTACTTATCAGAGAAATTAGGCGGCGATGGCAGTGGTGTGATTATGAACATGCGATATGGAACATCGTATAGTTACAATCCTGATCGCTTGCTGTTTGTTTCCCTGGGTGGATCCGGTTTGCAGGAAGACGATACTTACAGGGATACTCTTTTTTCCCTGGCGGTCAGGTATTTTCATCCCAATTTCAAGAATCAGTCATTTTATGCGGGTATTCTGGTTGAGAATGCAGAATATTTTACTGATGAAGAACCGCTCTGGCTTGGAGGGGAAGCGGGGCTTCGAGGTTATCCGCTACGTTATCAGCACGGCACTCGTAAGAGACTGCTTACTCTTGAGCAGCGTTACTATACTCCTTATCACTTGTTCAGGGTGTTTCACGTTGCGGGGGTGATATTTGCCGATGTGGGTCGGGCGTGGGATCCGGTTCTCAGCAGCAATCCTTATCCAGGGGTTCTTTCTGATGTTGGGGTTGGATTGCGATTTGCCTCATCCCGGACCGGGGGCGAGAATGTTCTGCACTTTGACGTTGCATTTCCTTTGGACGGTGACCCATCCATCGCCGGGGTGCAATATACGCTCAAGGCCCAATCCACCTTCTAGCCACAAACCAATTAATAAATGGTGTGGTGGTTGTTAGTACCCAGGACTGGGTTACTTATCCGGAGGAGAGCATTTTTATTTTAGTATTATGAACAGGATGTGCCTGGCCGGTGACAAAAAATCCGCGGAACCCGTTAAGGCAATACGGATTTGGTTTAATTTATATCCTTCTTGCTTCCGGATAGTGTCAGTTTGCTCGTTAATATGTGGTCGATATCACCGGTATTATGATTTCGAAGCAGTTCGTCCGGTGTAATGTTAAAGGCATCCGCCAGCTTCTCGATATTGTCCAGACTGACATTGCGTTCTGCTCGCTCAATTGAGCTAACGTAGCTGCGGTCCAGTCCACTTATCTGCGCCAACTGCTCCTGTGACCAGTTTTTAATAAAGCGCAACAGGCGTAGTTTCTGGGCCAGCAATGTCCTTGCCCTTTTTTCCATAGGCTGTATTTGAGTCCTTATAGTATCCGTTGTCTACTGACTAACATACCTATTTGGCGGGATATGAGGCGCAATAAGGTGACAATAATACTCATTACAGAGGAAAGAATGTGGCATGGATATGGGGTGGTGAAAGGTATCGTCATTAGCATCCTGCCGATTGACATATTGTTGACGTGTTCAGGCCGCTTTGGCGAAGACAGGCTCCGCCGAGTCTTCAAAAGATCGCATTGCTGAATCCTAATTAAAATATCCTGTCAACAGGATATTGTCAATGATTATTTGATATCCTTTCTATATACACCCACAGGCTCCCGGCTGCCGATAAATTCTTCCAGGTCCATGGGTGTAGTGAACCATTGGACGCCAATTTTTTGTGCCTTCAGTCGCTTGCGTCTGGCGAGTTTCTGATAATAGTCAGTGGTGAAGCCGTAAAGCTCAGAGGCTTCCTTGAATGTAATCAGTTCATCCTTTTCGGGTTTTCTGGCCAATGCTGGGTGCTCCGCGTATTGCGGTTATCGCCAATGAAATCTTAACGAGAACCGCAGAAGTGATATGTCTGATCAGAAGATAGTACTATAAAAAACACGCGGATTTATAGTCCTTGCCGGCGCGGTGTCGTAATATACCTTGCTTGTGGCCCTGAATACTCATGGTCGTGTCATGGCAGATTAATTGATTTATATTAATGTTTTTTGATGCAGTGAGGACTTAAAGTTAACTCAAAGCAAGGTGGGCCCGAAACGATTGAAATGGTATTGAACAAATATTTTTTGCTGTTTTTCCTGTTCATAGCGATCCCGGTCCAGGCGGAGACGGAAAGCTGGTATATCTATTGGGCATTGGGGTTTTCCCATCATAACTACGATGCACCCATTGCAGGATTTATGGATGGGCTGGAGAACCAGCCTCAAACCTTTTCCCGGACGGAAACCGCCAGTGATGCATTTGGTTTCTACTGGCCATTGGATAAAAAAACGATACTGGGTTTCGTGGTAAGCGGGACAAGTGACACGATAGTGAGACTGAAAACAGAGGAAATCAACAGTTTCGCGGATATGTTTTTATCATTCCCTTATATTGAAGGAACGGAAGCCTATGTCCAGCTTCAGCGGGATCTTGTGGGGGTGAGTGCCATGCGTTTCCTTGGTAAAGAAATCGGGCAGGGTTTCTATTTTCGCGGTGATGCCGGCGTGGCCCGTCTTAGAGTGCGCTCACAGATACCTGTTCCGGTTGATGATGACAGAGGTTACGGTATATTGATTGGACTGGGATATGGTTTTCCTGTGTTTAAGGAGAGCCGCTTGCTCATCGGTGCATCGTGGAAATACGACAGAATTGGTGATCTGGACTACAGGAGTGCTGCGTTAACCGCAGGCATGCTCTGGTAAAGTCTGCCTGTTAGTGCGAGTAATTTAGCCTAATAGCGCGCGCAAATTGTCCAGGTGGGCCTGACCCCGTTTTTTGCTTTCCTCGGGATCGGGGTTCGCTAAACCTTCCCACTGAACATCATCTTTTGGCAGTTCGGATAAATAGCGGCTGGGTTCACAATCGACGCGCTCACCACCGCGTTTTCTGTTTTGGGCATAACTCAAGCAAAGTGTTTTGCGTGCTCGGGTAATGCCGACATACGCCAGGCGGCGTTCTTCGCTAATACCGTCGTCGTCCTGACTGTTATGGTGCGGCAGAATATTCTCTTCCATACCAACAATGTAAACATGGGGGAATTCCAGGCCTTTGGCTGCGTGCAGGGTCATGAGGGCGACACGTTCACCGGCTTCGTCGTCCTGATCCAGCATGCCCAATAAGCTCAGATTGCTGGCAGCATCGTATAGTGTAAGGGTGTCAGATTGTTTCTGCTGCATGCGCTCGATCCACGCGATCAGGTCATGAACATTTTCCATGCGCTTATCAGCTGTCTTTGCATCCTTGTTTACCTGGCGCAGCCAGTCGGCATAATCAATGCGTTCAACCAATTCGCGCACAAGCTTGGCTGCTGTCTCGCTGCCGGCCTGTACTTGAAATTCAGCAATGGTGTGAATAAATAGACGTAGGCGCGCCAGAGAATTTCCGGTTAACACTTGTTCCAGACCGATTTCGGAACTGGCCTCAAATAGGCTTATGCCACGTTGTTTGGCATAGTTGCCAAGCTTCTCAAGTGTTGCCGGACCGATGTGTCTACGCGGCGTCTCAACGCTACGCAGGAAGGCCGCATCGTCATCGGGGTTAGTTATCAGTCGCACGTAGGCCATGATGTCCTTGATCTCCGTGCGCTCAAAAAAAGATGTACCGCCGCTCACGTAATAGGGAATATTACGCTCACGCAAACAATGCTCGATAAGCCGGGACTGATGATTGCTGCGATACAAAATAGCATAGTCGCTTAATTGATTACGTCTCTGGAACATGTGGGCATGCAAGTCCGCCGCAATTTGTTCCGCTTCATGCTGTTCAGTTTGCGCGACGATTACCCGAATAGGATCACCGTAACCCAATTCGCTCCAGAGTTTTTTCTCAAACATATGTTCGTTATTGGCAATAACCGCATTGGCGGCCTTCAAGATACGCCCGGTAGACCTGTAGTTCTGTTCCAGTTTAATAACCGTAAGATCCGGATAATCCTCATTAAGCTGTGCCAGATTTTCCGGGCGTGCGCCACGCCAGACATATATAGACTGATCATCGTCGCCCACCGCAGTCAGGCCGTTATGCTTACCTGTAAGGTGTCTAACCAGTGCATATTGACATGTATTGGTATCCTGGTACTCGTCTACCAGTAAGTAGCGCACTTTATTTCGCCAGTGATTTAAACGAACCAGGTTTCGATTGAAGAGCAACACCGGTAACATAATAAGGTCATCAAAATCCACGGCGTTAAAGGCCTTAAGATTTTCCTGGTAGGCAGGGTAGATACGCGCGGCCACAGTCGCGATGGGATCTGTTGTGGATTGCTGCAGCGCAGCATCCGGCGTAACCAGTTCATTTTTCCAGGCGGAGATTTGCCATCGCACTCGATCAGGCAGGGATTTATCCCCGCTCAGATCGGTGCGCATCAGATCCCGCACCAGCCGCGCGCAATCTTCGCTATCAAAAATCGAAAAGCGTGATTTGTATCCCAGGCTATCGTGTTCCTGGCGAATGATAGCAAGGCCAAGAGAGTGAAAAGTGGAAATGTTGGGGGTGTCATCGTCTCCTTTCTTGAGCAAAGACTTTACCCGGTCACGCATTTCTTTGGCCGCCTTGTTGGTAAAGGTGACGGCATAGATATCAGAGGGTTTGTAACCTGCTTGATTGATCAGCCAGGCTATTTTTTTGGTAATGACATAGGTTTTGCCACTGCCGGCGCCGGCGAGTACTAATAACGGAGTATTACAGTGCTGGATGGCACGTTTTTGTTGCGGGTTGGCCCGGGACACGGCTAAAACCTCCGGCTGTGTAATAGTAATGGCAGTTATGCTTGTAAAATCCGGATTTTTTCTCCGAGCTAAGCGAGATGTTACCCGGCTAGCAGGATTAACGGTAGATTGATTTTTTGGGCAATCTGTGGTGGAAAGCTGATGCCAATCAAAGACCTTAAAGCCTCTGACTTTTCTTTTTGCGCAATGTTCAATACATTGAAATGGTGTATAGCGCCTTATGTTGCGAAAAACACGGGGTGTCAAGGAATGTACAAGGAGCGACTTATGATCAAGGTTGATTCAAGGCTGGTAAGGAGCTGTTGGGAGAAGATTGAGCTCGCACAATATCAGCAGGAATACGTTGCGGTATTTTACCATACCCTGTTTCAGCAGCATCCTCACTTAAGAGTGTTATTTCCCTCCGACCTGAAAGCCCAGGAGCGCAAATTGCTCGAAACCCTTAATCAGGTTATCAATGGTCTGCAGTATCTTGAGGAATTAAAAGAATCTTTATTGGAACTGGGTAGAAAACACCAGGATCTGAATATCGACCCAGCCTTGTTTGAGGTAGTAACCGGCGTTTCCGTCGTGGCACTCAAGAGAGTGCTGGATAGCAATATTACCCAGGAGGAATTGCTTGCCTGGGAACAGGCGTTTCGGGCGGTATCGGCAATCATGTTGCAGGGCTATTCCGGTGAGCAGTCAAGATTTGGACGCCAGCCTATCGCTATAATAAAGTAATTAATTGCTAGCTTCGACGTGGCTACTGCTATCGAACTCCAGGATAGTGGGCCAGGTTCCTCTGGCGGTTTGAGTTGGATAATTTTCCCGTCAAGTGACATATATCATCTAGTTGAGTTTTTTGCTGTGGTAAATTGAGCCCCTGTTTGTGGCGGGGGTGAGTCTATGAATTTTGTTGCACCGAATCGGCAGGCCATTTTTAGCCCTTTTCACATGGAGAATTACGACGGCTACTGCCGGTGGCGGGATAACAAATTAGCCAATTATCCAAAGCGTCTTGAGGATCTCATTGTCGAGATTGGTGATCCACGCAAACTCACTAAAGCGGAGTTCATGGCCCTGCGTGAACGTTGCCGTAAGGCCAATATGGCGATTTATGTCAGCAATACCGGCATTGATCCCGACCCGGAAATTCCCTTATCTGTAGGTCGCTGGTTTGGCGTCGGGCGGCTGAATAATAATTGGCTGGCCGACGAAACTGGCCTGACTTCATTGAAGGTGGCAAAGGAAGGTATTCGCCGGCATTACATCCCTTATACAAATCGCGCTATCAATTGGCATACAGACGGTTATTACAATAGCGCCGATAAACAGATTCAGTCCCTGTTGTTACATGTTGTGCAGCGTGCCGCCCAGGGTGGGGAGAATGCGCTGTTGGATCACGAGATCGTCTATATCTTGCTAAGGGAAATGAATCCGGACTTCATTTCTGCGCTGATGCGTCCAGGCGTATTAACTATTCCTGCACGCATTGATGAAGAGAAGGTGGCGCGCAAGGAACAGTCCGGCCCCGTGTTCACTATTACGCCTTACGGCGACCTGCATATGCGTTATACCATTCGGGTAAACAATGTTATTTGGTCCGATGAACCCTTGATCCAGGAGGCATTGGCCAGTCTTGCCCGTATCCTTGAGACTGAAAATGTCTATAAGTTTCAAGGTCTGCTGGAGCCCGGTATGGGTCTTGTTAGCAATAATGTGTTACATGACCGGGCGGCGTTTACGGATGACGATAGCCGTCAACGCCATTATTATCGTGCCCGCTATTTTGACCGGTTAGCGGGCACAGGGGTCCTGGATCAGGACCCCTGATTCTTTTCTAACCCTTTATCCTGCTTTTGCGTATTTGGCTTTGGCCGCGCGGGCGGCTTTGGCCTCTTCCGGGGAGTAGGCGGCCCCAGACCAGAGCATGTTATAGGCAATTTCTTCGTTACCGTTTTCACACAACTCCAGGGTTTTCTGAAACAGGGGCTGGAAGGTATCGCTACGGTGCGACGCCTCATGGTCCTCAAAGCTGCGCCAGAAGGTCACGATCAATGCTTCCCGGTCTTTAAACGGACTTTCAACAGCCT
>JAOUNW010000027.1 GCA_029880755.1 Gammaproteobacteria bacterium
CCAAGAACATTCCTGGGCATGAAACCTTCGGTATGGTGTGCTGCACTCTCAAGAAAGAGGAAATCGAAAAGAACGGTCTGACGGTTCACAACCTGGCCTTGGAGCCGATACGGATACTGGTAAACAAATCAAATCCCATTAATGATCTGCCTGAAGAAAAGATTCGTGCCATTTTTCGGGGAGACATTAAAAATTGGGCAGAGGTAGGGGGTCAGGACAAACCCATTGTTGTCGTAACGCGATTACACTGCAAGGGCAGACCGGGGCACTGGAAAACCATATTGCCTTCGGAGGACGATTTTCGCAAAGAGCGCCTGGACGTGAAGAGTGCTTCAGAAATGGCGGAACGTATCAATGATTTCCCAGGTGGTATCGGCCACATAGGGGCAACCTGGGATTATAAAGATGATGACAAGGTGAAGTATATCAAGGTGAGCGGATACGAGCCCAATGCTAAAAATCTTGCCAACAAAAAATATCCTTTTTATCGCCAGTTGTCGGCAGTGACGGCGGGAACTGTAACAGACGACCTGAAGATATTGCTAAATGAAGTCCGAAACGGTGCCGGATTTAAGAAAGCATCAAAGCGCTATGGGCTACTACCTAACTAGCTACCAATGAAAAGGCTGTTACCATCTACTTATCGTGATCGATTACTAGTCTATACCGTCCTGCTGGTAGTATTTTTGTTCGTAGTGATTGGTTTCTCCTACGAGTCAAACCGGTCAGCAATTCTGCGTCAGGCAAATCTTAATGTAGAGCGAGTGGCTAACCAGGTAAGCAGCCATTTTCGATCAGACGTTGAGTCTTTGAGTGAATATCTGCAGATGATTCAGGGTAATGCGGAATTCCTGGAGTACATGTTTATCGTGGCCAATGTCGACACCGATCCCACTCCTATAGCCAGTTTATTTAAGAGGCAATTCGGCTGGATGCCGGTTAACAAGGCCATGATCATCAGCCATAAAGGTGATGTTATTTATGGGTCTGAGCATACCGAGTCGATTAAACTCATAACCGAACACATTAGGGAATCCGAGGAAAAGCAGGTTTTCTACACCTACAATAACGGCGTGGTTTATTTGATTGCTATGGCAGGCATATTTTTTCAGGGAGAATACATCGGCACGGTTGCAGTGACCCATAATCTTGATCATAAACATATATCGCATCTCATTACGGAAAATGCAGGACACCTCTTTTTCGTCAAGAATGGTGTTATATTGCTTTCAACTTATGGCGAGTTATCTTCCGACAACATTTTCCGCAATAACGGTGGACGTTTGACTATAAAGGATACAGATTTTCTTGTGCATCCTGTTGCTCTTGTTAATGCCCAACCGGAAGTGCCGGAGATTTGGTTGGGATTGCATGAGGAAGAGCTCATGAACGAGTTGGACAAAAATAGGAGTGTTATGCTTATAGCGTCATTATTGGGCGCTTCCGCAATCACCATTATCGGATTTATGATATTGCATAATTTCACTACCCCTCTGGTTAAATTGACGCGGAATATTAGCGAGATTGAAAACGGTGTATTACCCGATATTAAGGAAATAAAGTCGGCAACAGATGAGATAAGCATGTTACATAATCACTTTGCACGCATGGTGGAGAGCTTACGGGAAAAGCAGAAAACCATTAAAGAAGCCCATCTCAAATTAGAAGAACAGGCCGCCACTGATGTTCTTACCGGGCTTTACAATCGACGCCATCTCTACGACTTGTTTCCGAAACTGCATGCGGAGGCCAGTCGAACGGGAGCAGGGATTGTCGTATTGCTGTGCGATCTGGACCACTTTAAGAAGCTGAATGATGAATTTGGTCATCTCTGTGGCGACGAGTGCCTCAGGCACTTCGCAAAAATACTTGAGCAGTGTTCCAGAACCAGCGACTTTATTTTTCGCATGGGCGGGGAGGAGTTTTTGATATTGAGTATTGGGTCTACCGAGGGCGCTCTGGTGCTGGCTGAAAAGGTCAGAAAGACCCTGGAGGAGAATCCGGCTAACTATGGCGGAAGACAAATCAAGATGACAGTGAGTATCGGTGTTTCCCATTCCGAAGGGAAGGCGGAGGGAGATACCCTGTCACATGTTATTCGGGGAGCAGATGTTGCACTTTATAAAGCGAAGGATGAGGGACGAAATCGTATCAGTGTTGCGGGCACAATTCATTAGCCGTTCTAGAATGTCGTTTTGTTCCAGCCCCACATTGCCCGCGGCGCATCAGAAAACTCAATATATACACGGCCCGTCGAAATCCCCAGCTCCTTGTTGACTAAATCACATAATTCCGCTGATAAGTTTGCAGTTTTATTTGCTGGCAGACCGATAGACTTGAGTTCAAGGTAGGCGCAGGGATCGCTGTTGCCGGCAAAGGTCATGGGTTGAGTGGGGGAAAAGGCCGTCATGACGTAGGACTCCGGTTTTCCCAGTTCCCTGGCCAGTAGTTTTGAAATCTTGATCAGAAAACTGTTCTTGAGCTTTTCATCCGGACTCTGATTGGTTTGAATACTTAGATAAGGCATGATGCGGTTCCTTGACTATCAGATATTTTCTGTCGCTATCATAAGTAAAACGAGTGATTCATGAAACAGTACGCGCTATCCTGTAACTGCTCTATCTGGTGGAAAAAGCAAGACGGCTAGCGCATGAGGTGGATGCCGCTGCGTGCCTTCGTTATGGTCTCTGAAATACTGGAGTCCCCGGAAGATTGCATGCGCCGCCGCAGTCCTCTAACAGTGCGGCGGACAATGGCGGGACCCTCATAAATAAAACCGGTATAGAGTTGTACAAGATCAGCCCCTGCCACCATTTTGTCCCAGGCGTCTGACGCATTTTCTACGCCGCCGACTCCTATGATCGGGACCTTTCCTTTAAGATGATTATATAGTTTCCGGATTATGTCCGTCGAAACAGTTTTCAACGGCTGGCCACTAAGCCCTCCGCCTTCCGATGCCTCAAGATTATCCTCCAGTCCTGGGCGACTGACAGTCGTATTGGTGGCGATGACTGCGTCAATCTTATGTTTGATTACCAACTTGGCTATGACAGCGATTTCCTCGTCGGTTAAATCGGGAGAGATCTTTATTGCCAATGGCACATAATGCCGACGCGTTTTACCCAGCATGATTTGTTCGTTCTTCAGCGTGGCGAGTAGCGTCTCCAGATTAGGTTCCTTCTGCAGATCCCTCAAGTGTGAGGTATTGGGCGAAGAAATATTGATAGCGATGTAATCGGCGTAAGGATATACCGCCTGCATGGCCATTAAATAATCGTCCACCGCCTGATCCATTGGAGTGCTGCGATTCTTTCCAATATTGATGCCGATAATACCAGCCTTGCCATTACGCCTCAGATTGCGCAGAAAACGATCAATACCAACACTATTAAAACCCATGCGGTTAATAATTGCCTTGTTGTCCGTCAGGCGGAACATACGTTTGCCGGGATTACCTGCCTGTTTTTGTGGGGTCACCGTACCCAGTTCCACCCAGCCGAATCCCATATCGGCCAGTCCTTTGGCACACTTGGCATGTTTATCCAACCCGGCTGCCAGACCTATAGGGTTGGGAAATTCAAGACCCATGACTGTTACCGGCAGGGGAGGTGTCAGGCGTGTATAGAGCAAACGAGCAAGCAGATGTATGCCGGGAATCTTGTACAGATAGTATAAAAATGCCACTACCAGCCGGTGACTGAATTCCGGATCCAGCATAAATAATAGGGGGCGAAATAGTTTTTCGTACACGCGAAACTCTTATTATTAAAAAAGGCCCTGGATCATACCCTAATACCAACAGCCTTAGAAATGTTCCTCGGGGCCCAGATAACGCCAGCGGCCCTCTGGTAATGAGCCGAGGCGTATGCCGCCAATGCGTACCCGCTTCAGGCCCGTGACTCTCAATCCTACCAGCTCGCACATGCGCCGGATCTGGCGTTTTTTGCCTTCCTGTAAAATAAATCGCAACTGGTCCGGGTTGATCTGATTTATCTTAGCCGGCTTTAACGGCTTGCCATCCAGTGATAAACCATGGCGAAGTTTATCCAGTGTTTCGACGCCGATGCTTCCACTCACGCGCACGATGTATTCTTTTTCTATATCGCTGTCCGGGGCAATCAATTGACGGGCAATGTTGCCATTTTGGGTTAACACCAGCAGGCCGGTGGAATCAATGTCCAGGCGGCCGGCCGCCGCCAGACCTTTGAGATGGGAGGGGTGAAAACGCAGTTGTTGAGATTTTGTCCGCTCCTGGGTTCGGGAGCTAATGAGAGACACGGCCGTCTTGTAACCCTTTTCTGGTTGGCCGGAAACATAGCCGACAGGCTTGTTCAGCAGAATGGTGACAAATCCCTGTTGCCGACGCTGGGCCTGTGGGTCCAGCTCGATCAGTGCATCCGGGTCGATTTTAGTGCCGAGCACCGAAACTATCTTGCCGTTCACCCGGACCCAGCCTTTTTCGATGTACTGGTCGGCCTCGCGCCGGGAGCACAGGCCTCGTTCTGCCATAATCTTGGACAAACGTACTTGGCTGGATTGTGAAGAATCAGGAGGCACTCTCAATACCGGTCTGTTTCAGGGATTGGGAAGCATAGCCCAGTTTTGGCAAATGCCGCTAATCACTTCCCCATGAGCTTCTTTTTTTGGCTAATAGCAGGCGAATTCCACCAATTTTTGGTATTCTCAGCCGCTTTCCGGGGCCACGGGGCTGTCCGGACCCGATAAAACTGTAATTTCAGCAAATATAGAGAACAACGCAGGCATGGCAACCAAGTTAAACAAGATTAGTTCACGCATTACCCAGCCCAAGTCCCAGGGCGCGTCACAGGCCATGTTATATGGTACCGGTCTGACGGAAGACGACATGAATAAGGCAGAGGTGGGTATTGCCAGCGTCTGGTGGGAAGGTAATACCTGTAATATGCATTTGCTGGATCTTGCCGCCAAGGTGAAAGAGGGTGTGGTCGATGCTGGTCTCGTAGGTATGCGCTTTAATACCATCGGCGTTTCTGATGGGATTTCTATGGGCACCGAAGGCATGTCTTACTCCCTGCAGTCCCGCGACATCATTGCCGATTCGGTTGAAACTGTCATGGGTGGCCAATGGTACGATGCCCTGGTGGCCATTCCTGGCTGTGACAAAAACATGCCCGGCGTCATGATTGCCATGGGCAGATTAAACCGTCCCGCCTTGATGGTCTACGGTGGCACAATCAAGCCGGGCCATTCCCGCGATAAGGTGTTGGATATTGTTTCAGCATTCCAAAGTTATGGCGAATTCATCGCAGGTAAAATCGATGAAGAGACTCGCGAAGACATTGTAAAGCATTCCTGTCCCGGCGCCGGTGCCTGCGGGGGTATGTATACCGCTAATACAATGGCCAGCGCCATCGAGGCCCTTGGTATGTCTCTGCCTTACAGTTCCTGCACACCAGCGGTGGAGCAGGCCAAGCTGGATGAATGTGTCAATGCAGGCAAAGCGGTGCGTCATTTATTAGAGCGTGACATTAAACCGCGCGATATCATGACCCGTGCTGCATTTGAAAATGCCATGGTTGTGGTTATGGCACTGGGTGGCTCCACCAATGCTGTGCTGCATTTAATTGCCATGGCTCGTGCTGTGGATGTGAATTTGACCATCGATGATTTTCAGGCAGTCTCCGATCGTATTCCTTTTATCGCTGATCTTAAACCCAGCGGGCGTTATGTGATGGAGGATTTGCACAATGTCGGCGGCATTCCAGCGGTAATGAAATATTTGCTTGATCAGGGATTGTTAAATGGTAATTGCATGACAGTTACCGGTAAAACAATTGCCGAAAATTTGCGAGACCTGCCAGCACTCAAGGATGGGCAGGATATTATTCGGCCATTAAATAAACCTATAAAAGCTACGGGCCATATCCAGATATTGAAAGGCAGTCTCGCTCCGGGTGGAGCTGTGGCCAAGATTACGGGCAAGGAAGGCACACGATTTGCCGGTCCTGCCAAGGTTTTTGACTCGGAAGAAGATATGTTGGCGGCGCTGGAGAAAGACCGGATTAAAAAGGGCGATGTGGTAGTCATACGTTATGAAGGCCCGAAAGGTGGCCCCGGTATGCCTGAGATGTTGACGCCAACTTCTGCCATTATGGGCGCGGGATTGGGTAATGATGTGGCATTGATTACCGATGGCCGTTTTTCCGGGGGTTCTCATGGCTTTATTATTGGTCATGTGGTGCCGGAGGCGCAGGAAGGTGGGCCGATCGCATTGATCAAGGATGGCGATCAAATAATCATCGACTCTGATCAGAATGTTCTGGATGTTGAGCTAAGTGCGGATGAGTTGGAAGAACGACGGAAATCCTGGAATATGCCGCCTTATAAGGCCAAACGTGGTACCCTGTACAAGTACATTAAAAATGTGAAAAATGCCTCACAAGGTTGTGTTACCGATGAGTAATACCCGGATAATTATTAGAAAGAATTGAAGTGATTAATGTCAACTATCAACACAGCGCAGCCTCTAGTTGTTTTCTGTCTTGTTTTTAATCAATATATCAACCAATAAAAGAGATTTACATGTCTAAAGAATCAGTAGTAACAGCCGCCCCGGCGTCGAGGAAGTCGAGTTACAACAAAGAAGAATTGCTAAAATGTGGCCGGGGTGAATTGTTCGGACCGGGTAATGCACAGTTACCGTTACCGCCCATGTTAATGGTTGACCGAATAGTTAGTATCAGTGACACGGGTGGCGCCTATGGCAAAGGCCAGATTATTGCCGAACTGGATATTACGCCGGATCTCTGGTTCTTTGAGTGCCACTTTGACGGTGATCCGGTCATGCCAGGCTGTCTGGGACTGGATGCCATGTGGCAATTGGCAGGTTTCTTTCTGGGTTGGCTGGGTGAGCCGGGTCGTGGTCGTGCACTGGGCGCAGGTGAAGTGAAATATACCGGGCAGGTAACACCCAAAAATAAGCTGGTGAGATATACCATAGACATCAAACGCGTGATTAAGCGAACCTTGTCCATGGATATTTCGGATGCCGTTATGGAAGTTGACGGCCGGGAAATTTATACTGCAAAAAATTTACGGGTGGGACTGTTCACCTCGACCGAGGGTTTTTAATGGCAGAGTTAAGACGGGTAGTTGTGACAGGACTTGGTATTGTCTCCAGTATCGGTAATAACAAACAGGAAGTGATCGAATCCCTCAAGCAGGGGCGTTCCGGCATCGAATTCTCGGAAGAATACAAGGAGATGGGTTTTCGTTCCCATGTGTTTGGTCCCGTACGCATTGATACCGGTGAGCATATAGATCGTAAGATTAAGCGCTTCATGGGCGACAGCGCGGCTTTTAATTATATTGCCATGCAACAGGCCATCGAAGACGCTGGTCTTGACCAAGACGTTGTCTCAAATCCACGTTCCGGACTAATTGTCGGTTCTGGTGGCGCTTCCACCGCTAATGTCGTGGATGCGGCGGACATTCTGCGCACCAAAGGTCTGCGCAAGATTGGTCCTTATATGGTGCCACGCACTATGTCCAGCACTACCTCTGCGTGTTTGGCAACGCCGTTCAAGATCAAGGGTGTGAATTACTCCATAAGCTCCGCCTGTTCCACCAGCGCCCATTGCATCGGTAACGGTTATGAGCTTATTCAAATGGGCAAACAGGATGTCATTTTCGCCGGCGGTGGAGAAGAAGTACACTGGACCATGAGCTGTCTGTTCGACGCCATGGGCGCGCTGTCCGCCCAATATAATGATGCGCCAACGACGGCATCGCGCCCTTACGACGCTAATCGCGATGGTTTTGTCATCTCCGGTGGCGGTGGTTTGGTGGTGTTGGAAGAATTGGAACACGCCAAAAAACGCGGTGCAAAAATTTATGCCGAGCTGGTGGGTTATGGCGCCACCTCCGATGGTTACGATATGGTGCAACCTTCCGGTGAAGGTGCAGTGCGCTGCATGCGTCAGGCGCTGGAAACCGTTAAAGGTAAAGTGGATTATCTCAATGCCCACGGCACCAGCACACCCGTAGGGGACATGAAAGAAATTGAAGCGGTTCGGGAAGTGTTTGGTGGCAATATGCCTGTGATCTCCTCCACTAAGTCACTGACAGGTCATGCATTGGGCGCGGCTGGAGTGAACGAGGCCATCTATTCCTTGTTGATGATGGAGGCCGGTTTTATATCCGCCTCCGCCAACATTACCCAATTGGATCCGGCTGCTGAAGGCGTACCTATTGCTCGCGAGCGCCAGGATAACGCAACATTAAATACTATCATGTCAAACAGTTTTGGATTCGGCGGCACCAACGCCTCGCTGGTGTTTCAGCGTTATACCGCCTAGACAGATCCGCCGTTATCCCGGTGCGGGCCGGAAGCTTATTTTCTGGGCTGTTAAAGATGCTATAAGGAAGCGCCAAGCATGAGCACCATTAAATCGCTGCTGATTAAACTGGCAATGGTGTTAGTGATATTGGTGGCCTGGATGGCCTATCACAATCACAGTCTGTTTGATTCTATTAGCCTTTCTTCCCTTTCTGGCGCGGCGTCGGACAAACTGCCAAAACGTTTAACCAAGCCCAGTGTTACCATTACTACCGTTTATAAATGGAAAGACAGCAACGGCACCTGGCAATTTAGCGGTACGCCACCGGTAGGCGTTACTGACTTTACTGTGGAAACCATTCGTTCCGATCAGAATGTTATTGCCTCCGAACCAGCGGTTCCGCCGGCAACACAACAAGCCACTAAGGAAAAAACCGCTGTAACACCAGGTAAGTCAGAAGGGTCGGATAGCAGCACCGGTGCTACAGCGAATCCTGACAGCGGCGGATTGGATTCTTTGCTTTCCCCTGAACGCTACAAGCAGGCTATCGAGCAAGCCAAAGAAGCCCGCCGGGCCATGGAGCAGCGTAATCAGACACAGGAACAGCTCTTAAAATAAACTGACAGTTAAAAGTTCGGATTTTCCGGCGGTTCGCAAAATACAATTCCAAACCTATAGTTAATAAATATTTAATAACTGTCACACCAGTACGCTAAGCATTTGTTAATCGTTTGCCACCTGCGCAATCGATTCTCTTTCCAGATCGTTTTCCAGGTTACGGAAATCCCATAATTTCTGATCCATCAGCTGGCTTGGCTGGATATTACCCAGGGCATTGAGAATGTTGGCTGGTACCTTGGGATTGGCATCGGCCAAATCTTTAATGAGTTGTTTTACCCGCACGCGTGTCATATTTTCCTGTGAGCCGCACAGGTTGCAGGGGATGATAGGGAATTGTTGCTCCGCCGCATATTCTTTGATATCAGCTTCCTGGCAATAGGCCAGTGGCCGAATAACAATGCTGCGCTTGTTGTCGCTGAGCAGTTTCGGTGGCATGGATTTGATGGCGCCACTATAGAGTACCGACATCAGCAGGCTCTCAATCATGTCGTCCCGGTGATGCCCCAAAGCCACTTTATTGTAACCATGTGTTTCCGCGTAGGTGTAAATGTTTCCACGTCGTAAACGTGAACACAAAGAGCAATAGGTTTTTCCTTCCGAAATTTTGTCCATCACCACGGCATATGTGTTGCGTTTTAAAATTTCGTAGGGGTAACCGCGTTGTTCCAGCCACTGACGCAGGTTGCTGTCGTCCCAGCCCGGTTGGGACTGGTCCAGGGTAAACACGAATAGCTCAAAGTTATTACGCTGATGAATGCGCAGCTGATGCAACAGTTGCAGCATGGTGAAGGAGTCTTTGCCGCCGGACAGGCACACCATGACTCGATCCCCTTTTTGGATCATCTTGTAATCGGAGATCGCCTTGGTCATGTAGTGGTAAAGCTTTTTTTCGGCTTTGGATTTGGCCATGGGGTGAATACGGCTCTATAGCTTAAGAAATCGGGTGATTAAAAAGGGTTTGCCGGTTCAGGATAACGCTAGTTAATTGGCATGTAACAAAAAAAGGCCACGTCATGCGGCCTTTTTTTGCAACCCTGTGTTGACTAAGCCTTATTTGGCCCACTTAGACATGTTGTCGGTATTTCTGTTGGTGCCGTCGTCATAACCAGCATTGTAAGCGTCGGTTAGACGTTGCTCTTCCCTTTTGGGGTTACGCAAATAGCCGCACATCCAGCCGTTCATGTACTCTTTATCCACGGACGCCTTTTCCATTTTGTCGACCGTTTGGTAATACGTTTGATCCATTTGATCCATATCGAACTCCTAATACGAAAGTCGAATTATGCCTGAAAAATGAGGCCGCAATATTATTCGTCGCTAATATTCAAGTCAATGATAAAATGCCCGATACGGCAAAAACCTGTGATTTTTCCGTGCCGGAAAGATATAAGCTATTGTTTTAAAAAACTATATAAGGGGCTACCAGTGGCGTTTGGCGGTTTCACGGGTTACACTGGGCCCTCCGTTAGCGAATTATTTATCGAAGAGGCGGGGGCAGGACGCCCGCCTGACGCTGTATAACAGGAAGTCTGCCCGATGAAGTTGGTATTGCCCTTATGTATCTTGAATATTTTGGTTTAAGCGAAAACCCGTTTTCTATTACCCCTGATCCCCAGTTCCGTTATCACGGGCGCAGGGAGCGTGAGGCCATGGCTCATCTTCAGTATGGCTTGCGGGCCAACGGCGGCTTCGTTCAGCTCACAGGGGAAGTGGGTACGGGTAAGACCATGCTTATTAGGGCATTGTTGGAAGAATTACCCGATGATGTGGTGGTGGCATTGATCCTGAACCCGGTGATGACAGTGCAGGAGTTTGTTGCTGCCATTTGTGATGAGTTGTGGATCAAATACCCCAAGAACACCAATAGCCTGAAGGTGTTGGTGGATATGCTCAATCAGTATCTGTTGCAGAATTATGCCAAAGGCCGGCGCACGGTATTGATTATGGACGAAGCCCAGAATCTCAGCCGCGAGGTACTGGAGCAGGTACGCCTGCTGACTAATCTGGAGACCAGTAAACACAAGTTGTTACAAATTATCCTGGTGGGTCAGCAGGAACTGGATGAAAAACTGGCCCGGCATGACATGCGTCAATTGGCACAGCGTATTACCGCCCGCTATACCCTGGATGCCTTGAGCCGGAGGGAAACCCGGGAGTACATCGCTCATCGTTGCAAAGTGGCTGGTGCCAAACACACTTTGTTTACGCGTTCCGCCATGAACTGGGTGTATCGCCTGGCGCGGGGCAATCCACGAATGACAAATATCATTTGTGATCGCGCTTTGCTGGGCGCCTATTCTGACAATGTGCCTCTGGCGGATAGCCGCACGGTGCGCCGGGCGGCCCAGGAAGTAGGCAGCAGTGTTCCCGGGCGTTTCTGGCGCCGCAATCTGATAATGGCTACATCGGCGACAACTACCGTAGGTTTGCTGGTGGCGCTGATACTATGGTTCGGAATTGAACAGATGGATTCGCCGGAGTCTGGGCCGGTGGAAACCGCTGCAGCACCGGTAGACAGTGCGACGCTTTCAGACAAGGTACAGGAGTTGCCTGAACGGCCTCTGGTGCAGGAATCCCTGCTGCCGGTGGCGCCTGTTGCCGAGGTGGTGCTTAATCCCAGGTTGGATACATTACTGTTAGATAGCTCAGCGGCAACCGATACCGCCACCGCTTTTCGACAACTGTTCGCTCTTTGGGGTCTGGATAAAACAATAGAGGAAGGTCAAACCGGTTGTGATATTGCCACCTCGGAAGGATTGGCTTGTATCTTTAATACCGGTACCTGGAATAATTTACGCACTTACAATCGGCCGGCGGTAATAGAACTGGTAGATAAGGATGGCGCCAGGCATCATGTTTTGCTAACCAGCTTGGAAGCTGATAACGCCACTCTCAATGTTGGAGGCAAGCAATATATTTTCCCTCTGACAGCGATCAGTCCCTACTGGTACGGGAAATATCTTTTGATGTGGCGGCCTCAATCCCGGGTGGAAGGCATATTGCGGACTGGTACCCATGGTGCTTCTGTGATCTGGCTGCGGGAAGCGTTAGCACACTACTTGGGCAGGCCCCTGGAAAATCAGAGTGATGTGTTTGATGAGACCCTGGAGTCTCAGGTGCGCCTGTTTCAGAAGGAGAATAATCTTGTGCCCGATGGCGTGGTGGGACAGATTACTTTAATGCGGCTCAATAACTATGTCCTGGATAACAAACCACCGGTCCTGATGCAGGGCAATACGGCACGGGTATCGGACTGATGTCATATATAGTTGACGCACTAAAAAAATCAGAGCAGCAACGAAGTCGCCAGGGCAACAGTGATCCCCGGGATGGATCGCCTCAAGAGGGCATGGACCGGGTTGTCGAGAGTCGAGCCCCGGGGCGGGCAGGGTTTTATGTGTTAGGTCTGGTGACTCTGGGTATATCTCTGGGTTGGTTCTTCTTTGTTCCCAATGACAAAAAGCCGCTGGAAAATACCGATGTGCTGCAGCAGACCAAGCCAGTACCTGTTGTCGAGACAACGCCCGATATCCCCGCAAGTCGTCACAAGTCTATCGTGACTGAAGAAACTACTGATGATCAGTCCACATCCGCTGTGCCGGTAAAATCAGAAAAAGCAAAAGTACTTTCCTATAGGGATCTGCCATTTTATTGGGAGTTGCCGCCGGCGCTAAAAAAGGATGTGGGAGGGCTGGCCGTGACCATTCATATCTATGCACCCCATGTATCGCAGCAAATTCTATTTATCAATGACCGTGAATACCACCCCGGTGAAACCATTCGCGAAGGTGCGCGCGTGGAGCGTATTGTCGCGGAGGGCGTGATACTCAGTATTAACGATACCTATTTTCGCTTGCCGCGTCCCCGCTAGTAGTTCTATCCGAACTTGGTAATTTGAACGCTTTTGGGTTCTTCCAGTAAAGCCAGATCATTATCGTTGAGTACAATCCCCGGGATCTCAGCGGATGGTCGGGACAGCTGGTAGCCGCAACCGCAACGCTCTTCATCAACTCTTATGGTCGCGGTGCAGTGAGGGCAGTTCATCGTCTTCTGTTTAATGATTTTTTTCGGCACAGGTCTGGGGTGCATAACGATATCAGTTTTTTCCTGTGCGACGCTTTGCAGTGTGTGTTGACGTTGTTCACCAGCAGCTATTACCTTCATGGCCAGAGCCATAATGGCGGCAGCCTTTTCCGATTGATCAGATTTAAATTTCTTGCCCGGGCTTGATGTGATAACCGGCTGTTTTTGTTTTTCGTGCCTGATTGGCATGGGTTTTGAGGCAGTGGCAGAAGTTTTTGCCAGAGCTATGGGTTGCACCGGGTTGCCTGCAGGTTTGGCGTCCGGCTTGTGCTGGATCGCTATTGATTTGGGGGCGCTTGTCACGGCAGCTTTCATATTGACAGTCGTGATAGCAGGTTCTCGTTCTGTTTTTCGTGCTACGTTTTTGGCGACACTCTTTATCTTTTCTGTGCTACCCCAGGATTTTTGCATACCGGTCTTTACTGCAGTCAGCAGCTTGGCAGGTACTGAGAAATTCCGCGGCGATTTTTTCACAGCCTGTTTAATCGTCTTTTGAGGCTGATTCTTTCCTAAGGAGACAGAGTCAATCTTCTTTTCTGTTTGTCTTTCCTGGGATGCTCTGTTCGGCTGCGCATATCGGGAGACGATATCTTTGGCTGCCACCGCCAGTCTCTGTGTCTCATTGACTAGAGCAGATTGCACAGCCAGTTCTTCAATAGCTTTATCCAGACCAGCTCTGGCATCCTGTAAATGTTGGCGGTGATCGTTATTATCAGGTTTCTGGGCATAAACTGATTCGGCGATAATTAACATTTCCTTGGCCTGGTCCACTCTGGCTTTGAGATACTGCTCGTACAGTTTTTCCTCCTGGGCGCGCAGGAGCGCATTCTGGGCGGTTTCTTCTTCTGCCGATGGCGCAAAGGAATAACCGCAATAGCATCTGTCTATCGAGCCACTCAACACTGACTGGCACAGAGGGCAGCTTTTGGTTGTGAAAATACTCATGGATCTCCTCAGGTTTCCTTGAATACGTTGTTCTGCATAGAATATGGCACAGGGAAATCGTGCTCGATAACTCTAGCTGATAATGTGGTGGGCATGTCAGATGAGTGGCGGGGCGGATAGACAGGGCTATTTAAGCGGCCGTTTGTCCTTGATAAAAGGTGCCTGGAAAGTAAAAATCAGTCTGGGTCGGTTCCTGGAGCCGCCAAGAGCAACTGGAGCATAAAGTATACATTTACCGTAAAAAATAACGTAATATAAATACCGTTCCAAGGTGGTCACAAATGGTAGTAAGTCGGCCAGAATAATAATAAATTCAGATAGTTAAAATTATAATTAGGGGGAAGCATGGGGATTAATGAGAGGCGAGATAGTCGTCGCATTCATGTCGAACGTAATGTGATTTTGAATGCCGACAGAATCGCACCGCAATTTTGTAAAATGCGCAATCTTAGTACCACTGGCGCCTATATCGAAGTACCGGAGAACAGTCTTCGCCGCGATATGGAAGTCAGGTTAATTGTGACAGTGCCATCTGCGTCGGAACAGGGGATTGCCAAAATTGAGCATTGGCCGGCCAAGGTGGTACGGGTAACCGAAAAAGGTATTGGTGTTGAGCTTGGGGATCTGGATGTGGAGGCTATGGGGACTGTACTGTCAATGGTGTATTCAAACTGAATGAATAACGAGGTGCTGTGGCTTAAAAATCTTTTAAACGAAAATCTCTGGATAGCAGAGGTTTTTGTTATCGTATTTTTCGTCCTGCTCTTTAATGCTGTTCAAAAATATTTTTCTCACAGGTTATACATCAAGTTAAAACAAACCGATAAAGTATGGGACGATGCCCTGGTCAGGGCAATTGGCAAACCGCTTACATTGTGTATATGGATTGTCGGTATTGCTTTTGCTGCGCAAATTGTTCAGCAAAAGACCAGTGCCATTATATTTGAGGCGGTCGATCCCATTCGGGATGTGGGCGTTATTGGTTGTATCACCTGGTTTCTTCTGAGATTAGTCAGACGGGTTGAAGATAACTTTCTTGAAAAGGAGGCAGCTAAGGGCCAGGAAATAGATAGAACGACGGTGGATGCCATTGCCAAGCTGGTCAAGGTATCGTTTGTTATTACATCGGTGCTGGTTGTGTTGCAGACGCTGGGATACAGTATATCGGGAGTATTGGCTTTTGGTGGAATAGGTGGTGTTGCCGTCGGTTTTGCGGCAAAGGATCTGCTGGCAAATTTTTTCGGAGGTTTGATTATCTATCTGGATAGACCCTTTGCTGTGGGAGACTGGGTTCGTTCGCCTGATCGCGAAATTGAGGGCACTGTTGAAAAGATCGGCTGGCGTCTGACTGTAATTCGCACCTTCGACAAACGGCCGTTGTATATTCCCAATGCCACCTTCTCCAGTATTGCCGTTGAAAATCCGTCTCGTATGACTAATCGTCGCATCTACGAGACTATTGGTATTCGTTACGACGATTTTGGAAAAATTGACGGCATTATCGAGGACGTTAGATCAATGCTGACCAGTCATCCTGATATCGATACGTCGAGAACGTTGATGGTTAATTTCAATGCATATGCTGCCTCATCACTGGATTTTTTTATTTACACATTTACCAAGACAATCGAGTGGACTGAATACCATAACATAAAGCAGGATATACTGTTGCGAGTTGGTGAAATCATCACTAACCATGGTGCCGAAATCGCTTTTCCCACATCTACAGTCCATTTAGCGGGAATCGGCAGCGACCAGGCAAAAATACCTGTCACAGGGCTTGCCGGAAAGCAATGAGACCCAAAAATAGGGCCGTTTTTATGATTTTCCCGTGGTTTTGGGCAGCGCAAATAATCCTTTGATCCGGCATTGACCCCCATTTTCTTTTGGAGGTATAGTGGTTTTCCCTCGTGGTGCCCCATTCTTGAATGAAACGGTGTGGTTGTACGAGCATCATTAACCTTGTTTGTTAACGATCTAGTGTTTTAGGTGGTTGTGTTTGGAGGTCCGTATGTTGGAAGAGCAAAGAGAATTGAAGAGAAAACCTGTGGCGTTGAGTGTTACGCTGGGTACCGAAGACAAAGATGCGCGTCCGTGTAAGGTTCGTGACTTAAGTCTGAACGGCGTTTTTGTGGAGTGCGATCAAACAAATCTATCAAAGGATAATTCAGTCGAACTCAGTATTGCCATTGGCAAAGGTAAACAGGAAATTCGGCACCGGGTACCCGCGCGTGTTACCAGAATATCAAAAGACGGGGCCGCGTTGAGCTTTCGTAAAGTGGATATGGATACTTTTAGTTCAATTCTTGAATTACTGTATGTCAGTAAGCAATAATCGGCAGTATCGGACAATTTACCGCCTCAAGTAGTTTAATCGTTTTAGTAAAACCGCCCATGACAATCATTGTCATGGGCGGTTTTATTTTATTAAGGCCGGATGATGGCAATAGCAGATCCCGTCGCTGGCCTGCTATGATTGAAATATTGTGGATCAGGAAACCGAAACTTGAAGATATTTGAAAAGCTCTATGATATTGCATTACGTTGGGCCAGGCACAGATACGCTCCCTATTATCTGGGTGGCCTCAGTTTTGCTGAGTCTTCTTTTTTTCCTGTGCCCCCCGACGTCATGTTGGCGCCAATGGTGCTTTCCAGTCGTAATCGTGCCTGGTTTTATGCGAGTATCACTACGTTGGCCTCTGTTGCGGGAGGAGCCGCTGGCTATGTCATAGGTTTATTCGCTTTCGAGTTAATTGCGCCTTTGTTGCATAGTGCCGGTTATTGGCAGCAATTCCAGCAAGCCCGCGAGGGCTTCGAGGAATGGGGTGTGTGGATAATTTTCATCGCCGGATTCTCGCCGATCCCTTATAAAATATTCACCATTAGTGCCGGCGCCGTTTCGTTGTCTTTTATTCCGTTCCTGATCGCATCGTTTATCGGAAGGGGAGCCAGGTTCTTTCTGGTGGCGGGTCTCATCTATCTCGGTGGAGAAAAGATGGAGAAGAACCTGCGCAGGTATGTTGATGCTTTAGGCTGGCTGGTCGTAGTTGCTCTGGTAATCTTTATTCTTGTTTATAAGGTTTATG
>JAOUNW010000028.1 GCA_029880755.1 Gammaproteobacteria bacterium
CTATTTATGCGGGCATCCACCTTCGTTTTGGCGATTTTTCTTCTCAAACAGTAATAGAGCTGGGGCCACTGCTGCCGCGGGCGATTGTTTTTACTCTGGTGATGTTATTCATTATGGTGGCTATGGGTCTGTACGAGAGAGAGATCAAGGAAGGTGACTGGAGTTATTACTCCAGGTTCATGGCGACTTTTCCAATCGGTTTTATTGCTATGACATTCATTTTTTATGCCATACCTGGCCTGTTTCTTGGGCGAGGTGTTTTGGGCATCTCCTTTTTGGTTGCTATGGCAGGTACCGCCACGATCCGGTTTATTTTTCTGAGCGTGGTCGACAGCGAGGCCATAAAGCGTCGTGTATTAGTCGTGGGCGCAGGCAGTCGCCCCGCCAAGGTTGCTGCGCTACTGAATTCTGAGCAGGGGCGGAACCGCTTCCATTTGGTTGGTTATATGCCTATCGATGGTGTCCACTCCTCGATACCAAAGAGCTTAATAATTGAGCACGAGATACCAATTCTCGCTATCGCTACAACATATGATGTGGATGAGATCGTGGTAGGCGTCAGACAGCGGCGCGGGGGAGCTCTACCTATGGGGGAATTACTAGAATGCCGAATGGAGGGGATCAACGTTATCGACCTGTCGACATTTTTCGAGCGCGAAACCGGTAAGGTGCAACTGGAGTCCCTGAATCCAAGCTGGATAATCTTTTCTGAAGGTTTTGATAAAGGTAATTTTCGTAACATGATTAAGCGCATGTTTGATTTAACCGCCAGTAGCATCCTTTTGTTGATTACTCTACCTGTAATGTTAGTCACTGCAATCCTGATTAAACTGGATAGCAAAGGACCGGTATTCTACAAACAGGAAAGGACTGGTGAATGTGGTAATCCGTTTCAGGTGTATAAGTTTCGCAGCATGCGCACAGATGCTGAGACGGAAGGTAAGCCTCAATGGGCAAAAAAGGATGACGATAGGGTGACAAGAGTTGGGAAGATAATTCGTACTTTACGCATTGATGAACTACCTCAGATTATCAATGTATTGAGGGGCGATATGAGTTTTGTGGGTCCGCGCCCGGAACGTCCTTTTTTTGTGAATCAATTAATAAAGGAAATCCCGTTCTTTTCAACGCGCCATAGCGTTAAGCCAGGGATTACCGGATGGGCGCAGATTCGTTATCCTTATGGCGCTTCGGTGGAAGATGCCAAGGAAAAACTGCAATACGATTTGTATTATGCCAAGAACCACACCTTGTTCCTGGATCTGATCATTCTATTTCAGACGGCTCAGGTGGTGTTATTTGGCAAAGGCGCACGCTAGAGTGTTGTCGTTTATTTTTTGGCCTTAAGAGGATCCAGTGGTGAGCTATACCAGTCCACCACCAGGCCATTACTAAAGTAGACCTTCGACATACCATACTCCCAGCTATTTTCAGCAACATAATCGGGCTTACCCTGAGCTCGGCGCACTTCATCCTGGGTTGACCCAATAGTAAAAAATCCTTTGCCGGGCTTGTTACCGAGTTTCGGATCTGATACGACGTTCAATGGGTTTTCGGCGTGAGCAATCCAGCTCATGACAGTGCCATTGCTGAAGAACACCTGTGAATTGCCATAATACCAGATATCACCTTCCACTTTTGTCGGCTTGCCTTGAGCCGCATACACTTCCCCCACTTTGGAGCCGTAAGTGAAATAACGGATGGGGGAAGAGGTCGCTGTTTTTGGTTCGTTGCTATTTGTCAGTGTTTGCTGAGCCGGTGATGGTGCGCCAGAGTTTTCCTTGATCGCCTGAATGGTATTGCCAGCCTCTGGCATAGAAGTGTTGAATTTTGACCAAACACCATAAGCAGATCCGGCAACTATCAAAATGATAACAATTTTCCGTAAACGCGAACTCTTCGGCGTTTCTTCAGCGGTTTCCCGGTAGCTGCTAGAATGGAAATCCTGTTCTTGGTTCTGTCGGGGGCTGTATGTTTTTTTCGGGCTGTTTTCGCCTGGACCTTTGGCTGTGTCTTGACGGCTACTCTGATTCGGACCGCCTTCGTTGCCTAGTGGTAGCCTTTGATGAACCTGGTAGTAATCCGATAGAGCCTTGTAGGCCAGATTGATCTCTTTGATTTTTTCTTCTGCAAGAAGTCGTGCTTGTTCATTGCCATTATGGCGGTCTGGGTGCCAGGTGTTTGCCATCTTGCGATAGGTTTTTCTGAGTTTGTCCCAGCCGCAAGATGAATCCACACCGAGGGTGCGATAATGTTGGGCAAAATTATTTGGGCTATTCATAGATCAGAAGATGTTTGCTTACGTTGCTTAACCCAGTATTTCACTCAGGTTATTTAATTTCTCTGGTTTGATAGTTTCAGGGACCGTTCTTCTTGGCAAGTTCAAAATAACATATTACCGCAGTAACTGTAGTAGATATTTTATTACCCTGAAAAATAAGCAAGAAATACGCCAAAATCGACATGGAGAATATTACATCCTTAACCTCGCTAAAATTTAAAAAACGGTATTAGTATTAAGGTTTTAATTGATTTATACTTAGCGACGAAAAATGTCTGGATCGTCATTATCTCTCCGAGCATATTGGCGAGGGTGTTATATGCAAGGGTCTTGCGACCGGAGTTGCCCTAAATGGAAAATTGTGGGGTAAGCCGAGTCGCGAGAAATACAAAAGATTGGCTGAGATCAAAGTATTTTCCCGGAAAAGATGTAAGTTGCCTGTAAGTGACATAATTTAAACTATGGGTTTTTCCGGGACTCGAGTGAAAAAATCTAAGCCTAGAAAACAACAAGTTAGGGTGACCAAGCTGAGTTTTGCTGACATTTTAGGGTGTTTAAAGGTGAGATCTGCTATTTGGTCATGGTAATGAGTTGGGCGTTCTACTAGCAAAAAAAGAGAGCATGGAATGAGAGAGGTATCAGTCCCCGTATTGGTGATTTGTGGTTTGATGTTGACGGCGTGCGCCAGTAACACAACAAAGGTGAAGCCGGACAAGATCGTTCCGGATGGAAACGAAGAAGCCATCGCGGCATTAAAAACATTTACGGTAAATGAGTACAAGATTGGGGCTGACGATGTCCTTCAGATCAATGTATGGCGTAATCCCGAGCTGACAACAACAGTGCCAGTGAGACCGGATGGTAAGATTTCTTTACCTCTGGTGGGCGATGTCGTGGTGGGTGGCTTATCTCCTGCGGATGTCGCCAGGAATATTGAAAATAAATTAAAGATATTCATTCGCACGCCCCAGGTATCGGTAATTCTTACGCAACTAAATAGCCATCAATATTTGTCGCGTGTCAGGGTAACAGGAGCAGTTGGGCGACCGTTATCGGTTCCTTATAGGCAGGGGATGACTGTTCTGGATATTGTATTGGAAGCCGGGGGCCCTAATGACTTTGCCTCTCCCAATCGTACAAAACTCTATCGCAAGGCAGGTGAGAAAACAGAGGTGATTCGAATTAACCTGGAAGATATCCTGACGAAGGGTAGGCTGAAGACCAACGTATCATTACAGCCTGGCGATGTATTGATTGTGCCTGAACGCATATTTTAGCGATAACGAAAGTTTGCGAACGGTTATTATTATTTATGAATCTGCCTTTTGAACAAATTATCAGGTTGCTGATTAACGAAGCCTTCCAATACCGGAGGGCAATCGTATCTGCTTTTGCCGTAATCAGCTTGGCATTTCTTAGCGTGGGATTGGTTTGGCCCAAGATCTATACTTCAACTTCTACGATTTTTGTTGAACAGACCAATGTCATTAATCCGTTAATGGAAGGTGCGGCAGTCACTGCCGATGCCACGAATCAGATACGGATCGCACAGGAGTTATTATTTAGTCGGAAAACGATGTCTATCATTCTGCAAGAGGGTGGCTGGTTAATTAATGAACTGACACCGGTAGAACAGGAAAAGGTGATCCAGGGAATTCAGGGACGTACCTCAATATCAATGGTGGGAAGAAATCTTTTGAAGATTGAATATCATGATGATCTTCCTGAGCGCGCTTTCGCCGTAGTAACAAAATATACTGATACCCTGATCTCAAGAATTGTTGACGAGAAAGCCAAGGAGAGCAAGGAGGCGTTTGAATTTATTGATCAGCAGGTGCGTGATTATCATGACAAGCTGATTGTTGTGGAAGGCAAGATCAAGGATTATCGTAGTTCTAACCCGGATGCTACACCTGGTAGTGATACTGCCGTAAATACTCGCATCAATCGATTACTGAATACTGTAGAAACCACGACGCTGGAGCTTCAGGAAGAAAAGATTAAAAAGGAATCGCTGGAGAGACAGTTATCCGGTGAGGCGGAAGTCACAGCCAGCCTATCCCATGAAGGTCAATTACGCACTCGTATTGGAGAGCTGCAAACTGAATTGGAAACACTGCTGCTTACCTATCATGAGTCGTATCCAGATGTTGTGCGTATTCGGCAACAGATCAATGACCTCAAGGCTACTATCGAAAGGGAAAAAGTGCGCCGGTTGGAAGCGAAAAAACTGGCTAAGGCCGGAGGACAGCCATATGTTGACGAAGGTATATCCAATAACCCGCTTTACCAGCAATTAAGAAGCCAACTATCGGCAACCAAGACTAACATCGAAACCCTTACGGCCAGGCTTAATGAAAGCCAGAAGCGCCTGGATGAGGAACTGGAGCGTTCCAAACGTATTCATGGCGGTGAGGCTGCCATGACCGAGCTGACCCGCGATTATCAGGTTAACCGGGAAATTTATCAGGACCTGCTGCGCAGGAGAGAGAATGCACGCGTGACCATGAATTTAAATATGGATAGGCAGAAGATATCCATACGCGTTCAGGAACCACCGCTGATGCCGGTTCAGCCTAGCGGGTTACGTTTTATCCATTTCGTATTGGTAGGAATGTTTCTGGGTTTCGCCATTCCCGTTGGCGTCTTGTATGGCTTCCAGCAAGTCGACCCTCGTATACGCGCACCGGGGATTATTGTAGAGAGACTAAAGCTGCCTGTGATCGCTGATATTCCTCATTTGTCGAGTCCTGCGGAAATTCAGGCGATTGCCACTAATTCGCGCTGGTTGGCGGTAGTAGTAATTGGCGTGGGAGTAATTTATTTTGTGGTCGCACTTCTGAAAGTTACCGGGATGCTATAAACATGAGCAAAATCGAAGAAGCCTTAAAGAAGGCCAGGGAAAACAGGAGTAAACAGTTGGTCCCGTCCGGCCAAGTCTCATCGGTAGAAGGGCAATCGGCATCGCCGAAGTCCGGGCGCGAACTGTTGGATATAGAGTCAAAGATAGATTCAAGCCGCAGAATCGCCACTATGCGTGAGCAAGGCGAGATGCCGCAGAAGCAGCTAGCCCTGAAAAAGATCATTTATCCCGATATGCAGGAAAACCATATCGCCAACTCATTCAGGGAACTGAGAACGAAGATATTACAGAAGAGTAACGGTAGGCAAAGAACAATCATGGTTACTTCGCCCACTTCTGGTTGCGGTTGCAGCTTTTCCGCACTGAATCTGGCGGCGGCATTTTCCTTCGATGAGAGTAAAACGGCGTTGTTGGTTGACTGTAATTTGCGTAACTCGGGATTAAGTAAAATTTTATCATCGGAAGGACATGGTCTGACGGACTATCTGGAATCCACCGAGCTTGATGTCTCGGAGATTATCCATCCGACCGGAATCAAGCGATTGCGTTTGGTCCCTGCAGGCGGCGTACGGGAAGTGCCTGTGGAGTATTTTACATCCATGAAGATGCGATCCTTGTTATCGGCCATTGAGGAAAGATATCCTGATCGTTATATTATTATCGATACTCCACCGATACTGGAGTCTGCCGACTCCCACATTCTTTCGGAGTTGTGTGATTTTGTATTACTGGTTGTTCCTTATGGAAAGTTTACCCAATCTCAAATAAAGGCGGCTGCAGATGCCATCAGTGGTGAAAAGCTGATTGGTATCATTTTTAACAATGAGCCCTGTGTACCGGGCCAATCCTGGAGGCGTTTTCTCAAGTCCCTGTTTTCTCCTTCCGGCTTCAAGTGGACCGGTCTGAAGAAAGCCGTTTAAAAGTTTCAGTGGATTTATGAATTCAGGAAGTACTCGAATTCCCATTGGAGCACTTTTTGGAGTGCTCCTGTTGCTTGTATGTTATGGAAAACCATCATTTGCGGATATTGGGTATCAATTAGGTCTGGCAGGTGAGTCCAGTGATAATATCGGGCGCGATGCGGCGGATACGCGTTCGGAATGGATTACACGTTATCTTGCCGCGCTTACGTTGAATGCCGATAATCGTTTATTTACTTCCAATACCCTGCTTCAAGCGCGTTATAACGATTATAAGAGAAATATCTATGATGACAGGGCGGATTATCTGGTTAACTCGGAATTAGTCTGGCGCATACTGCCTCAGAGGCTTGAATTCCGGGTAGATGATATTTTTACGAGAGTACAGCTTAATCCCGCGGAAGCAGATACCCCTGACAACCAGCAGAATACCAACGTTGTGTCTCTTGGTCCCACGATGAATATCAGGTTTGGGGACGCGGATTTACTTATTCTTCAAGGCAGGTATTCAGAGACCTATTACGAAACAACTGATACTGACAATAGAGTGCATCTGGGGAACATACGTTATCGCCATCGCCATACACCGGTATCAACTACTTCGCTCAATCTTACCAGCCGGGTTGTGCAGTATACTGAATCAAATCTCTATCCCACCATGTGGACCCATCGCGGGGTTCTGGGCTATGCGCGGGCCGCATCACGCATTACTCGTCTGTCCGCAGAGGTGGGACGCACCCTGATCGATGACCGCACCAATCCCGTTGATAATACCTTCAGCACCACAGGAACCGCACGCCTGACGCGACGTACAACCCGTAATTCCATATTGCGTCTCGAAGTAGGCAGAGAAGTATCGGACGCAAGCGAAACGCTGCTTCAGGATACCCGTCAACAGCAGCCTTTGGAGGATGTGATTGCGCCCGGTGCCCTGTTTATTACCTCTAATGCAAGCGCCCGCCTGACGCGGGCGACAATTTATGGTAGCCAGGCACTGAATCTTAGGGCCAGAAAGATTGAATTTGAGGAAATCGGTAATCAACCATTGACCGATGCGACGTCCAGTCAAAGAATGGGCAGTGCCGAGCTGAATTTAACCTATAATCTGACTGAGAGTGATCGGGCTGGTATTAGAGGCCGGTTTATTAAGACCGAGTATCGCGATACCCTGCGCACAGACCGGGATTCATGGCTTGAAGGCTGGTTTGAGCGGCAAATCCGTAAAAGAGTCGCGCTCAGGCTTGGGTATTCGCGGGGAGAAAGGGATAGTAGTAATTCTGCTGATGAATATGTGGAAAATCGGGCCATGATTTCCCTTAGCTATAATTATGAGGTAGGACAGCCGGAAAGGAGCCCCATTGACGGGGATGGTTTCCGGGATCTGGAGAGGCCCGAACCGGACGTTCTCGACGATGGCTCCGGTTTTAGCGGCGCGGCACAACCGGGAGCAAACCCACTAGACGCTGGAACTGAATAAGAGGCGCCTGAAGGAATTATAAATGTATCTACAGCTTTTTAATCTTGTTGATTTTCCCTTCCAGTTAACGCCGGATACAGATTACCTGTATCTGAGTAACTCCCATGCCAGGGCGGCAGCCTATATGGATTACAGTGTCTGGAATCAGGAGGGTTTTGTTGTCATTACTGGTGAAGTTGGTGTAGGTAAGACATTGCTGGTTCATAAGTTGCTTTCTGAACTAACCAGTAATGTGGTGGTTGCCAAGGTATTCCAGACACAGCTTAACGAAGTGGAATTTCTTCAGGCCATGCTGGTGGAGTATGGGCTGAATCCATTTAATGCCAAGAAAGTCGAGCTCATGGATATGCTCAATACTTTCCTGATCAACTGTTACGGCGAGTCCAAGCAGGCAGTACTGTTGGTGGATGATGCCCAGAATCTGGATTTCAAGGTTCTTGAAGAAATCAGAATGTTATCCAATTTGGAAATCAAGAATGAAAAAATACTGCACATAATCCTGGTCGGTCAGCCGGAACTGGCCAGAACCCTGGAACAACCGGAACTTGAACAGTTAATGCAGCGCGTGCGGTTGCGTTTTCACATTAGCCCGCTCACCAGAGCTGAGGCAAAGGACTATATACTTCATCGGTTGAGAATAGCTGGTTCAGGTGGCAGGGAGATATTTGAAGAAGATACCTTTGATATTATTCATAAATACAGCGGTGGATTACCGCGCCTGATTAATACACTGTGTGATACGGCATTAACTTGCGCCTTTGCGGATGATAACACTTCAGTAACGAAAGAAATTGTTAGCACGGCTATTTCGGAACTGCAGTGGCAGCCTTACAGTGAGCGTAAGGCCCAGCTACAAAAGCAGCGCAAAGAAGCACATAAATCCGGTATTGTTACCGGCGACGTATCGCAACTTTCCAGTTTGCTGGAAAGTAATACTAGGGCGCTGGCTCAAATAGGCAACAAGTTTGAGAATCTTGACGGGCTGGTATCACCGTTGTCCATGATCGCCCGGCAATTAAGTTCGATCGAGAAGTTATTGACAGCGCTGGCCGAGAAACAGGGTATAACGGTTAACAGTCAGACTGTAGCAAACCAGAATCCCCGGGCGACAGCGCCCAAGGGTAGTTCACCCACTTCCGGTAACGACAAAAACAAAAGCCGGATAGCCTGAGACGGGCACGGGAAGGGAGTTATGTGCGGCGTAGCAGGTATCGTCAGTTTTCAATCCACGGCTACACCTGGGAAACATATCCTCGAGCGCATGGTCCAGCAGCTTTATCACCGCGGGCCGGATGGTTATGGCTACTTCGTTGAAGCGCCGATCGGTCTGGCCCATTCCCGTTTAAGCATTATCGATATCGCTGGCGGCGACCAGCCCATTCACAATGAAGATAAAAGCGTGTGGGTAGTTTTCAATGGCGAAATATTTAATTATATCGAACTGCGTCAGGATCTGGTGCAACAGGGTCATGTTTTTTACACTCACTCGGATACTGAAGTGATTGTGCATTTGTACGAACAATACGGTGATGATTTTGTTTCTTATTTAAACGGCCAGTTCGCAATTGGTTTGTGGGACAAGAACAACCAGAAATTAATTCTGGTGCGCGACCGCGTGGGCATCGCTCCTTTGTTTTATACCCGCCAGGCCGGGCAGTTGTTATTTGCGTCAGAGGTAAAAGCCCTGATGGCTGCCTCAGAGCAATCGCCACAACTGAACCTGAAAGCGCTGGACCAACTTATGACCTTCTGGTCGCCCGTAAGCCCCGAGACCGTATTCAAGGATGTCTACGAGGTTTCCCCCGGGGAAATGGTTGTGGTTAAAGACAAGCAAATTACCCGAAAGCGTTATTGGGATTGGCAGTTCCCTGTTAACGGTGATTATGCTGTTGGTTCCGATGATGAGCTGGCCTGTCAGTTACACGATCTTCTGATTGATGCCACACAACTGCGTCTGCGTTCCGATGTGCCCGTAGGGGCTTATCTTTCCGGTGGCCTGGATTCATCCGTACTGGTCTCTATTATTCATCATTATGGCAATGTGCCGCTGCGCACTTTTTCCATTGGATTCGATGAGCAGTCCTTTGACGAAAGTGATCACCAAAATAATCTGATCAAACATCTCAATGCCAAGCACAGTCGTATACAAAGCAGTAACAGTGATATCGCGCGCGATTTCGTGAAAACCATTTATCACACGGAGTCGCCGGTGCTGCGTACAGCGCCGGTACCCATGGCGACCCTGTCCGGATTGGTTCACAATCAGGGTTATAAGGTGGTGTTGACAGGTGAAGGTGCTGATGAAGTGCTGGGAGGTTACGATATTTTTAAGGAGGCTAAAATTCGCCAGTTTTGGGCCAGGAATTCCAATTCAGCCATGCGGCCACTGTTGTTGAAACGCCTGTATCCCTATCTGGACATGTCCCAGGGGCAGGCCTACCTGCAGCAATTTTTTGGCATGGCCCTGGACCAGCCGGGTTTGACTTATTTTTCGCATATCCCGCGTTGGACCACGACCGCCAAGTGTAAGGATTTTTTTTCCGATTCCACCAAGGGCGTGCTAAAAGGCGATGCGCTTGAGGTGATGAACAGCAGTTTCCCCGAGAATCTGTGTCGCTGGCATCCGTTTAACCGTGCCCAGTATATTGAATCAAAATCCCTGATGGCCGGTTATTTACTGTGTTCTCAGGGTGACCGCATGCTCATGAGTCACTCAGTGGAAGGCCGGTTTCCCTATCTGGATCATCGTGTTATCGAATTCGCCAACCGGCTGCACCCAAAAATGAAAATGCGGGCTTTGAACGAAAAGTTTCTGCTGAAACGGGCCATGGGAAAGTATATTCCTCAGACTATTATCAGGCGCCACAAGCAGCCCTACCGGGCACCGGATATTCTGGCATTTTTCGGCGAAAATACACCGGCGTACGTCGATGAGCTATTATCAGAAGATAAGTTGCGTAGCTACGGTTATTTTGACCACCAGCGCGTTGGACGTTTCCTGAAAAAAGTACGTATGGGCAGGGCCATTGGTTACAAGGACAATATGGCCCTGGTGGGAATTTTGTCGACACAGGTCTGGCATTATTTGTTTGTGGAGAACCATGGCCGAAACGTCGCTATGAATTGATCAGGATTTTTAATTTAGTAACACGGGGTTAAACAGGAGCTTACATGTCTATTGAACACAAACTACGGGGATACATTCTGGAGAATTTTCTTTTTACTGATGATGAGTCGGCGCTTTCAAGCAGCGACTCATTTCTGGAAAAGGGTATTATTGATTCTACGGGCATCATGGAAGTCATTTATTTTATTCAGGAGGAATTCGGTATCGAGGTGGATGATAATGAAATGATTCCGGAGAATCTGGACTCCGTCAACAACATCGTCAAATTTCTCGAGAAGAAGAAAGCCGCCTGATAGCATGTCCCAGTCTCTGATTCATTTACTTCAGCACCAGGCGCATCGTGTGCCGGACAATATTGCTATTGTCCAAAAGGATGAGCGCATCAGTTATGGTCAGCTTTATGCCTGTATCTGTGCTGTTGCCGCCTTTCTAAGGGAGAATGGTCTGGCGCCAGGTGCCAGAGTGGGACTGCTGTTGGAAAATAGCCCCCAGTTTGTGGCAACGTATTATGGTGTGTTGGCTGCCGGTGGTGTGGTGGTGGCCATGAACACGGGCACCAAATCGAGAGATTTGGTTAACTGGCTCAAGCATAGCGAAGCCTGCTGGTTGTTTGCTGACGCCCGTCATCCTGAACTGGCAGCTATCACGACGCAAATGCGTGACAGCATCGCCTACGTTATCGTCGGAGAGCACCCCAACGGTTCGGCTATTACTGTCGGCGCCAGCTGGAAACAGATTCAAGAAAATGGAGCGGTCAACGAGCCGGATTTATCTTATTCCGGACAGCCGGGCGAATTGGCATCTATTATCTACACCTCCGGCACTACCGGGCACCCCAAAGGGGTGATGCTGAGTCACGGTAATCTATTTCATAACGTGAATTCCATTGTAGGTTACCTGAAGCTCACGGGCGATGATATCGTCATGAATATCCTGCCATTTTATTATTCTTACGGTAATTCCGTCCTGCATACCCATTTGGCGGTAGGTGCTACGATTGTGCTTGAGAACAGTTTGCTGTATCCACACAAGATTCTGCAGACCATGGAAAAAGAACGAGTCACGGGGTTTTCCGGTGTACCCTCGACCTTTTCTATTTTGCTAAGCAGGACAAAATTCAAAGACTATGATCTTTCTTCTTTGAGATACATTACCCAGGCGGGGGGGCCGATGGCGCCTGCCAGCATTCGTCGGGTAATCGCCGATCTGCCGAACGCGGAATTCTTTGTGATGTATGGTCAGACTGAGGCCACGGCGCGTTTGAGTTATTTGCCACCCGACAAACTGGAACAAAAACTTGGTTCCGTCGGCATCGGCATCCCCGGCGTAACGCTGGAAGTGCAGGATGATCAGGGCAATAAGGTTGCGCCCGGTGAAATAGGTCAGATTTATGCCAAAGGCGACAATATTATGTTGGGTTACTGGAAAGACCCGCAGACCACTGAAACCGTGATACAAAATGGCTGGTTGGTTACCGGTGACCTTGCCTATCAGGACAGCGATGGTTTTATTTTCATCAATGGTCGTGCCTCGGATATGATCAAATCTGGCGCCAATCGCATCAGCCCCAAGGATATTGAAGAGGTCATTGCAGAACTGGAAGGTGTAGAGGAAGTGGCGGTAGTGGGTATCCCTGATGAAATACTGGGGCAAGTCATAAAGGCATTTGTTGTGGCGTCGCCCAACGCAAAACTGGAAAAGAAAGCCGTAATGGCCCATTGCCGTCAGAACCTGGCCATCTACAAGTTACCTAAAGAAGTCGAATTCGTGTCTGAGTTGCCGAAAACCGCCTCAGGCAAAGTTAAACGCTTTTTGCTGGCGGACACAGCACGTGCCTCATAAAGCAATTATTGTAATTAAAAAAGGAAGAAATAATGCCAAGTTCAAAAACAAAATTGTCAGATGATGTCTTGTCTTTTGATATGGACCGCGAGGTGGACAAAATCGCCGAGGCGATGAGAGAGATACTGCGTTCAAAGCTGCATAGGCGTGGTCTGGTGATCGCCATGTCGGGCGGCATAGACAGTTCAGTGAGCGCCGCCCTGAGTGTCAAGGCTCTTGGCCCCGGCAAGGTGTTTGGTTTGTTGTTGCCGGAACAGGATTCCTCTTCCAGCAGTAGTGATCGGGGAAAGCAACTGGCGGAACACCTGGGTATCGAATACATCACCCACAATATCGCTAAAACCCTGGAGGCCATTGGTTGTTATGAGTGGCGTGATAAGGCTATTAAAGAGACCTTTCCTGAATACACTGATGGCTGGAAAAACAAGATTGTCATTACCGGTGGCATTGAGGGTCAGTTTAACCACTTCAAACTGGTGGTGCAGACACCGCAAGGTGATATCAAGGAAAAGAAATTGGGATTGAAGCAATATCTGCAGATTGTCGCCGCGACCAATTACAAACAGCGTATCCGGAAAACTGTGGAATATTTTCATGCTGACCGCCTTAACTATGCTGTGGTCGGGACACCGAACCGACTTGAATACGACCAGGGTTTCTTTGTAAAAAATGGCGATGGCTCGGCAGATGTCAAACCCATTGCCCATCTCTACAAAACTCAGGTATATGCTCTGGCGAAACATCTGGGTCTGCCTGATGAAATCTGTTCCGCTGTACCTACAACCGACACCTACAGTCTGTCGCAAGGCCAGGACGAATTCTATTTTGCGTTGCCCTATCAGCAGATGGATATTGCCCTTTGGGCGTTGAACCATGGAGTCAGTGCCAAAGAGTTGGGAGAGTATCTGGGTATCGGTGAGGATCGCGCAGCCTATGTCTACCAGGATATCCAGAACAAACGTCATACCACCAAGTACATGCACGATAAAGCGTATTTGGTTGAACCGGTGACCGAGTTACCATAACCGACAGGTGTGCCGGTATCATTGAATGACAGCTGACTGTTTATGAAAAATGCCTTTACCATTGATGTTGAAGATTACTTCCAGGTGCAGGCCTTCGCCGGTGTTGTTAAACGCGATACCTGGGACGGTTATGAGAGCCGGGTGCAGGCTAATACCGGCCGTATTCTGGATTTGCTCGATAGCAAAAACGTCAAGGGTACCTTCTTTGTTCTGGGCTGGGTGGCAAAGCGCTATCCTGATATTGTCCGCGAGATTGCTGTGCGAGGCCATGAAGTGGCCAGCCACGGCATGAGTCACAAGCTGGTTTATACGCAGACAGAAAAGGAATTCCTGCAAGAGACAAGTGATAGCAAGAAAATAATCGAGGACATTTATCAGCAACCTGTATTGGGCTACAGGGCGGCTACCTACTCTATTACCAATAAATCTTTATGGGCGCTGGATATCCTGGCGGACCTTGGTTTTGAATACGATTCCAGCATTTATCCAGTGCACCATGATAAATACGGCATCGCCAAGGCGCCAAGAATGCCTCACTACATTGAACTTAAAAATAACAAGCGTCTTATCGAGTTTCCCATTGCTACGGTACCTGTTTTGAATAACAATTTTCCCATTGGTGGTGGTGGGTATTTCCGGATTTTTCCTTATATGATCAGCCGGTTCGGCTTGCGCAGAATCAATAATGGCGAAAATAAGCCATTTGTTTTTTATTTACACCCCTGGGAAGTGGATCCCGGGCAGCCCAGAATCAAGGCCGGGCGCCTATCCATGTTTCGACACTACACGAATGTTAAAAGCTGCAAAAGCAAGCTGGAAAAATTACTGGATGATTTTACATTTACTCCAATGAGGGAGGTTATAGGGAATTTGCAAGCGTTGGAAACAGTACGCTACTAACACTACTGTCGTTAGAACAATAACAAAATCAAGAATTAATCTGGAGCGGGCAAGCATTGAAAAGTCTAACCGATAAAGCAGGTCTGCTCGTTGTTCTGAACATATTCAAGTATTCAGTCGGTTTTTTGATACCGATGTTTTTGGTGCGGGTCTTAACCAAACTGGAATACGGTACCTATCAGCAGCTCCTTATTATCGGCACGGCGTCAGCCCGAGTTCTGGTGCTGGGTCTGCCGAGCGCTGTTTACTATTATTACAATATTGTTACCGATGTTAAAAAGCGGGCATTAATTACCCAGACAGCGGTGCTGACCTTCCTCACCGGGTTGCTTGGTGCTCTCGGTATTTATCTGGCACGTTATAAGATTGCCGATGCAATGAGCAATCAATTGCTCGTCGATTTGATTCCCATCTACTGTATTTATGTCGTGTTTTACGTTGCCAGTGAATATGTTGTCGATGCGCTGATCAGCAAAAATAAATATAGGCTGTCCGTGGGTATGCAGGGCGCAGAAATCCTCATTCGGTTTGTCATTATTATCCTTCCTATTGTCCTGGGTGGTGGGTTGACTGAGCTAATTTTGAGTATCGCCTTTTATGCGCTCTTCCGTTTCGGTATGTATACGCTCGCTATACGCGAGGAGTTCTTTCCCGTCGACCGGCACAGCTTCGACTGGCCTTTTATAAAGGAGCAGTTTAATTACTCCATACCGCTGGCCTTGTCATCGGTTATCGGTATCATTGGCAGATTATTGGACCGCGTCATTATTTCCACGTCCTTCAGTACCACCCAATATGCTATCTATTCTGTCGGAGCGCTGGAAATACCGCTGGATTATATTTTCCAGCGCTCAGTGTCCAATGTGCTCCGGGCAACCTTGCCGCCACTGGTAAAGGAAGGCAGGTTCGATGAAATTGTCCGTATCTGGCGCGCCTCAGTGCGTAAGCTGGCCTTCATTATTCTGCCGGTATTTGTATTTCTGACCTATTTCGCATATGAGTTCATCACCTTGTTGTTTACCGACGACTACCGTGAGAGTGTAAACGTATTTCGTGTCTATTTGATGTTGGTGCCGTTGCATATTTTTGTACTGAGTCCGTTGCCGCAGGTATTCGGTAAAACCGGTATTACCATGAAAATCACTATAGTAACCGTGATCAGTAACCTGATACTGAGCATTGTTCTGGTGATGACTTTGGGCTACTACGGTCCTGCTATCGCCACCATCGTCACCACTTACATGGCCTCCGGCATTTATTTTGTGATTGCCATGAGATTGTTAAATCGTAGCGCCCTGGAACTGTTTCCGATAAAGGCAATCAGCGGTATCGCCGCAGTGGCTGTTGCAGCGACTGTCATTGCAGCGATTGCGGTGGCTAAAATGGACCGTAACCTGTTGCAATTTGTTGTGGCGGTAATTGTTTATGGTACATCCTATCTGGCCATTGCCAACTTCACAGGCGTGCTCACGGCAGAAGACAAGCGGCTCATCAGGAGATGGGCGGCCAAGGTGCCAGGCGCCAAATTGTTCCTTGGTAGCTAGAACAAGAAATAGACCATGTCTGACCGAATCCATATCCTCAATGTTCTCTTGTCCCTGGAGCCAGGCGGCCTGGAAAATGGCGTAGTGAATATTGTCAATAATCTCAATGACCAGCGATTCAAGACGACTATCTGCTGTTTACAAGTTAAAGGCGAGTTTGCCAGCCGTATTACTGCCAAGGACGTGGACATTACAGAATGGGGCATGAAACCCGGTAATGATTACGGTCTGATTTGGCGTTTGTCCAGATACATCAAACAACTCAATCCCGATATCATTCATACACGCAATCAGAAAGCCTACTTCCACGGTTATGCCGCCGGCAGGTTGGCAGGCCACAGAAAGTTTGTCCATAGTGAACACGGGCGCACCTTCCCCGGCAAGAAACGGAAAATGCGACTACAAGGTTTTCTCAGTCGTCATACTGATGCGGTGGTTTCGGTTTCTGCCCAGCTTAGGCGCGATCTGGAGATGTATGCCTACATCCCAGAGGGCAAAATTCAGGTGATTTACAATGGCGTGGATGATCAACGATTTCAATCCTCAGACCGTGTCGGCACGCGTCAACAACTGGGCTTTGGTGGGTCCGATGTGGTGGTTGGCATAGTGGGGCGTATGGAGCCGGTCAAGAATTACAAATTGCTTGTAGAGGCCCTGGCGACCTTGCCCAAAGGGGCCAATGTGCACTTGTTGGCCATTGGCGACGGCAGTGAGCGTGCCAGCCTGGAACAACAAGCGCGGCGCCTGGGGCTGGCAAATCAGGTGCACTTCACCGGCTACCGGCAAGACGTGGAAAAATTCTACGCCGCCATGGATATTTTTGTGCTGCCCTCGTTCAGCGAAGGCTTGTCCAATACCCTGTTGGAGGCCATGGTCTCCGGTGTGGCTGCCATCGGCAGTGATGTGGGTGGTAACAGGGAAATCATAACTCACAATGAAACCGGCTATTTGTTTCCCTCGGATGATCAGGCACAACTGCAGGCGTGTCTGGAAAAGTGTCTGGG
>JAOUNW010000179.1 GCA_029880755.1 Gammaproteobacteria bacterium
TTGAAGGCGTATGCCGGAAAGACCCCGCTAGCCATGGAGATATCCTATGGGTTCATTGGATGAGGGGGAAGTTTCTAGAGTTCTCTTATCTGTCTTATTGCATGTCCTCCATGTTAGAACCATTTTCTCCAAACAGGCCATAAACAACCGAATGAACTTCGACATTGAACCATTCTTCAAACATTCTTTGACTCCTCCCTGAAGGCCAAAGGTTTTCATCTGCATACCAGGCCTCTAGCTCCAGTTCAAAGATTTTCGCATAATGCGAAAGTACATATTTGCGGGCGCTGTCATAATCAGCGAATTCAGGAATTAGAAAGGCTGTACAGTCGTTTTGAAGCTCCTCCAGCCTAAGTTCCTCCGGAGGATCAGGCTGGCTTATAATCCAATCCAGATATGGCTTCTTTGGCTTGATAACCACCACATTGCCTTCGACTTCGAGCATAATTCATTCCCTTACTAATCATTTGGATATTTTATAGGACATTTTACCATCTGCTTCCTTCATTTGATCTCTATGAGATTAATGAGAAATGAAAAGAAATGGAAAGAGAGAGTACAGTTTAGGCGCCACTTGGGAATAATGAACCATAGGTTTGCTCAAAAATCCGACACTACCGAAGAAGAACAAATAATCCGGAATTCATCTGACCAGTTTTTGATTTTGCCCCACAGCAGTTCAATATAAGGAAAGCTCAGAAAACCTTATTTTGGTTTTCTGCCCCCCACGCATAAACTCCACTCTCTCTTCACGATTCAAATTTAGATTCAAAAGCGGTTTGTAGAAGCTCTGGTTGAAAAAGTAGGCTGATCCGATTCGTGTAAGTTCTCCCAACCTTCGTTGAGGCCAGCAGGATCAATCCCAGGGATTGCAGATAGCTCAGGTTGTTGTAGAAATATGGATAGCTGAAAGGACGCTCATTTTTGAGACTGCACAACCGTGTGTACTTCTCATAGATCTCCTTGACCAGACCGTTGGGTGTCTTCAACGCTGCCTTGAGCACCAGGAGGTTGTTGTAGTTCAGGTCACAGATCAAATCCGCCGTAAGGTCTCGTTGGGCGTTCTGGAAGCATTCCTGAAGATCATTCCCTTTTTCCGTGGCCATATAATAAAGCGTTTTCAGCGCCACTCTGACATCGGAATTGGTATGCTTCACTGCCAGGGCGGATATTTCATTCAAAAGCGAATGGGAGAATTTGCTCAAGCCCTTTTCCGCTCTTTGCTGAAGGATTTTCAACATCTGGATAGCATCGTAATTCTTGAAATGAAGCGGGGCAGGGTTGAGGCTGGATCTTGTTCTGGTGTCTATATCAGATACGAATTTTGGATTATTTGCCAAAAGGATCAGCATGTAATTCTCGGAGCACCGGCTCAGCAGATAGAGGATCTCCTTATCCTTATCTTTTTCTGAAATGAAATCGATCTCATCCAGGATCAGGACTGTTGGGGCGGAGAAATGACCTTTAAACCTGGCGAACAATTCAGAAAGCGAAACACCTCGAGGGGAAGCGCCAAGCAGCTGGGCAAACATCTTAAACGAAGTGTTGTGTTCCCGAACGTTAACATAGAGCAGTTTAGCTTCCATGGAGCTGGTATCAAACAGGCGCTGTAAATATTTCATGGTTACAGTCTTCCCGCATCCCCTGCTGCCGAATGCGAATATGTGCGTGGGAATTCTGGACTTCTCATATTTCAGGACCGCCTTGGCGATCTTGTCCATCTCTGGCCGGTTAATCGGGATTTCCGGAACAAAGTTTAAATCGAAGACTTTAAAATCCTTGATGTGTTTCATTTCCATTTCCACCAAGCTTCTAGTCCTTTTCAGGTAATCTATTGGGTCCATTTTCCTGCCTCGCATATACTCCACTGAACGTATAAACTCCCCGGCCTATTTAAAGCTTTCTCGCCACTTGGCAGTGCTGACCAGCGCCCAAACCGGAAGATTTAAATACCAGCGATGCTCAGACTATCCTGTATGAGTTTTGAAGCGACTTTCACCAAACGTGTATCTTCATCCAGATCCAATTTCGTTATCTGGGTTCCCAAGGATGTGGCCACAATTATGGATATCCAAAAAGGTGAGGTCATTGAAGTTCGAATCAAAAGGTTGCGGGGTGATCCTAGATCGTAGCCAGAATGCAGAACCTGTTGGAATGGCTATTCAGTCCACTGACAGGGTTGGACATTGAATCGCTCTACAACCAGCACCAACCAGTCATTGATTTCATTCTTTACCTTTGCATTCTTGTCTACGCCAGTCGTGTGGCGTTATCAAGAATCTACCCTGGAACTCATGGAAGAAAGCTCGGTATTATCGTTGGGACAATACTCGCTATTTCTCTAAGCGCTGCGCAGAGGTCCATTGGGTTCAGCATCAAATCCTTTGGCCCCATTGCGGCTGGGATCATAATCCTGGTCGTTTCATTGGTCATGTATAACCTGATGAGGCAGGTGGGCGCGGGCCATATGGCGGGTGGCTCCATATCCCTGATAGTCACCTATTTCACCATGCGGGCAGTGTCTCCTGGATTTTTCCTCTGGGCGCAAAGGAACGAGTGGGCCGGGTACCTGCATATGATCTTGTCCTTGGCAGTGATCATCTCGGTTTGGCGGGTTATCTTCTCGATCTTCGGCTCAGACAGCCTTTCAAATCTCAAGCAGGCGGCCTCAGCTTCCAATTATGGAGTAAGCGAGTTTGTCGAGTCCTACAAGCAGGGCGACCTTTCTGGTATAGGGACCGTTAAAGCAAAGCTGGAAAAGTTGACCATAAAAGGGAAGCGCGAATGCAAGAAGGTAATCGCAATTCTCGAGCAAGTATTGGACATACTTGGAAAGCATGGCTCGAATCCTAAAGTGATCCGCTCCACATCCAAGGTCCTGAACGATATTCTTTCCCGTGAACATACTCTCAAATCAGAGTTGGCCAGAATCAGAGAAGTAAATGAAGACATTACGGGCTATAACCTGTCCAAGTATGACGATCTGGCAGCGGGCTTTAATCGATTGAGCAAAGAGCAAAAGGCAAAAGTCAGAACCTTGTTAGCCGAGGAGAGGGAAAAGACCGGATACACAGAAACGATTAGGGGCATTTCGCTGAACGCCCAAAACTACCTGAACGAATCGGAACAGTGTATCAGGCAAGCGTGTAAGTTTCTTGCCGCTGACCAGTCCAGAGAAGCGCTCGCGCTTATCCGGAGATCTATCGATTTGGAAAAAGCCATGGACTTGCTTTTGGACGACCTTTGGAAACAGGAGAAAATGCTTGTCCAGTCATTGAGAAAGCATATCGCTCGACTGGAGGCCTCCAAATGAATGCTCGATATGCGACCTATCGCAGGAAGCCTCGCTACAAATCCTATATGGAGCGCCAGATTGGTGACTTATTTGAAAAGCACAACATCCCGTTTATCTATGAGAAACCAACCGCAGTGGTGGACTATGGCAAGACTAAGATCTGGTATCCAGATTTTACATTAGGGAACCTCTAAATATTCCCATGAAAAGCGGCATTAAAGGTAAAATGCTTCTAGCATAATAACACAGGAGCGTCACATGATTCAGCCTGGCTTTTTTGATCT
>JAOUNW010000180.1 GCA_029880755.1 Gammaproteobacteria bacterium
CCGGACACAGCCGGGGTATTTGATGTGGCTGCGGGAGATCCGATGTTGATGGAGCAGTTGGTTTGGCTCAACTTGGCGCCTGTGTGGAAATGCGATTTTTAGAGGTTCCCATTAAGCTATGGAATCGTTGTTGAATATTTCGGTGTGTCAGGAAACAAGGATTACGAAGACCGAACTTCCCACAAGCTTAAAGTTTATGAGAAAAATCAGATTCCAGTTATCGCAATGTACTCCATGGAGCTTAACCGCAACTGGCGAGCCAGTTTGCTCGGCATAATCTCAAATAAGCTCAAAAGGCATTTTGACGACTTAAATGAGAAGTTAAGATCTCAATACATGTGAATGAATTTAATTCGGACTTGGGACTCCCTGCATGATAAACGGTGCCCAAAGCGATGGTGGGGCGACTCCGTATTCTTTTCGGAGCTTGGCGATGGTTTCGAGTTGGGCTTCCCGGAGGGCTTCTGATGGATTTACTCCCTTTCCATAAAGGGTGTAGAAACGTTTCATCTGGTCCGCTGTGATTTGATCCGCCACTGGCCACAGGCTCATGAGAAGGTTCCGGGCTCCGGCCAAGGCAAATGCGCGACGAAGGCCATATACTCCCTCCCCAGTTTTTACTTCACCCACTCCCGTCTCGCAGGCGGAGAGCGTGACTAGGTCGGTTCCATGAAGGTCCATACCTGAAACTTCAAGAGCAGTCAACAGACCATCCAGTCCACTTTCTTCCTTGTTGGCATGATTCGCTCCAGCAAAAGCAAGCCCGGACCGCAGAAGTGGATTCTCGTATCCTCTTGGAAGCTTCGGTTTATTATCAAAACCCATAATACGGTTATCACTCAATTCAATCTCCGGCTGGTCTTCGAGGAAAAATCCATGAGTGGCGAGGTGTAGCACTTTTGGACGGTGAGTATTAAGCACTGCCTCTTCGGTAGCATTCGCTCCAGTCATCACCTGTTGGGCTTTACCCGGTAATAGCGGCGGGATCGCCTTCGCCTCCAGTGACGTGCCAGGTAATGGATCGAAATTCATGGCAAAATTGCGCGACCGGGTAACACCACGATAGCTTGTCTCCTTGCCCGTATTTGCCTTAGCAACTTTATCAAACATAGGGTTAGCAGCCAGGAAAAGATCGCTCTCTGGTTTTATTTTGGCGCTTCTGACAAGATCACGTCCTGAAGTGACGTAGGTTATAGTTTTAGATTCCACAAGATACTTTCCGTCCGTTCCACGTAGTGCACCAAATGGGATAAGGTTCAGCGCACCATCTGGGCAGATGATGATTGTCTCGGCATTTCCAATGGACTTTTTCAACGGGCTCCACAACATAGTGTAAAGTTGATTTGCAGCGTTAAGCTGGCTATTGGCTTGCCGTTTATTCGATGGTATGTCTGTCAATTGCGCCAGCATAGCTTTTAAATCCAATTCCAGCTTTTCCGCATCGCCCAGGTCCATCAGCTCGATTCTCTCATCCGGATGCAGGATGAAGGCGAGATACCTTTCGGTATCTACCCATTTTCCATTGTCCCAATCGAATTCTTGAATTTTTACGAACTCAACCAATACACCCTCCTTGGGCATTCGTTTTGCCAGCTTCTTTGTAGTAACTTCACGTTGCTCCAATTCTTCAGCTACAAGGGCGCTCTCAGAAGCAAGTATTCCTTCAAGTACTCCAATTCTTTCCTGCACCTCTTCAAGCTTACTCTTGTACTGTTCAGAGGTGAGGTTCTTCGGTTTACTTTGCAAAAGCTTGGCAAGGTAAGAGCTCCTAGAGCTTAACTCTACCCACAGATTTTTTGTTTCCTGGCCAAGCGTTTTGGCGATAGCTTCCCTCTGCCGCGTCTCTGCGTCCAACACTATACCTTTTCGCGAGAGGACAAGATCCAGAGCTATATATAAAGCCTTTTGGTTGTCCTGAAGTTTGCGATGCACTAGGGAGAGAGTCGCTTCATATCCCCAGGCGGACTTCTCCACAAAGGCGAGTTTTTCCTTTTCATTAGATATCCTGAATACCGTCTGCATAATCCTGTTCTGTGCCCGGTTCCCCCGCTGGAACAGCTGTAATGAATCTGCCGCACTATCGGCGGTTCCAATTAGAATTGCAAGGCGGTTGAGACAGATCACGGTATATGGATGGTCCGGACCAAGGGATTTTTCCAATATCGCCAATGAGCTCTTAAACAACGGCTCGGCCGTGTCATAACGACCCATAACTCGATACAATTCCCCTAAATTGTTGAGGTTTAGAGCGGTAGAGAAATGGTCTGGCCCCAGGGATTTTCTCAATATATCTAAGGATCGTATGTACAGCGGTTCGGCTTCGGCATAGCTACCAACTGAGTAGTATAATACGGCCAAATTATTAAGGCTAGTACCAGTACTTGGATGGTTTGGCCCCAGGGATTTTCTCAATATATCTAAGGATCGTATGTACAGCGGTTCGGCTTCGGCGTAGCGACCAACTGAATAGTATAATCCGGCCAATTTATTAAGGCTAGTACCGGTACTTGGATGGTTTCGCCCTAGGGATTTCTCATTGATCGCCAATGAGCGTTTGTACAGCAGCTCAGCGTCCGCATACCGGCCTATGTCTGAATAAAGCGAAGCCAGGTTGTTGAGGCTTTGGGCGGTATCAGGATGGTCTGGCCCGAGAGCTTTCTCCCTTATCGCTAATGAACGTTTGTGAAGCGGCTCGGCGTCGTCATACCGACCTATGTTTGCATAAAGCAACGCTACATTGTTGAGGCTTTGGGCGGTATCAGGATGGTCTGGCCCGAGAGCTTTCTCCCATATTGCAAGGGCGCGTTTGAACAAAGGCTCGGCGTCGTCATACCGACCCATGGAATAATAAAGCGAAGCCAGGTTGTTGAGCGACGTGGCAGTGTCCGGATGCTTCGGGCCGAGAAAATTCTCCCTTGTCGACAAAACGCGCTGGTACAGAAGTTTTGCCCTAGCGTAGTCACCCATCTTTTGGTATAAATACGCCAGGTTGTTCGCTGACGTGGCCGTGGAAGGATACTCCGGGCCGAGGGATTTCTCATAGATTGCCAATACCTTCTTACCAATCCTGACCGCCTCTGGGTACTTGCCTTGCTTACTGAGCTCAATTAGCTGATCGGTTAACTTATCTGCCTCTGCCAGCTCCCCAGCCGAAGTGTCGCCCGTAACTGTTATCAACAGTATCGTCAACAGGAGTAAAAGCCGAATAACCATTTCTTGATACCCGTTAAACTCTCCTACCGAGTCTAGTTAGAACAGCAGGCGCACGAAAAAGATCAATTCCTCCCCAGCGCGAATTGGATGATGAGCGGCGCCCATAGCGATGGAGGTGTGGAGCCGAGCTACGCCAGAAGTATCCCCCTATGGTCTCAAACTGAGCTATCCACAACGTCTCCAGAGCTTTTTCGTTCATTGCAGATGTCCCGTTTGTTTTTTAATATAGCCATGCGCCGTTTAACGGACCTTATCCTTGGTTTCGGAATTGCCGCCATTCTCCTGCTTAACTCATCGTTTTCCACAATGAAAGCATTTGGTGTTACTATTACCATAGCCCTCCAGCTGCCGAATCCC
>JAOUNW010000205.1 GCA_029880755.1 Gammaproteobacteria bacterium
AAGGTTACAAAATCCACGTTGCGTAACAATTCATCAATATTGGCCGCCTTCTTAACCGCTGCCGATAACTGCCAGGCACCTTCCACCGTTATACCCGGGTCGAAGCCAATGACATTCATTCCCAGGTCTACTGCTGCATTGGCCACATAACGGCCTATGGCACCCAACCCAATGACACCCAGGGTACGCCCCGGCAATTCAAAGCCGGCAAAATTTTTCTTGCCCGCTTCGGTGGCTTTATTGATTTCGTCATCGCTGCCTTCCAGGTTGCGGGCGAAATCCCAGGCCTGACAAATATTGCGGCAAGCAAGAAGCAGTCCCGCGATAACCAACTCCTTGACTGCATTGGCATTGGCACCTGGCGCATTAAACACAGGAATGCCCAATGCGCTCATTTTATCCACCGGAATGTTGTTCACGCCTGCGCCTGCGCGCCCTACCGCTTTCAGTGTGGCTGGAATTTCCATGTCGTGCATCTTGAAGGAACGCAACAAAATGGCATCCGGATCCGCGACCTTGTCGGCAACCTTAAACTTGTCAGACGGCAACCTTTCCAGGCCCTTTGAGGAAATATTATTTAACGTTTGGATTTTGAACACTGCATTAACCCTTTTTAGCTTGAAATTCTTTCATGAAATCGATCAGCACATCGATACCCGATTCCGGCATTGCGTTATAGATACTCGCACGCATACCACCGACTGAACGGTGACCTTTCAATTGTACAAGGCCTGCCGACTTGGCTTGTGACAGGAACTCGCTATCCAAGTTGGCATCCGCAAGAATAAAGGGAACATTCATCCACGATCGTGCCGAGGGTTCCACTGGATTGCGATAGAAACCGCCGGAGCCGTCAATGGCCTGATAAAGCTTGTCCGCCTTGCGCTGGTTAATTTCCGCCATGGCCTTTAAACCGCCCTTACGTTTGATCCATTGAAACACCAGGCCAGCGATATACCAGCCATAGGTCGGCGGCGTGTTATACATGGATTCGTTTTCCGCATGTATCTTGTAATCAAACATGCTAGGCGTCTTAGCGCTAGCCTGTCCCACGAGATCTTCACGAATAATGACCAGCGTTAATCCCGCCGGACCGATATTCTTCTGGGCGCCGGCATAAATAACTCCAAAACGACTGACGTCTAAGGGGCGAGACAGAATAGTAGAAGACATGTCTGCCACCAATGGTACGTCACCGGTCTCGGGAATCCAGTGAAACTCAACACCAGCAATAGTCTCATTGGGCGTGTAATGCACATAAGCCGCCTTATCGTTCAGCTTCCAGGTATTCTGCGCGGGCAGGCTGGTAAATTTATCCGCTTCGGTGGTTACCACCACACTCACATCGCAAAATTTCTTTGCTTCGGAAATGGCTTTCTTGGACCAATGCCCGGTAAAGGCGTAATCCGCGCTGGTTTTGTTTGCCAACAGATTCATGGGAACCATTGAAAACTGGGAAGAGGCACCACCTTGCAGGAAAAGCACTTTGTAATTTTTGGGAATGGCCATCACTTCCCGCAGATCCGCCTCCGCCTGCGCCGCAATCGCCATAAACTCCTTGCCGCGATGACTCATTTCCATCACTGACATACCGGCGCCCTGCCAATCCAGCATTTCTTCACGCGCCTGTTGCAATACCTCTTCCGGCAATGCTGCCGGGCCTGCACTAAAATTAAATACTCTGGACATTTATTGATCTCATAAAAAATATTACGTTATTGTAATTCCGTGTCGCCTTCATCAGAGCCTTCAGACTCGGCAACCTTATCCATGCCGACGAGTCGCTCACCCTCATCCAGCACAATCAGTCTTACACCTTGTGTATTCCGGCCCATGGAAGATACCTCGTCCACGCGCGTACGAATCAGGGTACCTCCACTGGTAATTAACATGACCTCATCTTCATCGGATACCAGCACCGCTCCGACAACGTCACCCCGACGCTCATTGACCTGTATAGAAATCACACCCTTGCCGCCACGCTTATGTATCGGGTAATCACTCAACACCGTCCTCTTGCCATAACCGTTACTGGTACCAGTCAGCACTGACGTGGATTCATCCAGACCTGCCTGAGCAATGATTTGAGAGATCACGCTCTGCTCTTCGCCGATAGACAAACCTCTTACGCCACGAGCATTGCGCCCCATGGGTCGCACATCCTGCTCGCTGAAACGCACCACTTTACCGGCATCACTGAACAACAGGATATCGCTGTTACCATCGGTCAGACCAACACCTACCAGACGATTGTTTTCCACCAGGTCGATAGCGATAATGCCGCTGGAACGGGGACGGGAGAATTCCTTCAGCGGTGTCTTTTTGACCGTACCATCGGACGTGGCCATGAACACAAACTGGTTCTCGTTGTATTCCCTAATCGGAAGAATGGCGTTGACCTGCTCGCCTTCGTCAAGCGGCAATAAATTGACAATGGGTTTTCCGCGCGCGCCGCGTCCCGCCTGGGGTATTTCGTAAACCTTTAGCCAATAGACCTTGCCTCGGCTGGAAAAGCATAAAATAGTATCGTGAGTGTTGGCGATAAACAGTTTGTCGACAAAATCCGATTCTTTCATACGCGTTGCCGACTTACCCCGGCCTCCGCGTCGCTGCGCCCGATATTCCGTCAGGGGCTGCGCTTTGACATAACCGGCATGTGAGAGCGTTACCACGACATCTTCTTCTGCGATAAGATCTTCAACACTGAGATCAATAGCACTCTGCTCGATTTCTGTGCGGCGCTTGTCGCCGTATTGGTCCCGTACAGCAAGCAATTCATCTTTTATTACACGCATCAGTCGATCAGCGCTATTAAGGATATCCAGCAGGTCTTCAATCTTGACCAGCAATTCCTGAAATTCGCTATGAATTTTTTCCTGCTCTAATCCGGTCAAACGGTGCAAACGCAAATCCAGAATGGCCTGGGCCTGGGCATCAGACAAGCGATACCCGCTCTTCGACAGACCAT
>JAOUNW010000181.1 GCA_029880755.1 Gammaproteobacteria bacterium
CACGATGTCCAGAAGTTCGCTGAGCACCACGGGTTTAAGTAAATAATTAACCACGCCTTTCAATTTCTCGTTATCCGGGGACACATCCCGGCTGTAACCCGAACACAGAATAATCGGCAAATCCGGGCGTCTGGCCAATAGCTTCTGCGACAAATCCAGACCGGTTAAACCCGGCATTGTCTGGTCGGTTATCACCAAATCAATATTGGCATGCGCGCTTTCAAAATAACTCATGGCCTCCAGAGGATCGGTAAAACCGGTCACCGTGGCGCCGTGCATGGACAACAGGCTTTCCAGCAAGGATGTGATCGATGGTTCATCATCGATCACCATGATTTCCGAGCCAGTAAAATTGTGTTGCATATCTGCCATAGCCGCTGCCGCCGGCATGCTTTGAGCCTCATTAGTCATCTCGTTCAGCATGGGAAGTAAAATATTGAAACATGCACCCTGACCCGAATTATTTTTCACTTCTATATGACCACCGGCACTGTGAATCAGGCCGTGCACCACCGACAACCCCATCCCGGTTCCCGCACCTACGGACTTGGTGGTGAAAAATGGCTCGAACATCCTGTCCAACAGAGCATCATCGACGCCGGGTCCACTATCTTCAATAACGAGAACGATATAATTCCCGTGATAGCGCTCATGGCATGAAGTGCACACCCCGGTGACCGAACGCTGGTGTATCGTTATATGAATAGATCCATACTGCCCGATGGCGTCGCGGGCATTAATGCATAAATTCATAATTATCTGGTGTAAATGGATCGGCTTGACCATCGCTTTGAGCGTTTTGTCCTCGGCTGTAAAGGCCAGCTCAATGGATGCCGGTAGTGATGAGCGCAGCAGGCCCATCGCCTCTTGAATAACGGGTACCAACTCGACCACTGGATTGTCGCGCAGGTTTTTCTTTTTCTCGATACCACGGCTGTACACCAGCAACTGCGAAACCAGTTCCTTGGCCCTATTACCCGCTGCGAGAATGGCGTCCATGTAGCGGTCACATGCCTGCCTGTCCAGATTACTTTCGGAAGCGCGCATCTTAAGCATTTCCGTGTTGCCCAGAACTACCGCCAGGATATTATTGAAGTCATGGGCGATACCGCCGGTTAAATGTCCGATTGAAACCATTTTTTGCGCTTGAAATAGCTGTTTTTGCAGATTTTCCTCAATTTCCTGTGCCTGCCGTTTCTCGGTTAAATCAACGATAAAAGACATGAACCGGCCATACTCGGCATTGGCATCCGGCATATAGTGGAATGTGACTTCCACCGGAATCAGGCGGCCATCTTTGCACTTTTGCGTGGTCTCAATTCTATCTACGCCACTTAACTCGCGCAAAGGCGCAGTAATTTCCATGAAATTTTCCTGGGGAAAGTTCGGATCAATATCCGACACCGACATCGACATCATTTCCGAGCGACTGTAGCCCAGTAAATCCGCGGCGGCCTGGTTAACATAGGAAAACCTGCCATCAACCTCCACGATATGGATGCCTACGCCTACGTTATCCATGGCAAACTGAGTTCTGGTCAATTCGTTATGAACAATCAATAGATCGTTTTCATATTTTTTTCGATCGGTAATATCGTAAAGAATAACCAGATGACTATTTTCATAACGGTCTGCTAACGGCGCCACACTGCACATTGCACTGCGATTGGAGCCGTCTTTGCATCGAATCAACAATTCGACCGGCTCGAACGGCACGCCTTCGGATTTCGAATGATCCAGCCGGCGCTTCCAAATCTCAGCGACCCACTGTCGATAGCTCTCATCGGGATAGGCTTTGGGCCACCAATGGGCCAAATTAGGAATGTCTTTCCGGGTATATCCGAAGGTATTGATAAACGCAGGATTCAGATACGTGATATTCCCCGCGTCGTCATTGAGTGCGTAGGGAACCGGTGAAGCATCGATAACGTATCTAAATTGCAGCTCTTTTTCCCGTAAAAAATGTTCCGCTTTTTTTCTTTGAGTGATATCCGAAATTACGGATATCCATGCTTCACCATGGTCCGGATGCTCAAACGAATTAATTCGGACACTGCTCCAGAATGCGCTGCCATCTTTTTTGACACTCTCAATTTCACCCTGCCAGAAACCATAATTATTCAATTCTTCCATAATCGACAGGGCTGGATTATCGGTACCCTGGCCGTTGGCGTGATAGAGCATGCTGATGTGCAGACCGATGATCTCAGCATGCTGGTAACCGAACATTCGATCAAATGCAGGATTACTGTAGACTATTTTGCCGTTGTCTTTGCAAACCAGATTGATGCCTTCCGACATATTGAGCAATATCTGGCCATGCAATAGATTGCTGTGGTCTACGCCCCTGTCAGAGATCAGCCGCTCCTGTACAAGATTTTTTTCACTAGCCTCCCCGCTGGAAATTCCCTGTTTAGAGAACGCCATCACATTACCTCTGATACAATTCGACCACTTATATTACAGGATACGCGCGGGATCTTAATAACCAACTGTAAATTATTGTGACCAAATCCGAACCCTGTGGGAACAAACCGGAATCTGACACATTTTTTTTAGAATATACCTGTCAATTAGAGAATCAACTATCATAAATACTAGTTCAACCGCTGTAACAGGCCGGGGTAAGTTCCCCGGCATATTACACCTATTATTTATTAGGGTCTTACATAGGCATATCCGTTTTGTTGTAGCTCCATGATGCGTGACACGCCCGCTTTGACAATTTTTACACCTTCAACCAGCTCCGGGGTTTTACCGGTTTTTTTCGCCACTTTTGCCATAGTATTACCGCAGGCGCTGAAATGAATGTTTTGCATCGCCAAACTTTTCACCCGGCTTGCCTGGGGATTTGCAGTAGTGAGTAATCCCAGTCCTGGACCATAGGCGACAATTTCTATGTCGATATTGTCCATACCGTACTCTTCCTGCAGATTAACGGCATTGTTCAAGGCAATGGTTTGTGTCCGTGCATCGTCCGTGCTGACTTGAATGACCAGCTTGTTCTTGGCCTGTCCTCCCATGGTGTCAGCCACGGCACTACCGGCGATTACCAACATCAGGAACCCAGCAACCAATGTCCAAATTTTCAGACCAGGTTTTGTCATAATCTCTACCATGCTTCTTTCTCCCGCATTAAATATATGCTATATAGCGTATAGGCTCTCGTTTCTGGCTTGAAAATCAAACCATTGTGGGGGAGACGTTTCCTGGTTCAATTTTATTCCCGATTTGAGGAAAAATAATGGGAATAAAAAACGCGCTTTAGCGTCTGCCTGCAGGTATCTTAATTAAAATGTGATCAGGCATTTGCGACACCGACAACTAAAGCAGCAACTGGAACAACATTGGCATCGCCTGTACCGGTTGGCCTATTCCTGGTGCCATGACCCCCAGTTATCTCAGGACCTGGCGCAGGATACCGTTGCCAAAGCTCTCAGCAAAGGCCATCAGTTGCGTGATCACCAGGCATTCGAAGCCTGGCTGTTCAGTATTCTGATTAATTGTTGGCGAGACACTTGCCGGCAACGCC
>JAOUNW010000182.1 GCA_029880755.1 Gammaproteobacteria bacterium
TGTCGGGTTTGCCTTGCTGTCCAATGCACCGGACAACCCCAAACTACTCACGCCCACCAGGGAACTCTCCTTCATCGACTTTGAGTTACCTGATCTTGAGGGTGCCCCTCAGGCACTGAGCCAATGGCAAGGCAAGTTGATACTGCTAAATTTCTGGGCGACATGGTGTCCGCCCTGCCGTGAAGAAATGCCTGTTTTTATTGAATTGCAGAAAAGATACCGAGACCGTAACTTGCAAATCATTGGGGTTGCCATTGACGAGATAAAAGCGGTAGCAGAATACAACGAATCCATGGCGATTAATTATCCAATCCTCATAGGCAACGATAAGGTTATGGATCTTATGAAAGATTACGGTAACCCCATGGGAAATTTGCCCTACAGTGTGCTGATATCCCCGGACGGCGAGGTGTTTCGGAGCAAGCTGGGGGCTTTTACTCGTTCCGAGCTGGATCAGCTGCTCTCACCTTATCTGGCAACCGAAAAAGGTCGGTAACTTGTAAATTAGCCAGTTTCTGAGCTCATCTTCCGGGAAAACTGACCGAATTTCAGAAACTCATTGGTTTTCTGGACTTCTTACTCCGGCTGATAGATAATTCACGATATCGACAAATCGACGCAAGTTCGCGGCATTAGCGTCATAAGTTTTTCAGCTACGATCTACAATCAATAAGTTATCAATAATTAGTAAACTATTACATTAGCTATATTCAGATAATGGCGAAAATCCTGGTTTTAAATGGCCCGAATCTCAATCTGCTCGGAAGGCGCGAACCCGATCATTACGGTCACACCAGCCTGGACCAGATTCAACAAGAACTGGAGGACCTGGTCGCCCAAAAAGGTCATGAATTGTTGTTTGTACAAAGTAATGCTGAGCACGAACTGGTTAACCAGATACAGGCAGCTCTGAAAGACGAGGTGGCATTTATCATTATCAATCCTGCTGCATTCACCCATACCAGTGTTGCCCTGCGCGACGCCCTGGCTGCCGTTGCAATACCTTTTATTGAAGTACACCTCTCTAATATTTATGCCCGAGAAGCGTTCCGCCATAAGTCTTATTTCTCAGACGTGGCTGTGGGCGTTATCAGCGGACTGGGTGCGCAAGGTTATTCCCTGGCCGTACAGGCAGCATGTGAACACTTAAACCATAAGGCATAATCATGATGGACATTCGCAAAGTCAAAAAACTGATCGAAATGCTGGAAGAATCCAGCCTGGCGGAAATCGAAATTCACGAGGGCGAGGAATCAATTCGCATTAGTCGAGCCAGCTCCGCCCCGGCACCGGTATCCTACACCGCCTCGCCCGCACCTGTTGCTGCCGCGCCTGCGGCACCAACACCGGAAGCACCTGCCGCGCCTGCGACACCGACGGGGCATTCAGTTAAGTCGCCAATGGTCGGCACGTTTTATCGTGCATCATCGCCAGGCGCCAAGCCATTTGTTGAGGAAGGCATGCAGGTCAGCGTCGGTGACACCTTATGCATTATTGAAGCCATGAAAATGCTTAATGAAATCGAGTCGGACAAGGCAGGTGTCGTTCGGGCGGTCCTGAAAGAAAATGGCCAAGCAGTGGAATATGGCGAACCCTTGTTTGTCATTGAATAGTCCCTTGTCGCACACTCAGTAAGTAAAGGTTGATTTAACACCATGATTGAAAAAGTCGTTATCGCTAACCGGGGCGAAATCGCGTTGCGTATTCAGCGAGCCTGCCGGGCCTTGGGGATTAAGACCGTGGCGGTCCATTCCGAAGCAGACCGTGATGCCAAATATGTAAAACTTGCCGATGAGTCCGTTTGTATCGGGCCTGCCATAGCAACAGCAAGTTATCTGAATATCCCCGCGGTCATTAGCGCCGCCGAAGTCACCGATGCAGTGGCTATCCATCCCGGCTATGGCTTCCTGTCCGAAAATGCTGATTTCGCAGAGCGCGTGGAAGAAAGTGGTTTCGTATTCATCGGTCCCAAACCGGAGACCATACGTCTCATGGGTGACAAGATATCCGCCATTGAGGCCATGAAGAAATCCGGCGTTCCCTGTGTGCCGGGTTCAGATGGCCCGCTGGGCGATGACGACGCCCAAACATTGCGTCTGGCTCACGGTATTGGTTATCCCGTTCTGATCAAGGCGGCTGGTGGTGGTGGTGGTAAAGGTATGCGCGTTGTCCATACTGAAGCCGCTCTTCTAAATGCCGTCGCCATGACCCGCGCAGAGGCCGGAGCGGCCTTCAATAATGATACCGTGTACATGGAAAAATATCTGGAGAATCCCCGTCACGTGGAATTTCAGGTGCTGGCGGACGAGCACGGTAATGCCATTCATCTGGGTGAGCGCGATTGCTCCATGCAACGGCGCCACCAGAAGGTAGTGGAAGAGGCGCCTGCTCCAGGCATTACAGAAGAAATGCGTAATCGCATGGGTGAACGTTGCGCCGAGGCATGCCGTAAGATCGGTTATCGTGGTGCCGGCACATTTGAATTTTTATATGAAAACGGTGAGTTTTATTTTATTGAAATGAATACTCGCGTACAGGTCGAGCATCCCGTTACGGAGTTAATTACCGGTGTTGATATTGTCCGGGAGCAATTGCTCATCGCGTCCGGACAACCGCTTAGCTATAAACAAAAGGACATTGTCTTGCGGGGACACGCTATGGAATGCCGCATTAACGCCGAAGACCCAAAAACATTCATGCCCTCTCCAGGTCGAATTACTCAATACCATCCTCCGGGAGGACCGGGTATTCGGGTAGACACCCACATTTATAACAACTACATGGTTCCACCATATTATGATTCCATGATCGCCAAACTGATCGCTCATGGCGACAACCGGGAACAGGCCATGGTAAGACTACGTATTGCCCTGTCAGAAATGGTTGTTGATGGCATAAAAACAAACATTGAGTTACATCGCGACATCTTGAACGATGCCGGTTTCCAGGGCGGTGGCGTTAATATCCATTACCTCGAGAAAAAACTGGGGCTGCAATAATCCTCCGATAATACATGCCCTGGCTTCAAATCGCCTTCGCCTGCACCCCGGATCAGGCGCCCACGCTGTCCGATCTGCTCACTGAAGCCGGGGCGGTTGCCGTCACATTTGTTGACGCAGGCGATGAGCCCAAATACCAGCCCTCAACAGAACCTACGGATTTCTGGTCTCAAACCATTGTCACGGGAATGTTTCAGGAAGGCACAGAACCCTCGAAGATTATCGGCTTCCTGAGCAATCATCTAGAAACCTGTCCTGAACACACTATCGCATTACTGGAAGATGAGGACTGGGAGCGCTCCTGGATGGATCGATTTCAGCCTATGAAATTTGGTAACAATCTGTGGATATGCCCCAGCTGGCGTGAACCTGTCGATAGCGGCGCTACAAATATATTTGTTGATCCAGGACTCGCCTTTGGCACAGGGACTCATGCTAGCACTGCCATGTGCCTGGAATGGCTCGACAATCATCCGCCTACCGGACAGGAAATAGTCGATTACGGATGCGGTTCCGGCGTATTGGCCATT
>JAOUNW010000085.1 GCA_029880755.1 Gammaproteobacteria bacterium
AAACAACACAGCTGATAAGCACTTGACTGCCGCCCAGCCCCACCACATACCGTCGCATAGCCACCAGCTTGGGTAAGGAAAATTCCAGACCGATGGTAAACATTAAAAATACCAAACCAAACTCGGCGAGATAACGTGTACCCGCGAGATCCGGTATCCAGCCCAGCCCGTGAGGACCCACCACAACGCCGGTGCACAAATAAGCGAGTATTTGCGGTAGTTTCAGGTAACGGAAAACCGCTACCAGCACTACTGTCACCCCTAATAGAACCAGAATGTTATAAAATCCCAAGTCACCCATAGGATATATTGGCCGGTTTGATATACTCGCTCACAGGTTACCCCAATTGAAAAAAAACCACGAATGACAAATTCCAAGGCCTACATTGAAAACGGCCGCGCCGTCATTGAGCTTGAGGCCGCTGCGGTACACGCTCTTGCCCAAAAAATAGACAAAAACTTTGAACTCGCCTGCCAGTTAATGCTGGACACGCGTGGGCGCATCGTCGTCGTGGGTATGGGCAAATCCGGTCATATTGGAGGGAAAATTGCCGCTACCCTGGCTAGCACGGGTACACCGGCGTTTTTTGTCCATCCCGGTGAGGCCAGTCATGGCGATCTGGGCATGATTACCCCGGAAGACGCTGTTATCGCCATTTCCAACTCCGGTGAGACCGATGAAATTCTGACTATCCTGCCGATTATCAAACGCATGAACGTCAAACTGATTGCCCTGACCGGAAATGAGCAATCCAGTCTTGCCAAACAGGCGGACGTCGTGATCAATGTAGGCGTGGATCAGGAGGCCTGCCCCCTGAACCTGGCCCCCACATCCAGTACCACAGTAACTCTTGCTGCAGGCGATGCCCTGGCGGTCGCCTTGTACAAGGCCAGAGGTTTTAGTGAAGAGGACTTTGCCCGTTCCCATCCCGGCGGAAGACTGGGCAGACGACTACTGCTTTACGTTAGCGATGTAATGCACACCGGAGAAAGCATTCCCATGGTAACCACCGACGCCACATTGCGGGCAGCGCTGCTTGAAATGACCAGCAAAGGCCTCGGCATGGTGGCTGTGCTGGATGAACAAACCAAACTCGTCGGCATCCTCACAGATGGCGACTTACGACGAGCCCTTAATAAGGGTACCGATGTTTACACTGCAAAGATTACCGACGTCATGACATCCATTCCAAAAACTACAAGCGCCGATAGACTGGCGGCGGAAATTGTACAGATGATGCAAACCACCCGTATTAACGGATTGTTTGTGGTTGACCGGGAAAACCATGTGGTAGGAGCATTAAACATGCATGATCTTCTTCGCGCAGGAGTCGTTTAATGGCGGAAGCTATCTCTTTACCCAACTGTCCTGGTGAGGACATTCTGGCGCTGGCCAGAAAAATCAAGCTTGTTCTTTTTGATGTGGACGGTGTGTTAACCGATGGTTCTTTGTTTATCGGTGATGATGGGCAGGAATACAAGGCATTTAACTCTCGTGACGGCCACGGCATGAAAATGTTGCAAAAATGCGGTGTAGCCATTGGCATTATTACCGGTAGAACTTCAAAAGTGGTGGAACACCGGGTTAATGATCTGGGCATCAAGCATGTCTATCAGGGATGCGCCGACAAGTTGCCCGTTTACACCAACTTGATACATGAACTGAAGATTGACCCCGAGGAAACAGCTTTTGTCGGGGACGATGTTGTCGATCTTCCCATTATGCTGCGTACCGGCCTTGCTATTACCGTCCACGATGGTCACTATCTGGTAAGGCAGCATGCTCACTGGGCCACAACAGCCTGCGGTGGCCGGGGCGCAGCGCGGGAAGTCTGCGAAATGATTATGTATGCCCAGGATAAATTATCTGCAGAACTGCAGAACTATCTTTAGGCGACCGGCGAAGCCATCCCAATGAAACAGAGCAGGAAAAAACTGCTTACCCTGGCTGGCGTTATACTGCTAGCGTTAGCAATCTGGCGCGTCTCGGGACTGTTAACACCGGACAGGGCTCTGCCGCCGGTAGCGCTTGAAGCGCCGGACTATTATATTGAAAACGTAACAATCACATCCATGGACTCGTCAGGAGAACGACGATACCTGCTCAAGGCAAAACAACTGGCGCATTATCCTGATACCGGTGTTTCGGAACTTAAGTTGCCGGAACTGACCCAATATGACACAGCGGGTGGTCCGGTTGTCACATCTGCTGATCATGGCGAACTGACCAGCGATAAAAGCCGTATCCTTATGAAAGGCCGTGTCAAAATGATGCGCAAGCAGATTGATGGAGCGGTCGATGTCATCACCAGCAATGAACTAACCGTGGAATTGGATCAAAGCAAAAAAAGAGAAGCGGATGAATAAAGATCAGCCATTACTATTTACTGGGCTCATTCTGCTTGTTAACGGCATGGCCATTGCGATACTTGTGGGCATGCCGATAACCACCAAAGCCACAAGTGATGCGGAAAAACCTGTTCGCCTGCACGCCGATACTATTAAGATTGACGAGAAACAAAAGCGCAGCATCTATCAGGGCGAAGTCCGCTTAACACAAGGCAAGCTGATCATAAGAGCCTCCCGGATTATTGCGGAAGGAAAACAGATCAAACCTGATCTCATTACAGCTCAGGGAAAACCATTATCCGTTAGTCACGTTATCAATAGCCAGAAAGTTAATCTGACCGCCCAGACAGCGCGCTATGATATCGCCAATGCCAGCCTCGATCTCGCTACTGATGTTGTCATCGAGCGGGATGGTGAAACTGTTCGGGGCAGCGCCTTACACTACAACATGAACACTGGGGAAATCACCCTTCAAGGAGACGACCAAACCCGGGTACACGCCCTAATCCGCCCCTCTGCTGTCGCTAGCAATACAGGCGCCAAGTAAATGATTCAATGGCCACTCTAAGCGCACAACATTTGGCAAAATCTTACCGCGGCAGACAAGTCGTCGCCGATGTTTCAATTGACATACAATCCGGCCAGGTGGTTGGGTTACTGGGGCCCAATGGCGCCGGCAAGACGACCTGCTTTTACATGATTGTTGGATTGATACCGTTGGACAACGGTACCATCAGTATCGACGATACCAATATCGGCAACCTGCCCATGCACAAGCGTGCGCGTATGGGACTGGGTTATCTTCCACAGGAACCATCGGTATTCCGAAAACTAACGGTAGAAGAGAATATATTGGCAATTCTGGAGACACTGCCAGACCTCAGCACCGAAAAACGGCAGGAACGACTGGAAAACCTTCTGCACGACCTCAATATCAGCGACCGAAGGAATACCCTGGGCATCAGCCTGTCCGGAGGGGAGCGACGGCGAGTGGAAATCGCCCGGGCCCTGGCGACCGAACCGCACTTTATTCTGCTGGACGAACCCTTTGCCGGGGTAGATCCCATCTCTGTAATTGATATCCAGCAATTAATCAAGCACTTACAGAAGAAGAATATCGGTGTACTCATTACGGACCATAATGTCCGGGAAACACTGGAAATATGTGATAGAGCCTATATTCTCAGTGATGGTAAAATTTTAGTAGCAGGGACGTCGGCAGAGATAATGGAAAACAAGCAAGTCAAGCAAGTCTATCTTGGCGAGAATTTCCGGCTTTAACCGGGAAATTCGGGGTAATTTTAAAATCGTATCATGAGCAAAAAATTGGGCTAGAATTAGTACTGGAAGAAACAAGAAGATTTACCAAGGCACCAATGCCCAACAAGCAGTTTCGATCATGAAACCAACACTGGATCTAAGACTCGGTCAGCATCTGACCATAACACCGCAGTTGCAGCAGGCCATCCGGCTATTGCAACTTTCTTCTGTTGAGCTGCAACAGGAAATTCAGGAAGCCCTGGAAAGCAATCCCTTGCTCGAGGAAGACGAAGTAACGGCGTCTTCAGAAGAAAGATCCGGTGACATCACGGACAACGATCCCTCTGCGCAAAACTCCGAAGAAAGCAGCGAAATGGCGCCAACGGACGTTGTCATGGACTCTGCTGCGGGCAGCGATAATGACTTGCCGGCGGAGGATATGGACTGGAGCCAGACCTATGAGACCGCTACGTCATCCGGCAATCAATCGAATGATGACGACAATGACCTTGAGACACGCAACAGCCTGCCTGAAACACTGACAGACCATCTTGAATGGCAAATCCAGATGACACCATTCTCTGATCGTGACCGGGAAATTGCATATACCATTGTGGACTCTATCAATGAAGATGGATATCTCGGTGGCAGCCTTGAAGACATACAACAGATCGTTAACAAGGATAATAATATCGATAACAAGGTAGACATAGACGAAATAAAAGCGGTACTGCACCACATCCAGAATTTCGACCCGCCAGGCGTGGGCGCACGCACCCTGGCCGAGTGCCTGCTAATTCAGTTGAAACTGATGGCCCCGGAAACCCCCTGTATCGAGTTGGCAAAGAAACTGGCCACACCTGAAAATCTTAAGGCCCTAGGCAACCGCGACTTCAATTACCTTCGCCGCCATTTAAAGGCCTCTCTTGAAGATCTGCAGGAAGCAATCCGCTTGATTAAGCTGCTCAACCCAAGACCAGGTGCAAGTATCAATGCGCCGCAGGCGGCTTATATTGTACCTGATATTATTATCCGAAAACGCAAGGGTCTCTGGCGCGTGGAGCTAAACAGCGAGGTAGCCCCCCGGCTCCGGGTAAACCGTATGTACGAAAAGATCGCCCGGGAAAACAAGGCTGGCGCTGATAAAAAATACATCCAGGAACAGCTGCAACAGGCCAAATGGTTCATAAAAAGCCTGAATAGCCGAAATGAAACCCTGTTAAAAGTTGCCAGAACGATTGTCGATCGGCAGCGGGCCTTTTTCGATCACGGACCCGAGGCAATGAAACCGCTGGTATTGCACGATATAGCTGAATCTGTGGAAATGCATGAGTCCACTATTTCCCGGGTAACCACCAATAAATATATGCTAACTCCCCGCGGAATTCTTGAGTTAAAATACTTCTTCTCCAGTCATGTCCAGACTGTTGATGGCGGCACCTGCTCAGCCACAGCGATTCGATCATTGATTAAAAAACTGGTGGATGATGAGCCTACATCAAAACCGATCAGCGACAGCAAAATTGCCCAAATCCTAGAGGATCAAGGTATCACTGTGGCACGCAGAACCATTGCAAAATACCGCGAATCAATGAATATTCCTCCGTCCAATCAGCGGAAATCACTAATGTAGTTACATTGTCCAGGAGACAAACCTATGCAGATTACTGTAAGCGGCCACCAAGTCGATATCACCGAGCCTCTCCGCGCCTATGCCACAGAAAAAGTGGGAAAAGTTGAGAAGCATTTTGATCATGTGATAACCACCAACGTGGTATTGCATGTGGAAAAATTACGCCACATGGCGGAAGCAACAATCCATGCCAAAGGAGCAACAATCCATGCCAACGCCGAAGGTGCAGATATGTATGCGGCTATCGATACGCTCGCAGCCAAACTGGACCGCCAGGTTATCAAGCACAAGGAAAAAACCGCTGACCATCATCGCACCGACGGCAGCAAAAAAAAGAAGAGCGCCTCTTAATATAATTTAAACGGTTTTTTCCTGAGAAATGCACATTAACGAAATTATTTCGCCGGTGCGTGTTGAACATGCACTGGTAGCGACAAGTAAAAAACGCTTACTGGAACAACTGAGTAAATTATTACATAAGGATACTCCCGGGCTGGATGAGCAGGCAGTATTTCAGTGCTTAACTGAAAGGGAAAAACTGGGCAGCACAGGCATCGGTCATGGCGTGGCTTTACCACATGGACGGCTTAAAGGTCTTGAAAAGGCCATTGGGGCATTTGCCATTCTGGAACAGGAGATGGATTTCGATGCTATAGATCAAAAGCCGGTCAAAATGATTTTCGCATTGCTAGTCCCCGAGGAAGCGCATGATGAGCATTTGAAAATGCTTTCCAAACTCGCCTCAATATTTAATAACGAGGCCTTGCGTGAGCGCTTGCTTCAGGCTCGCGACGACAACGAGATATATCAATGCCTCACCAGCCAGGACGGCGATGACTAAGCAAGACAACATCCTCACCCCAATAGTAACTACCAAGGATCTATTCGAATCCCAAAAGGACCGATTTAAGCTTGAATGGCTCGCCGGGCACGCGGGTGGCAATGCTCTGCTGGAGCCGGCTACCGCCAAGTTCCCGGGTCTGGCACTGGCAGGTCATTTGAATTTTATCCATCCCAACCGGGTGCAGGTCATCGGTGAAAATGAGATCAACTATTTTAAGAGTCTGACTGATTCCGACCGAAAGGAGGCTATCAGCAGATTGCTTACCTGCGAAGCAACCGTCATCATCATATTAACTTCCGGTGGTCGAATGGATGATTTGATTGAGCAAGCCAATATCGTCGGTAAACCAGTTTTTCAATCGCCACTACCTAGCCCGGTAATCATTGAGCATTTGCAATACTACCTGACTCGAGCATTGGCGCCCCGTCTTACAACTCATGGTGTTTATCTCGAGGTAATGGGTATGGGCGTAATGATTACCGGAGAAAGCGGCATAGGTAAGAGCGAACTGGCTCTGGAGTTACTCAGCCGTAACCATCGCTTGATCGCCGATGACGCCGTTGAATTTATCAAAGTCGGGCCGGATGTGCTTGTTGGCCAGTGCCCTGAAGCACTTACCGACTATTTGGAGGTTCGTGGCCTGGGTATACTGGATATCCGGGCGATGTTTGGCGAAACTGCGGTCCGGCACAAGAAAAAATTGCATTTCATCGTTCACCTTGAACGGCTGACTACTGAAACTAACCGAAAAATTGACCGCCTGAAAGCCGAGCAAATGACCCGCAGCTTACTGGACGTCCAAGTGCCGGAAGTAATACTATATGTTGCGCCCGGCCGGAACCTGGCAGTGTTGGTGGAAACCGCTGTCAGGTCACATATTTTAAAGATGTGGGGTATTGATGTACTGGAACAATTTACCAGGCGCCACCAGAAACTAATTAATAAAGGAAGCTCTGATTAAACTCATCAGCTGAAAGATGGCGGGACCAAAAGAAACAAAAAGCGGGATATTGGAAACTATACCCTTATGCCCCGCACGACAGGGATACATGAGCACTGTTTTATGGGCGCAATCTGATCATCTCAAATCCAATAAATGAATTTACTTATTATCAGTGGTTTATCGGGATCTGGAAAAACCATTGCGCTACAGGCCCTGGAAGACCTGGGGATCTATTGCATCGACAATCTGCCCGCCGCTCTGCTGCCACACTTCGTTGAACAGCTAACTAATACGGGAAATCCTCCCAAAACAGCAGTGATCGGCCTGGACGCCAGAAACCGTGCCTTTCTTAAGGATGCCCCCAAGATACTCGATCAACTGAAATCCATGGGCATTAACTATCAGATCATTTTTCTTGAAGCAAATGACGCCGTTCTGGTTAAGCGTTTTAAGGAAACGCGGCGAAAACATCCCATGATCGATAAACATACGTCATTGCTGGAAGGTATTACTCTGGAGAGAAAACTACTGGAACCGCTCTCGCTCAACGCCGCTCTGAGGGTCGACACCACTCACCGCACCCCTCACCAGCTACGCCAGCAAATACAGGAATTTGTTGATACCGGAGACGAAAACAAGATTACTCTGTTATTTGAATCATTCGGGTTTAAACATGGAACTCCCTTGGATGCGGATTATGTTTTTGACGTTCGTTGTCTGCCTAATCCCTACTGGCAACCCGAGCTACGCCGGTTTACCGGCATGGACGAGCCCATAGAGCGTTTCATGACAAACCACGATCAGGCAAAAGAGATGATCAATGATATCCGATCATTCATTGATAAATGGTTACCAGTATTTATGAAGGAAGGTCGAAGCTATATCACCATCGCCATTGGCTGCACTGGAGGACAACACCGGTCAGTCTATATTGCGGACAAACTTGGAAAAATGTTTTCTGATCGCGGAGTACATACCCAGGTCAGACATCGGGAGTTGCCGTGATTCGTTTACTGATAGTTACTTACAATGACTTTGGTTCCCATATTATTGATGCAGCCGCCCATATATTAGGCAGCTATCCCGAATTCTTAAAAACGCAAAGAGTTGGCTACGACGATACTCCGGAAAAACTGGAGGTTGAAATTCAACAGAAACTGGACCAGCTGAAAAACACGGAGGGCATCATCATTCTGACTGATGTATTCGGGGCCACTCACACTAACATCGCCCTTAAATTCGTTTCTAAGGGTAATATAAGCCTGGTTTCCGGACTAAATCTGCCGATGCTGCTGCGTATAATGAATTACCGCCATCTTGATCTTGCATCTCTGGTTGACAAGGCTGTCAAAGGGGGTCAAGAAGGGATTAAGAACTCGTGCATGTCAGCGCCGGAATGCAACAACGGTCCCTTATGAACGGTTCCTTATGAAATGTCGCCTGGTAACAATTCAGAATTCTCTGGGCTTACATGCCCGCGCCTCGGCCAAATTTGTCAACACAGCTTCCGGTTTTTCAAGTGAAGTGACCATCCGCCGAAATGGTCAGGCAGTGAATGGTAAGAGTATCATGGGAATCATGATGCTTGCTGCAGCAAAAGGCTCGCAAATTGAGATATGCGCCGATGGCGCAGACGAGGACCATGCAGTGGATGACCTATGCCTGCTTGTTAATGATCGATTTGGTGAGGAAAACTGATGCTAGCTCTTTATGGTACAGGCGTTAGCAGCGGTATCACTATCGGTGAAGTTCACGTTTTACGAAGAGAGCGGCCGGAAATACCGGAGTATGTTCTGCCGAAAAACCTGA
>JAOUNW010000183.1 GCA_029880755.1 Gammaproteobacteria bacterium
AAGAAAAGAATTGCCGCTGGACTGTAAGCATGTAATCTTCGGTGCGAGCGGTTACGATTTGCTACCGGGTAAGCTCTGATGTTTTCGCCCTCATATTGCATTAATACCGAATTCGCCGGCGACAAATTGCTGGGTTAATACGGCTTGCTCGAATGTTACCTGATCCGCTTCCCTCAGTCGGCGGGAAATTTCACGCCCCAGATTCATCTGAATAATTGTAAACTGTTCTACATCCTTAATGTACAGATCATGCAACAGGGCTGGAGTGATTACCAAGGCTGTACTTGGGATTTCGGCGCGCACGGAAGCGCTGCGGTTATGTAGATCCATTAACGCCATTTCTCCGAAACAATCACCTTTTTCCAGAAATGCCAGGATAAATTCCTTACCCTTATGGTATCGGGTGACCGCAACCCGGCCTTCGAGCAGCAGATACATGGCATCGGCAGGATCTGATTCATGGAAAAAATATTCCCTGGCGGCGACTTCAATAATCCGTCCTCCCGTGGTTAAGAGTTCAATGGCGGGGGCATTAAGCCCGCCACAGATCGGCGTTTGTGCCAATAACGCGGTATCCATAACATGATTCATAATGACTTATATCCTTTCTTCCTGTCTGACATTAATCTGTCGCCGATATCCCAACCCACATAAAAATATTGGAAAAAAGCGCAGTTACATATTCATTTTAACCGGCGCCAGTCCCATTAATAAAAGATCAGTTTAAGTGCACGTGTGACCACTGGGCACAGCTTTTAATTAATTGTTTTCACCCACATTTAATAGCAAAACATCTAAATTATAGAGCAATTGACAGTCAAGCAAACAGTGGCGCAGCCGATATCCTTAGGGATAATGGAAAGCCAAATAAAGTATGCAGTTAGAGCAAACTACAATACTGGTTGTTGATGACAATCCGGCAAACCGGAACATTCTCATGCGCCACCTCGAAAAACGGGGGCATAAGGTGTTACAGGCGGAAGATGGTCAGCAGTGCCTGGATATGTTGCAGACCAACGAGTGTGATCTGGTCGTGCTGGACATTATGATGCCGGTAATGGATGGCATCACCGCCTTGTTGGAGATCCGCAAAACCCATTCTCTGGTGCAATTGCCCGTGATAATGGTAACGGCGCTGAATGATTTGGATCACACCATGGCTGCCTTGAAAGGCGGGGCGAATGACTACGTCACCAAGCCTTTCGATTTCGAAATAGTGCTGGCCCGGGTTAACACCCACCTGGTGTTGAAAAAATTATCCGCGCAGAATCAGGAGTTTCTCAGCATCGCCAGTCATGACATTAAGAAGCCAGTGGCGGTAATCACTGATATAGCGGATGTCATGCAGGATGAGCTGCGAAAGATTGATGCGAATACGGCGGATCTTGAGGATATGCTGAATCTTCTGATTCGCTCGGCGCACACCATTCAGAAACATATAGAAGATTACCTGGATCTGAGCATTGTTGAGCACGGGCAGCTCAAGCTTAAGCGGCGCAAGTTGCAGCTCAATGAGATCATCCGGGAATGCCTGCGGCAGAACAAGGAATATGCGCGGAACAAAGGTATAGAACTGGAGGACTTGCTCGATAGCTCGATACCTGACGCCTATGCCGATCAGGATCGTATTATGCAGGTGGTCGATAATGTAATCGGAAATGCGATTAAATTCAGCCCACCTAAAACCACTACACGCTTACGCAGCTATTCAAGTAATGGCGACATCTACTTTGAGGTCAGCGATGAAGGACCGGGTATTACCGGAACGGATATGGAAAACCTGTTTCAGAAACACAAACGCACCCAGAATCTTCCCACCGGTGGTGAAGTCAGTACCGGTCTCGGTCTGTCTATCTGCAAGCAACTCATGACCCTGCATGAAGGCCGCATTGGCGTACGTAACAACGAAGGCAAGGGCGCTACTTTCTGGATTGCATTGCCCGTAGCATCGCAATAACGCCCATGCCCACGTTGCCGTTTACTCCCGTCAGACCAGACTGGTTTGAGAATCTCCGGTAGCCGGATTGTCGGTCATCATCTGGGCAAGCGTCAAATTACTCAACGCCTGGCTGACTTCGCACCGCATTTTTTGCAATAGACGTTCGCGTATGGAACTGTCGAGATCCTCATTGCTCGTGGTTACAGGTCTTGGCGTTAGTGCCTGCAATACGGATACCAGCCTGATTTCCGTGGCGGCATGGGCCAATATGTAACCGCCGCTGGGTCCACGTACGCCAAGAACCAGATTCGCCTGTTTGAGCCGGTAAAAGATCTGTTCCAGATAGGAAACGGAAATTCTGAAAACCTTTGCTATTTCATGCAACGATAAAGGGCCTGATTTTTCCGCGATCAGTATCAGACTGCCCACGGCAAGATATGTTTTGTTTGTTAATATCATAATTGCTACCACCCGCGCTTCTCATTCTCACAAATACACTAATATTGTTGTTATTAGGATCAGTGTCATGGCATTGTCTAATGAAAACTGTTAGCCAGTTCACATTATAGAGGTTCAAGTGTACTTCCCGAGTGGAATTGAGATTCGCAAATAGGGTGTCCTTATAAGACGCCTGTTTACTATCATAGTGCGGTATTAAGAAATTCAGGGATTGCTATAGTCTCCAGGTACAGGGAATCCAGTGAAGAGAAGTAAGTTCGAAGATTTCGGATGACTCAGTGGTTTAATCTGTGACGGTTACTTGGTGGGTTATTTCGAAATCGGGTGGTGTAACAGTATTTGCAGTTTTGGTGTATCCGCCACACTTGTTTTGCCGCCGCGCAACATAACCATATTAAAAATAATACATGATTGTATGTATTTCACCCACACGAGTAGGAATATGAATATCTTAATACGCTATTAAGATACGGCTAGTAAATCAGAGACTTGTGAAGCTGTCCCATGAAATAGCATACAACATCAGGTATTAATAATGACTCGCCAGGTCCCCGTTGAGCTGTTCTTGCGTAACAAGGATAACTACCTCACTCCGGCATTATGGGACGCCGAAGCAGAAATACCCGTTGAGCCCGCGTTTTTAATTTCCGGCCATAAATCACTGTATTTGAACGTCACCCACTGGAGCGATAAAGCCCGGGACTATCTTGCCCATCATGTCGCCCGTAAGCCAAACGATTTGCGTACACAAATACAGCGCATCAACGTAAATCACGCTTTTCAGGATGTCGATGGTACGTATGGCGCCGTATTGGACCTGTTTATCGTGCTGGGGAAGGATGGTATTGGGTTGCGCAGACGCGTATTACGTCAGTGCGATAAGCTGCTGCGTCCGGATGTGCGGTTGGCCCTGAAGCTGCATCTGGTTTCCGGTGTTACCGCGTTGACATCGATGCCGCCGGCCCCACGTTCGGTGCTTACCAAAGGTTTGCTCGGGACAGCTAATCTGGTGGAGTTTTTACTGATCCGCGAGATGCGGCAGTAAGCATTACAAGCGGTATCT
>JAOUNW010000029.1 GCA_029880755.1 Gammaproteobacteria bacterium
ATAATCATTGGCATCTTCAACAAAGGTCAGGCCATATTGCATGCCACCACAACCGCCGCCGCCGACAAACACCCTGATACCCAAAAGACCGGGGTCCGCCTGGCTCATCAATTCGGCCATTTTTTCTGTGGCGGTCGATGTCAATTTTAATTCCAGATCGGTTAATTCGGCGGGATAATCGACGCTTGTCTGGCTCATAGGATGCTCCTGAAGTTACAAAAATTAATATGCCCCCTAATCTAGGGTGACTTAAGGGTATGCTAGTTTAGCATTTTGTTTCAGGATTGGTTACGATAGTCTTATAAAGATAACCATATCAAGGGTGCAATCATTACGATTGTCCTCAACTAACTTTATGAAAGGTAAAGAAAATGTCCAGAACCATATACTGCCTGGTGCTGAAAAAGGAAGCCGAAGGACTTGACCGGCCACCCCATCCCGGTGATTTGGGGAAACGGATTTATGACAACATCTCCCGGGAGGGCTGGAGCAAATGGCTGGAACGTCTCACCATGATTATCAATGAAAATGGCCTGAGCACCGCCGACCCCAGAAGCATTGATTTAATAGAACAACACATGCTTGGTTTTCTGTTCGGAGAGGGAAGCATGGGAGCAGCCCCCGCAGGATTTACGCCGCCAGGCAGAAAAAAATAACATCCAGCCCTAACCGGACAAGACTACCAGCTTGGCAGGCTCAAGAAGTTTTGGGGCTGCAATATACATTCCTTGGGCGTAGTCTATACCGATATCTGTCACCTGACGATAAATCGCGTCTGTCTCAACATACTCGGCAATGGTTTTAATTCCCATAATATGGGAAACCTGATTAATGGATTTGACCATAGCCAAATCTGCCGCATCCGTGGCGATATCACGCACAAAAGTACCATCAATCTTTACATAGTCCACGGAAAGATTTTTCAGGTAGCCAAAAGAACTCAGGCCGCTCCCAAAATCATCCAATGCGAAGCGGCAACCGATATCTTTCAGACTTTTTATCAGTAATGACGCCCTGGTCATGTTGGCAATGGCAGCAGTTTCCGTGATTTCAAAACAGACATGATCAGGAGAAATCTGGCTCTTATTAAATTCTTCAGCAATAAACGGCAGCAGGTCCTTCTCTGACAAGGATTGCCCTGAGAGGTTGATATTGAAGCAATCGATATTAAATCCCTGTGTACGGTTACACTCGCTGATGATGGAAAATGCCTGCCTTATTACCCATTTATCCAGCAACGGCATCAGATTATAGCGTTCCGCCGCAGGCAAGAAAGACATGGGAGGAATCAACTTTCCGCCCTCGCCCATCATCCGTATCAATAGTTCGTATTGGTGACCCAGGTTGTTAACTGGATCCAATGGACGAATCTCCTGAGCATGAAGGCAAAACAGTCCCGCCTCCAGGGCATTATTGATTTTCTTGACCCAGTTAATCTCGCCCTGGCGTTGTTTAAGCGTACGATCATCGGGATAAAAAACGTGTATGCGGTTGCGCCCCCGGTCTTTGGCAGCGTAGCAGGCAATATCAGCAGCACGAAACAAGTCAGAAATATTGCCGCTAGCAGGCGTAACCGCTACCACGCCAATACTTACCCCAAGCTCAAAGGACTTGTCTTCCCATATAAATCGGAAGTTTCGTATGCTCTGGCGAATATCCTCTGATATGCATTGAGCAGCACCCAGATCACAGGCCTCCAATAACATACCAAATTCATCGCCACCCAGGCGGGCAAGTATGTCCTGTTTTCGTACCTTGTTTTTTAGGATCATTGACACCTGCCGAAGCAGCTCATCACCGGCAGCGTGGCCACAGGTATCATTTACCACCTTGAACATATCCAGATCGATATAACACAAGGCGTGTTGGGTATCATTATTTCTGGCGTGCTCGATCGCATTGGTCAGCCGCTGCTCAAACTCCCGCCGGTTATAAAGCCCGGTTAACACATCATGACAAGCCTGGTAACCCAGCTCACGACTTAAGGCACGCATTTCAGTAACATCGTGAAATACCAACACAGCACCTGCGCTTTGAGCCTCAGTTGACAATATGGGCGCTGCTGTCGCCTCGATGGCGTGATCTTCGCCTCCCCTGGTTTTTAGCACAACATCATTGGAGATCGTTACGACTTCTCCTTTCTCCAGCGCATTCCTTACCAGGTTGGGTTCAGATTCATAATTGCTGTCATGGACGATGTTAAATACTTCTGTAATATCTACGCCAAGCGCATCACCGTGTTTCCAGCCCGTGAGGATTTCCGCTGCATAGTTTAACGACTCCACTCTTCCCTGCGAGTCAGTAGTAATTACACCGTCGCCGATACTGTATAACGTGACCTGAGCTCTTTCCTTTTCATGGCGCAACTTCTTATCTATTTTACTGGTACGGCGCACCACGACGATAGCGATCATCAAACTCAAGCCGATGGCGGAGGCTGTCATAACCACCATCCATGACCGTGTCCGCTCATAGCTCGCCAGAGTATTTTCTGATGCCCTTTTAGCGGCCTTTTCCTGTGTTGCCGATAATAGATCAAGTTGCTCGAGTACCGCTTCCTGTAGTGGCACCACCCGGCCCACCAGTAATTTTCGTGCTTCGCTAATTTTCCCGTCCAGCGTCAATCCAGCGGCGCGTTCCTGAAGTGGCACAACTCTCTGGGTGGAATCATTCTGGCGATCAAGAATCTCCTGCTCCTGTTGTGTCATTGATAACGATAAAAGCTTTAAACGTGCGTCTGTAAAATTACTGGCATTGTTATTAAACTGCGTCCATTCATGGTCGCGCTCGAACAGATCGCCTAACAACACCATCCTGTGCAGGCTCAACGTTCTTTCCCTGGCAGCAACACGCATACGTGTTACCAGCATGATTTTCTCCATGTGATTACTGACAATGCTATCGAGACGCTTTTGCATCATATCCATGCGCCCTAACCCCACGAGAGTCATGGTCACCATTAACACAAGGATGGCAAAAAACCCGGTCAGCAGTCCCAGTCCGGGACCGGAAACCCATATTCGGCTCAGGGACCTAAAGCAAAACAGACATTTCTGAACGCAGCTCATAGACCAAATATGCAACCAGCTTCCTTATTGAAATATCGACACAAGGCATGGCGATACGCGCTAACTTCCTGCGCGCCCTGACCCCTCTTCACCCCCTTCCGCTAAAGGGGCTCTGGATCAATAACATTGCAATTAACATGCCTAGAGCGGGATCACCGGGTTATAGGCATAAGCTACTGATAAATATCGCTGTTTGGTTTCAGTTTGAGTCAAATAGAAGAGAAGAAATGAGCCCGGAGCGGCCACAAATGCCCGGGTGCGGCATTAAAGGCGGCAGGCCCCCAGGAGGGGCCTCTATTAACGAGGCCCTGCCTGCCGTTAGCGACGTATCAGGGTTTGGCAAACACGCGTTTAAACAATTTACTCATTTCCTTCCAGGAGGCTTTATCCGCCTTTTTGTTATACGCCAGCGGCAAATTGAATTTTTTGCCATTGGCGTCAGCGCCAGGGTTGGTGAAAGAGTGCTTAGCGCCCGGATAAGATATGAAACGGTAATCCACGCCCGCCTGATCCATCTCTTTCTTGAAGGCAGCGATCTGCTCCTTAGGGACAAAAGGATCATCAGCGCCATTGGCCACCAGGATTTTTGCTTTGATTTTTCCTTTTTGTGCAGGTGAGTTGGTTCCAAGACTTCCATGAAAACTGGCTACTGCATCCAAATCAACACCCCGTCTTGCCATTTCCAGAACAATCGCCCCGCCAAAGCAATATCCGATCGCGGCAATCCTTTCCGGGTCTGTAGTAGAGTGTTTCTGTAACAACTTGAGCGCGGCGTCGAATCTTGCCTGAGCAACGTCCATATTCTTTTTTACTTCCCCGGAAAACTTTCCGGCATCGTCAGGGTGATGGGCCTGTTTACCACCGCCATACATATCCAGCGCCAGAGCGGTATAACCCATTTTGGCCAATGCCTCGGCACGGTTTCGCGCATGTTCGTTGTGCCCCCACCATTCATGCACCACCAACACGCCGGGTCGCTTTCCTTTTGCACTATCGTCATAAGCCAAATACCCTTTCATTTGGGTGCCATTGGCTTCGTAGGTAACATCCTCGGTTTGCAGCGCTGCCTGCGCAGCCGTCCAAATAAAACAACTTACAAAAATAAGTACACGTAACAACTGTTGCTTCATTTTGCTCTCCCATCCAAATAAAGGAGAAGCATTCTAACGCCAATGAAATAAATTGCGAATTGGCTGTTTATTTTCCTTACTGAATCTGACCATTTTTCATGCCGGCAGGCAAGGAATGTGCGATCCCCTGGTGACAATCGATGCAGGTTTTATCAGACTCCAGTCCTTCCTGGTGCAGGCGGCTGGCACGGCGTCCCTGGGCGCTATAATCCATGGACTCAAACTCGTGACAGTTACGGCATTCCCTTGAGTCAGTTTTCTTCATGGATGCCCAAACATGTTGGGCCAACTCCAGACGCTTGGCCTCAAACTTCTCCGGAGTGCTCACGCTACGCAACACCTTATGAAACAGCTCATTTGATGCCTGAATCTTCCGTAAAAATTTATGTGTCCACTCTTTCGGAACATGGCAGTCCGGGCAAGTCGCCCTTACACCGGTACGGTTAGTGTAGTGAATTGTCCCCCGGTACTCCCTGTAAACATTTTCTTCCATCTCATGACAGGAGATGCAGAACGTCTCGGTATTGGTGGCCTCCATCGCTGTATTAAAACCACCCCAGAAAATAATACCTGCGACGAATCCGACACTCAGTAGTGCCCCCAGGGAATATTTCGTGCTTGGCCGCTTCGAGACCTCCCACAACTGAACAACGAGTTTACCAAGCTTACTATCTTTTAACATGGTCACCACCTGATTCGAAATTATTATCCACTTTACATTGCGCTTTTACGAGACTACTGCTGTTTGACCGCCTGTATAGGGTCAAAGGTATTCTCGACAAGGGGTTTGGCATCTACTTGCGGTACGTGACACTGGTCACAGAAATAACGTCTAGGTGATACATTGGCCATATCGGTTCCTGCTCTGTCCTTGAAATGCGTCAAACTGATCTTGGTGGCACCCACTTCTTTATAACGGCTCCAGCTATGACAGCTGAGGCATTTATTATTTTTGGCCGTAATCTCATAGGTATCCGTCTTATGAGGAATCAGTGGAGGTTGCTGTACATAATCCCTTGGAATCGGATCACGATCCCGCTGCCATTGTTTCATAGCTGGCGCACCGTTTTCCTCTGCTATCGGTACTTTTCCGCGTAAAGACTGTACAACCTGGTCCGCCGCGTTCGCATTCAACACTGAATTAGTAAACTGAACAATAACGGCACCAAACGCGATGACCAAAGTCAGCATCATGGGCTTCTTCATGGCATTGCCTCCATCTGATTATTGAAACGACTGCTAAATTGAAAAACTTTCTTGGAACATACATCTATACATCGTCCGCAATTGGTACATTGCGGTGATAAAATAACCGGTCCAATATTCTTTTCCACACCCTTCAATGCAGGCGAGATTACCTTTGGTTCCGGGCAAACTGCAAAACAATCCAAACAGTCGTTGCACGCATTACGGCGGCTAGCGCTGATACGTAACGGACTGTAGCTTGCCAGTAAACTGTAAAACGCGCCAACTGGACATAAATGACCACACCATCCTCTACGACTGACAACCAGATCAAACAAAAAGACTGCCAGAACTATCGTCCATGCGAAACCCATGCCGAAGATCACTCCCCGATGCAACATGGAAACCGGATTAACCAGTTCCCATGCTATAACACCTGACGCAACCGCTACGATGAAAGTGGCAGCCAATAACCAATAGCGAAGAGAGCTTCTCAGAGATACGCTGCTTGACAATCCAAGTTGGCGCCTTAACCATTCTGATAAATCAGTAATAATATTCACCGGACATACCCAGGAACAATAGCTGCGGCCACCGATTAAAATATAGAATCCCGCAACCACCACTGCGCCAATAACGACATCGGCCATCAGGCTCTGGCCCGCCAACAAAGACTGTAGTGCAACATAGGGATCCGTCAGTGGTAAAATATCCAGCGTCAAACTTGAATTAAGGTTGCCTTTAACAACCCAAATGTCGGCCCATGGACCTGCCAAAAATAACAAAAGAATGCCGATTTGACTTGAGCGCCTCAATAACAGCCATTGATGGCTCTTCCACCAGCCTTTCTCTTTTACTGCATCAGCACCAGGCATTGGTTTCATTGATAGGACTCCGGCAAACGATCCGGCAAATCAATGATGCCCGGGACCAGGGGCTTTCCGGCCTTCTCTTTTTCTTCCCAACCGAGCCGATAGTGTTGCCCGGGGGCGCCTTTGGCAAGATGTAATGGCAACACCTTGATAGCGGCTTGCTCAAGAACACAGGACTTCTCACACTTGCCGCAGCCGGTACAATACTCTGAGTGGACGACAGGAATAAAGCGGGAATGCTTTCCAGTTCTGACATTGTGTTGAAGATCCAATGTGATGGCCTTATCAATTACCGGACACACTCGATAACAAACATCGCAGCGCAAGCCAAGAAAATTCAGGCAGTTCTCCTGGTCCACGAGCACTGCCAACCCCATTTTGGCATTATCAATGTCCGTCAAACTCTTATCCAACGCACCAGTGGGGCAGGCTGCTACACAGGGGATATCCTCGCACATCTCGCAGGGTATATCTCGCGCAACAAAATAAGGAGAGCCGGTTGCCACCTGACTGCCAAATTCCGATAAACGCAAGGTATCGAAAGGGCAAGCCCTGACACACAGGCCGCAACGCACACAGGCACCGAGAAACTGATCCTCGTTCAACGCACCCGGAGGTCGAATGGCATCTGCCGGTAAGGCACGCGCCTTGCGCGCTAACATAGCCAATGGTAAACCGAACAGCACCACCCCGCAGGTGACCTTAACCGCGTCAGACAGAAATTTTCGCCTGCCATAAAACGCGGAGCGCTCTGCCGCTTGAAAAAGCCCCCGGGTGTTCACCAACTACTCCTAGACCCTGCTTACCTTTACAGCGCATTTCTTGAAGTCCGTTTCCTTGGAAATGGGACAGGTAGCATCCAGCGTTAACTTATTAATCAGTCGGCTGGCATCAAACCATGGAACAAAAACAACGCCTTTCGGAGGTTTGTTGCGTCCACGTGTTTCTACCCGAACAGTTATGGCGCCACGTCGCGACTGTAGCTTCGCTTCCATGCCCCGGCGCAGGCCCTTGGCCTTAGCATCTTCCGGGTTCATAAAAACAAGCGCATCGGGGAACGCACGATACAACTCCGGCACACGCCGGGTCATTGATCCGGAATGCCAATGCTCCAACACACGACCGGTCACCAGCCACAAATCAAAATCAGCGTCTGGCATTTCAGCAGGCGGCTCATAAGGAAGCGCGAAAATAATGGCCTTTCCATCGGGCTTACCATAAAACTTGACCCCTTCACCTTTTTTAACATAGGGATCATAGCCCTCTCGGAAACGCCACAAGGTTTCTTTGCCATTCACTACCGGCCAACGTAGGCCACGCGCTTGATGATAGACATCGAAGTCTGCCAGATCATGGGCCTTGCCCCGGCCGAACGAAGCATATTCCTCAAACAGCCCTTTCTGAATGTAATAACCAAAATGCCTGGCTTCATCATTGTCATGGCCCTTCTGTAAATCGCTTAGTGGATACTTGTTCACCTGACCATTTTCGAACAGCACCTCGTATACGGTTTTATTTTCGTAGGCCGGTTTTTTCTTGATCAGCTCCGCAGGCCAAACATCCTTTATCTTGAGGCGTTTACTGAATTCAACGATTTGCCACAAATCGGATTTAGCCTGTCCGGGAGGCGGTACTTGCTGACGCCAGAACTGGGTACGGCGTTCCGCATTGCCATAGGCGCCCTCTTTCTCTACCCACATGGCTGTGGGCAAAATCAGATCAGCGGCCTGAGCCGTCACTGTAGGATAGGGATCGGAAACAATAATAAAGTTAGCCGGATTGCGGTAGCCCGGATAACCTTCCTCATTCATATTGGCCGCCGCTTGCATATTATTGTTACACATTACCCAATACACATTAAGCTTGCCATCCTTGAGCATGCGGTTTTGCAGCACTGCATGATAGCCGGGCTTGTCCGGTATGGTGCCTTCCGGCAGTTTCCAGGTTTTCTCCGCCTTGTCCCGATGTTCCTTTTTCATAACCACCATGTCTGCCGGCAAGCGATGGGCAAATGTTCCCACTTCACGCGCCGTACCACAGGCAGACGGCTGACCTGTCAGGGAAAACGGGCTATTACCCGGTTCGGAAATCTTGCCGGTTAGCAGGTGAATATTATAGATAAGATTATTGGCCCAGGTGCCGCGAGTATGCTGATTAAAGCCCATGGTCCAGAACGATGTTACCTTGCGTTTTGGATCAGCATACAATTTTGCCAGCGCTAACAGATCCTTTTCAGGAACACCGCTATGCTTGGAGGTGTACGCAAGAGAATAGGTAGAAACAAACTTGGCATACTCCTCAAAGGTCATCGGTTTCGAGCCGATAGTATCGTCACGATTCTTACTGTTCTTGGCTTTGACTTCCAATGGGTGATTTGGCCTTAAGCCATAACCAATATCAGTATTACCTAGACGAATATTCGTGTACTTCTGAACAAATTCCTTATTAACATTCCCGGACTCAATAATATAGTTGGCGATATAATTGAGAATCATCAGGTCCGTCTGTGGTTTAAATACAATACCAATATCAGCCAGATCGAAATTCCTGTTTTCGAAAGTCGATAACACGGCTACTTTTACGTGATCCGCCGTGAGTCGCCTGTCAGTTAAACGTGACCATAATATGGGGTGCATCTCTGCCATGTTAGAACCCCATAGGACAAATGCATCGGCATTTTCCAGATCGTCGTAACATCCCATTGGCTCATCAATGCCGAAGGTACGCATAAATCCAGCCACCGCTGACGCCATACAGTGGCGGGCATTGGGGTCGATATTATTGGAACGTAAGCCAGCCTTCATAAATTTGGCGGCAGCATAACCCTCCCACACGGTCCATTGCCCGGACCCAAACATACCTACTGATGTTGGGCCGTTTTTCTTGAGAGATTCAGTGTATTTCTCGGCCATAACGTCGAATGCCTCATCCCAGGAAATAGGCGTGAATTCACCATTCTTGTCGTACTTTCCATTTTTTTTGCGCAGCAATGGCGTAGTCAGGCGATCCTTACCGTACATAATTTTCGATAGAAAATATCCCTTGATGCAGTTGAGTCCCTTGTTGACCGGGGCGTCAGGATCACCCTGGGTCGCCACTACCCTGTCATTCCGGGTTCCCACCAAGACACTGCATCCCGTGCCGCAAAAACGACAGGGCGCCTTATCCCATCGTATGGTGGCATCAGTTTTGGCAAGAGCAGTACTCATTCCAGGGATTTGCAAACCGGCTGCGGCCGCAGTTGCGGCAACGGCATTGGTTTTCATAAATTGGCGTCTGGTTAATTTCATTGCGACATCTCCAATTGCTAGTGATCAGTTTCGGATTCTTCATAAACCATAGATGAGGATAAAACATACTTGAGACTGTCCAGCTTAAAAATGCTGTCTGCTACCTCTTGTCTTTCCTCTCCCTCAATAGTAACTACCAGTCTTCCGTCGTTGTCGACAGCATGGAGCTCTACACCCTCAAGACCGGTCATGCTCTTGCATACTTCTTCAATACGTTGCGGCTGAACACGCAGCACCACACCGGCTATATGCATAACGACTCCTTATCATTATTTGATAAACCTATTAAGCTTTCCTTTGGTGCACCAATAGAGATGGCAGAGACGGGGCACACTGCCAAACAAAAGCCGCAGCCGGTGCATTTGTCCATCTTGATCGTCGGCACAGCAACTGAACCCACCTTGTGCACCAGGGCAATTGCACCTTGATCGCATTGCTCGCGGCATACCTGACAGACGACATGCTGATGGGTCAAGCAGTTATTTTCGATGTTAATGCTAATTGACCAGGGTCTGGTACTTGCTGATTTATCCAGTGCTTTGGGTGCGCAGTGGTCAACACATTCTCCACAAAAACTGCAACCACCCTTTTGAAAATCCACACGCGGAAACCCGGAGAAATCCGTTACTAAAATGTTTTCGGGGCATTGATGAATACAGGCGTGACAGCGATCACACATTTCCAAAAATCGATCACCCATCAAGGCCCAAGGAGGGCGGACTTCCTGATGCTTCCGATTAAGGTCACCGCGCAAGAATTGTCTTCGACTTAACGACACTGCTAAAACTTTTTCCCGATAAACCCAGAATTGCCGTGAGTCTAAGACAATAAGGATTATCTAATATTGATATAGATCAATTAGAAAAGTGGGTTGCCTACCCACATAACCGGATGCCCTACTCGGGTTTTGTTTCGACTGGCACCCTGCGCTATAAAATAGCGCATGAATATAGGGATTTAGCGCTGGCGATTCAATTGATCAGGACTTATTATCCAAGTCCTGATTTGCAACATTGTTTAAGGAAGTGCCGCAATGGGATCCAGTAAAAAGAGAGAATTTTCACCCTTAACCATGGCCGTACTCACTGTGTCGGATACCCGAACTGAAGAGACTGACAGCTCCGGAAAAACCCTGGTAGACAAACTCACCGAGGCCGGGCACATACTTGGAGAAAAAGTTATCCTACACGATAACATTTATGAAATCCGGGCGGTGGTGGCACGCTGGATTGCCGATCCTGCCATTAAGGTTGTATTAATTACCGGCGGCACCGGCATGACGGGGCGAGATGTCACTCCCGAGGCCGTAGCGCCGTTATTTGACAAGGAAATTGTCGGCTTTGGCGAACTCTTCCGCTGGCTATCCTACGAAGAAATCAAGACATCCACTATTCAGTCACGCGCCATCGGCGGCTTGTCCGGCGGCACCTTGATTTTTTGCTTACCCGGATCCACGGGGGCCTGCAGAACCGCATGGGACAAGATTCTCAACGATCAATTTGATTCCCGGCATGGTCCCTGTAATTTCGTGGAACTGCTTCCGCGGCTACAGGAAAAATAACCTCTCTCCCGTTTCAAAATAAAAGGTACACGGCAATCAATTATGTCCGATCCCTGCTTCTCTTCGTCAAAGCTTATGAATGTTGACCAGGCTATCTCGTTTTTACTGGATAATGCCAAGCCCACGACTAAAACCGAAAAAATTCGAATTGAACACGCACTGGGCCGAACGTTAGCTGAATCACTTGTCTCGAGTATTAACGTGCCACCCTGGGACAATAGCGCCATGGACGGTTACGCTGTCAGGGTAGCCGATTTGCATCTGGAAGGCAGCACGTCGTTACCGATCAGTCAGCGCATTCCGGCGGGCACTATTGGTTTACCGCTGCAACCAGGCACGGCTGCGCGCATCTTTACCGGTGCCCCTGTGCCCGAACATGCCGATACCGTCATTATGCAGGAACATTGTCAACAGACCGGTGAAACAGTACTTATCAACAAGCCGGCACCAGCGGGCAATAACATTCGCCGGGCCGGTGACGATATCGCAATAGGTGACACTGTACTGACAACCGGCACCAAGATGCGCCCGCAGGAGATGGGTCTGGCCGCCTCCGTCGGCGCCGCCGAAATTTCTGTGTACCGGAAATTGCGTGTTGCTATTTTTTCCACAGGCGATGAATTGGCGCTACCGGGGGAAGCCGCGAAGGCAGGACAAATTTACAATTCCAACCGCTACACACTCACGGGCCTGCTTCAGGCGCTGGGCATGGACATCATTGATCTCGGCACAATTGCTGATGATTTAGCGGTAACACGCAAAACACTGGAGTCTGCCGCCCTGCAGGCGGATATTGTCATGACTACGGGCGGGGTTTCCGTCGGCGAAGAAGACTACGTTAAAGCCGCCATTGAACAACTAGGTGCAGTGGAAATGTGGCGTATTGCGATGAAACCGGGCAAGCCGCTGGCTTACGGGCACGTCAACCACATACCTTTCATAGGACTGCCGGGAAATCCGGTTTCGGTATTTGTCACTTTTTGCCTGTTCGCCCGCCCCTATTTGCTTAAAACCCAGGGACGTACAGATATTATGCCCGCTCGCCTAAAAATAAGTGCTGCCTTCGACTGGAATAAATCAGGACCGCGAAGAGAGTTCCTGCGCGCGCGCTTAATGCCCACTGTTAATGGTGAACCCGCCCGGGTTGATGTCTTCCGCAAACAAGGTTCCGGCGTCCTTACCTCCACCAGTTGGGCCAATGGCCTGGTGGAACTGCCTGAACACCACACTATTACAAAAGGTGAGGACGTTACCTTTATTCCATTTAACGAACTCCTGGGGTGACGATTACACAAAAAGACATTACCGGTGTCATTCTTGCCGGTGGCAAAGGTAGCCGTTTTGATGGCAAGGATAAGGGTCTGATTGTCATCGCCGGGCGCCCTATGGTTGCCCACATCATCGACCAGCTGGCTCCCCAGGTAGGAAGCATTATCATCAATGCTAATCGCTCTCTCGAACAGTATAGCGCTTACGGTTTTCCGGTGATTGCGGATGACACAACGGATTACCGGGGACCACTGGCCGGGGTGGCCAGCGCCATGAAACGGGCGGTGACACCGTATATACTCACCGTACCCTGCGACTCCCCCAGACTCCCCAAGGATCTCTCTGTCCGGTTTATGAATTGCATGAACACGAAGAACCCGGACATATGCGTTGCCCATGATGGCCAGCGAATGCAGCCTGTTACGGCGCTCTACCGCTGCACGCTGCTGTCTGATTTAACAACTGCCATAGACAAAGGAGAACTGGGCGTGCAGCGATGGATTAGCAGTCAAAACCATGCCACAGCAGATTTCAGTGATCAGATCTCGACGTTCGCCAATATCAATACACGGGTCGAGAAAGAGGAATTCGAGGCTGGAGGGAATAATCCGCAATAGGCTTTCGGTCAACCCGCCACAGAGGGAGGAGCTGGCACCAGCGCGATTTCATCGTTGTTTCGGATTATGGCCTCCGGATCGACAAACTGCTTATTAATCGTAATCTTTAACGGGTGTTTGCTTAAGGCCTTGTTCCATTTTTCGCCGCGCCCCTTTATCCAGTCAATCAATTCTTTAACGGTCTTCACCGAATCCGGAACATCTGTATGTTCCGACTCCAGTCCCAACTCACCGGGCAAGTTAACAAAATATAATATACGTACACGTATGGGGCCGGACACTTCGGGTGACTTAACACCTGCAAGTTTCTTTTGATAGCTTGACCAGTTGTTCTGCTGATTCTTTCCCAGTTCATACAGTGTTTCCCAGGAATAAACACCGGTGTCATGTCCATCATCAAACGTGAGCTGTACAGCATAATGGCCTATGGGGGTGATCGTTGTGATATTGACGTTCTGTTTTCCCTTTACTATATCGCCACGATTCGTCATCGCCTTCACTTCCGCCGACGGCGAGAAAACACGCAAGTACTCGCAGGGTAACTGAAAGTGAGCACCGTCATCAAAGACAACCTCCAGCATTCGAGACTTCTGATGCAGCTTTATTTCTACAGGAACAAGATCAGATGAAGTACTTGACATGCCAATTATTCCGGTTCGATGCCTATCGATTAGCGATGGAATAAAAATAGGGGAACCATAATGTTGCGACACCTAAAACAAATACCAAGTCCATCATTATAATAAATTTGAACTTTTTCTTTCCTTCCCCTTCCGCATCAGCCATGAACACCCCGCTCATCAGCATATCCAGCAACAGCACGAAAAAAACTATTGGCACAATAGCCGGCACAATCAGGGTGGGGACCATGCGCCAGCCTTCATAGACAGCGCGGTCACCAGTAAACTGGGACATGACAACAATAGATATGGCGACAAAGGCCAAAACCGCTCTCAGCACACCAATTCTACTAACAATATTCATTAAGGCTGATCTCCTGCAAATGGTCCAACTAATGATCGCGATGGAAAGGAATCACGCCGCCATCACTTTCCGGTGCCAGAGAATCAAGCGCTTCACCCAGAAGCATCTCCATAGCCTCCAGGGTTCGTCCCAGTATAATGTTTCCGTGGGCGTGATACAGCTTCTTCCGGCATTTAATAGGTTCGTACAAGTTATCGCGTTTTTTCACTTCAAAATCTGTCCAGGCGGCTATGGGTATATCATTAAAGGCCCGATCGACAATCACCCAGGCATCATCCTGCAATATAAGATCCAGTGTTTTTAATTTCGGAATAGAAAGCCTGATTGGCCCGCCCAGACGTTTTAACGCTACCTGCACATGGTTGTAGTAATTGGCATTCAGTGTAACGCCCTGGTTTTCAAATACCGGCACTTCCAGATGTCTTGTAAACCGATTAGTCATCATCTCCTGCCAAATTGCCGTCCGGGTTCCAGTCGCCCTTTTTGGCTTGCATCATTGCCAGTTGCTGTATGCGATCTAATTTCCGTCCAAGACCAGTTTGTTCCCTCATAGAGCATGGCTACTGTCGTGTGTCTCAATTAAGGTCCGGGTCATAACTCTGTCGGTATAGGCCATCGCCAAGGCCGAGAGCAAGAACGTAATATGAATGGCCACTTGCCACATAATGGTATCAGACTTCATTTGGTCGGCGTTAATAAAGGTCTTTAATAAATGTATGGACGAAATTCCAATCAACGCCATGGATAACTTGATTTTCATGGTGGCCGCATTAACATGCGACAACCACTCAGGCTGATCGGGATGCTCTCTAAGATTCAACCGGGAAACAAAGGTCTCATAGCCACCGATTATCACCATAATCAATAAGTTAGCTATCATCACAACATCGATCAGCCCCAGCACTATCAGCATGATTTCCGTCTCACCTATAGATGCGGCCTTGTGTACCAGGTGATACAGCTCAATCATGAAGTGATAGACATAAACCGCCTGAGCCACAATCAGTCCGAGATAAAGAGGGGCTTGGAGCCACCTGCTCCAGAAAATCAGCTGGGCCATAACGGCTAATGACGGATTTCTTTTATACGTTGAATTTCCTTCCACAGTTTCCTCTCTTCGACGGATTAGGAACCGGCTAGCTTGTCAGACTGGCAAACAGCTGGGGTAGTTTTTCGGGCAGTCTTTGTACATTATCGATAATAGTGTAGTGGTTTTCACCGAAAATGCGTTTTACGTAATTGTCAGCATAAGGATCAAGAGTCAAACAATAGGTAAGAATTCCCTTGGTATACAGCTCTTCCACGGCTTTTTTAGTGTCGTGGCGCAGATGCTGTGGATCTCTTTCATCTATATCAGAAGGTTCGCCATCTGTCACAACCAATAGCAATTTACGTCGTTCAGGTTGTCTTAACAAATGTTGGCCAGCGTGACGTATGGCCGCGCCCATGCGTGTAGAAAGCCCGCCTTGCATTCCCGCCAGTCGCCCTTTGACCTCATCATCGAAGTGCTGATTGAAATCTTTGAAACGATAATACTGCACATCGTGCCGACCATCTGAAGCAAACCCATGAACCGCGAAGGGATCCCCGATTCCATTAATGGCAGTGGACACCAGAGTAGCGGCTTCCTTCGTTAACTGCAAAATAGTCTTGTCGGTGCCTCGCACCATTTCATTGGTCGATTCAGACAGATCCATCAGCACCACTACAGCCAGGTCACGTGTTTTCAGGACATTACGCATAGTAATACGCGGGTTTGGCTGTTCACCCATACGAATAGCTACCATGGCATCAATGGCCGCATTTATATCGATCTCATCACCGTCTTCCATATTGCGTACCCGCTGAACACCTTCTGGCGTCAGCAAGTCAATAATCTGCTTGATACGGTAAGCAACGGGTTTGTACTCGGAAAGAATACTTTCAATATCTTCCGGATTGCCTCTTGATTGGCGACGTTCATACACCGTGGTCCAATCAGGACGATGTAGTTGAATCTGGTAGTCCCATTCATGGTAATGAAAAGGATCAGAAACCGGTTCTTTTCCCCACATATCATTAAAACTAACCTGACTGTCAGTCAAATCATCTTCATAGGGACGCATATTGTCAGAACATATCCATATTTCCTGGGCATCGTCGCCGGCCAACTCACAATCCACCTCGTTTGCCATTTCGATTACACTAACATGCTTACGCACCTGCCGCTGACTGGCAGCCATATACTCAATACCCTGATTCCAATCGAATTCCGCGAACTCCCAAACATAGCGGTTATCGTCACGATAAGGGATACGAATCCGTTCCAGGATACGCAGGCTTGGCACTTCCTTGCGCTTACTGAATAAGTTGAACAGCTCCACACCCATGTGCCAGGAATAATTATTATTATCCTGTTTCTCCTCGATTTCCGCATGAAAGCGCTTAACAAAATCTGCGATTTCCAAGTCATCAATACTAACACTCTCGTCCATGAGCATGAGGGCTATTCGTTCCAGAACAAGCATAGTGGGATGTTCAACGTCGGCG
>JAOUNW010000030.1 GCA_029880755.1 Gammaproteobacteria bacterium
TGCCGGCGTCTGGCCGATGCCTTTGGTAGCGAGTTGTTGCTGGAGCAGCCGGAGGAGAATCCATTCCTTGAACGTTTTTATCATTCGCGCAAACACTACGCCTTGCCGACCCAGCTGTTTTTCCTGTTCCAGCGGGCCCGTCAGATTGAGCAGCTAAAACAGGGAGACATGTTCCGGCCGGGATATGTCTCCGATTTTATGTTGGAGAAGGATAGCCTGTTTGCCCGTGCTAACCTGGATGACGATGAGCTGAGATTGTATGAACAGGTTTATTCTCAGTTGCGCCTGGATTTACCCCGGCCCGATCTTGTGATTTATCTGCAGGCACCGGCAGAGATTTTAGCCAGCCGTATTCAGCGGCGCGGAATTGAGTATGAACGTTTTGTCGATCATGAGTATCTGAACCGGCTAGTGGAGGCGTACACCCGGTTTTTTTACCAATATACTGAAGCACCATTGCTGATAGTGAATGCGTCTGACATCAATCTGGTGGATAATGACAAGGACTTTCAGGTGCTGCTGGATCATATTGGAACCATCAAAAGCGGCAGACATTTCTTTAACCCCTTATCACACGCATCATGAGTAAAACCGTTACCGTCGCCACGCTCAAGGAAATGAAAAAACAGGGAGAGAAAATCGCCTGCCTGACCGCCTACGACTACAGTTTTGCCAGTTTGATTGATGACGCCGGTATGGATTTGATTATGGTGGGAGATTCGCTGGGTATGGTTATGCAGGGCTACGACAGCACCATCCCGGTTACTCTGGAAGACATGGCGTACCATAGCCGATGTGTTGCCAACGGGGTAATGCGCGCGTTACTTGTTGTTGATCTGCCTTTTATGAGCTACCAGATTGATCGTGAACAGGCGCTGGAAAGTGCAGGTATGCTTATGAAAGAGGGCGATGCACAAATGGTAAAACTGGAGGGCGGCGCACCCATGGTGGAAACTGTCCATTTTTTGGTGGAGCGTGGTGTGCCGGTATGCGCACATCTGGGTTTAACGCCGCAGTCGGTACACCAGCTGGGTGGCTACCGAGTTCAGGGTAAGGAAGCGGATTCGGCTCAGCGCATACTGGATGATGCAAGGTCCCTGGAGCAGGCTGGCGCTGGCGCATTGGTGTTGGAGGCTGTGCCGGCAAGTCTTGCGAAAGAAATTACCAACGCCTTAACTATCCCAACCATTGGTATTGGTGCTGGGGTGGACTGCGATGGCCAGATTTTGGTGTTGCAGGATATGCTGGGTATATATCCGCGGCCCAGCCCTAAATTTTCAAAAAACTTTATGCAAGGCTGTGACAGCATCGGGCAGGCCATCAAGAATTATATTGGTGCCGTAAAACAAAAAACATTTCCGGCTGCTGAGCACAGTTTCTAATTTTTATGGTTGTCATCGAATCCATCAGCGATCTCAGGGCGCGCATTACCGAATTGCGGGCGCTGAAAAAGACCATCGCGTTTGTTCCCTCCATGGGTAATTTGCACGCCGGTCATTTAAAGTTGGTGAAAGTTGCGCGCGGCCATGCAGACTTTGTAGTGTGCAGTATATTTGTCAATCCTATGCAGTTCGGTGCCAGCGAAGATTTATCCGGCTATCCCCGCACACCGGAGCAGGATCGGACGGTACTTGAGTCAGAAGGCGCCGACATGTTGTTCATGCCGACGGTGGAGGCCATTTACCCCCGAGGCATGGCGGCTCAGACATTTGTTGAGGTACCGGGGGTTAGCGATATGTTATGTGGCAAATCACGACCGGGCCATTTTCGTGGTGTTACAACTGTGGTCAATCGTTTGTTTAATCTGGTCCAGCCACATGTTGCCGTATTTGGTAAAAAAGACTATCAGCAGTTGTTTATCATCAAATTGATGGTGCAGGATCTGGGTATGCCTGTCGATATCATTGGTGTCGATACCGTACGCGAAACAGATGGCCTGGCCATGAGCTCTCGCAATCAGTACTTAACCAAAGATCAGCGGGCTATCGCACCCCACTTGTACGAGACCCTGCAGTCACTGCGCGATCAAATAATTGCTCAAGGTGCTTTTTCTCCCAAGATGGAACAGGATACCGCTGTGGTGTTGTCAGCCCAGGGGTTCGAGCCGGATTATGTCAGGGTATGTCGCCAGCGGGATCTGGCCCCTGCTACCAAAGAGGACAAGGATCTGGTGATTCTGGTGGCGGCCCGGCTGGGAAAAGCACGATTAATCGATAATTTGGAGATGACCTTGAAACACGCTCACTAATCCCCAAAATATGTCGTATACTAGCGCCATTATATAGCTGACTAACCCCGGATCCATGCAAAGAACCCTGCTCAAATCAAAATTACATCGTGTTACCGTCACCCACTCTGAAGTGGACTACGAAGGCTCTGTCGCCATTGATGACAAGCTGCTGACAGCGGCTGATATCTATGAGTATGAGCGCTTGGAGGTGTACAACATCACCAATGGTGAACGTTTCAGCACCTATGCTATTCGTGCTGAGGCTGGCTCTGGCATTATTTCGGTAAACGGCGCCGCCGCGCATAAGGCTGACCCGGGTGACATTATTATTATCTGTACTTATGCCACCATGGATGAAAAGGAATTGGCCAGCTTCAAACCGCGTCTGGTTTACGTTGACGAGAATAATCAGATTCAGAAAGTACGCCATGCCATTCCCGTGCAGGCGGCATAATCATAAAAGCATATTTTTACCGAGTAGGTTCTAAAGCAGGAATATTTGTTGTCAGGCCAGCGATTGATCGCCAACCATGACCCGGTTAAGAGTCTTGGCTAACTCACGGTCAAAACCAAATGTTCCACACCACTTTCCTTTCTTGAAATCAATCTCCAGCCAGTCCGGTACAAAGTGTTTTATATCGGCAACCAGCGGGTAGTCCGAGGCCTCCGCACCGTTGTCGATATCGTCAAAGCTGCAGGTCTTGGCATACTTTACTGTTTTGAAAATTGTGTAGAGGTTGTCGGTAATTTGCACTGCATCTTTTGGTACATCCTCTTTAAACCATACACGCTTGGCCAACATACATCCGAATATGAGATTGATGTCAGCCAGTAGAGGGTTTGTGACAGTCCCTAGTGCGAGTTCGGCCTCATTGGTAATGGCTGCGCGGACAGGCCTGCCGTGAAGATAAATTACCGTTACCATTTTTTGCTCCACGGGACATACCCAATTAAACAATGGTACCGAGGGCCGGAATCGAACCGGCACGGTGTCACCACCACCAGATTTTGAGTCTGGCGCGTCTACCAGTTCCGCCACCCCGGCAAAGTGGGCGGCAAGTATAGCGAGTCCTTCCTGTCCATAACAAGACCGGGCTTGTGGTAATCTTGGCCGCCCATGCGAAAGTCCGATTTTTATTACGATTTACCGGAATCCCTGATTGCCCAGCGGCCGGCAGAACCGCGCTCGGCCAGCCGTTTGTTGTGTCTCAACGGGGGTAACGGAGAGATCGAGGATCGTCAATTCCGTGACTTGCCGCAATTATTGAAGGCAGGCGATTTACTGGTGTTTAACGATACCCGGGTAATACCGGCCCGCCTGTTTGGTAAAAAGCAAACCGGCGGCAATATCGAAGTCGTGATTGAGCGATTCTTGCCCGAGCAACATACCCTGGCGATGGTACGTGCTAGTAAATCTCCCAAGCCGGGTCAACGCCTGATCCTGGAAAATACGTTGGTAGCGGAGGTCATCGGCCGCAGGGGGGATTTATTCGAATTGAAATTTGAAACTGACTCGTTAATGGTTGCCCTTGATGAAGTGGGACACATTCCGTTGCCGCCATATATCGAACGTATGGATGAGGCCTTTGATCGGGAACGCTACCAAACCGTTTTTGCGCAAACCCCCGGAGCGGCTGCGGCGCCGACGGCGGGCCTGCACTTTGATGCGACCATATTAGCCGCTCTGCGAGATAAGGGAATCAACACGGCGTTTATTACGTTACATGTGGGAGCCGGGACATTTCAGCCCATGCGTGTGGAGTCCCTGGTGGATCACACGATGCATAGCGAGGTCATCCAGGTAAACGCGCAAGTCTGTCAGCAAATTGCCAATACCCGCGCACGGGGAGGCCAGATCGTCGCCGTGGGGACTACCGTAGTGCGGGCGTTGGAGACGGCCGCAGATAAAGATGGCAAGGTGAGCCCTTTTGAAGGCGAGACCAGTATATTCATCTATCCTGGTTATCGTTTTAAAACCATCGATGCGCTGATTACGAATTTCCATTTACCTGAATCCACGCTGCTAATGTTAGTCTGTGCCTTTGCCGGTAAAGATAATGTTTTAAATGCCTATGGTCATGCGGTAGAAAAACAGTATCGTTTTTTCAGTTATGGCGATGCCATGTTTATCCTGCCAAAGAAAGAATAAGAGAAGATCGATCAATGGAATTCGAGTTATTGCATACCGATAACGATGCCCGGCGCGGGCGCATGGTGTTTGAACGTGGGGTGGTGGACACGCCGGCGTTTATGCCGGTGGGTACCTATGCCACGGTCAAGGCTATGACCCCGGAAGAGGTGAAGACCACCGGTGCCCAGATTATTTTAGGTAATACCTTTCATTTAATGCTGCGTCCGGGCACTGACATCATAAACTTGCATGGCGACTTGCACGGGTTTATGCACTGGGATGGCCCCATCCTGACTGACTCCGGCGGGTTTCAGGTGTGGAGTCTGGGAAAGCTCCGGAAAATCACGGAAAAAGGGGTGCACTTTCAGTCGCCGGTGGATGGCGCCAGGATTTTTTTGGGGCCGGAAGAATCCATGGCGGTTCAACGGGCGCTGGGAGCGGACATCGTTATGATCTTTGATGAATGCACCCCCCACCCGGCAACCGAACCCGAGGCCCGGGCCTCCATGGAACTGTCCCTGCGTTGGGCCGAGCGCAGCAAAGCTGCCCATGCCGATAACCCGGCTGCGTTGTTCGGTATTATCCAAGGCGGTATGTACGAGCACTTGCGCGACATATCCCTGACAGGTCTGAAGCAGATTGGCTTTGACGGTTATGCCATCGGTGGTCTGTCAGTGGGTGAGTCCAAGCTGGATATGTTTCGTATTCTCTCCCATACCGCACCCCAGATGCCGGAGGACAAGCCGCGGTATCTCATGGGCGTGGGCACCCCAGAGGATCTGGTAGAGGCTGTGCGCCGGGGGATTGATATGTTTGATTGCGTCATGCCTACCCGTAATGCCCGGAACGGCTGGCTGTTTACCAGTGAAGGCGAGGTCAAAATCCGCAATGGCCAGTATGCCCGGGATACTGGGCCAGTGGATCCTCGATGTGACTGCTATACCTGCAAAAACTATAGCCGGGCGTACCTTCGGCACTTGTACCGGTCTGGGGAAATCCTGGCCTCCCGGCTTAATACCATTCATAACTTAAGCTATTACCAGGGCCTGATGCGTGGCCTACGCCAGGCCATTGAAACGAAAACACTGGATGATTTTGTCCAGAAGTTTTATGGTATGCGCCCCGTGAGGGAGCGCTCACCGGAAGACAGCGCAGTTTCTCAAACCCCGGAAAAGTGAACGCTTGACGGTTAAATTAGAATTTTAGGAAGGCATAATGAGTTTCTTTATATCTGAAGCGTTGGCGGAAGGCGCTGCTGCGGCAGGTAACGCACCGCCGCCCAGTCCATTTGGCAGTTTTATTATGTTGGGCGTTTTATTTGCCCTGTTTTATTTTTTGCTTATCCGGCCGCAAGCCAAACGTGCCAAAGAGCATCGGGCCATGGTGGATGCGGTGGCCAAGGGCGACGAAGTGGTAACCAATGGGGGTATGTTATGCCGCGTGACCCAGGTGGGAGAGCAATTTCTCACTGTCGAGGTAGCGGATGGTGTATCGCTAAAAATCCAGAAGCAGGCAGTACAGTCTGTGATGCCCAAAGGCACAATAAAATCCGCATAAGAATAAGAAAGAAGATCTGTTCATGAATCAGTACCCGCTCTGGAAATATATTCTGATCCTGTTTGTATTGGTGATCGGCGGTATCTATTCCCTGCCCAACTTGTATGGAGAAGATCCGGCAGTACAGATTTCCGGCAGCCGCAGCGCCAAGGTAACCGCTGCCACTCTGGAAAATGTTCAACAGCAATTAAAGGATGCCGAGATTGAAGTGTTGGGCGCCGTGCTGGATGACAATGGTATTAAAGTCAGACTAAAGAGTACCAGCAGCCAGTTGAAGGCGCGTGATTTGCTTCAGAGTAAATTAGGTGATGCCTACACGGTTGCATTAAACCTGGTACCGGCGACTCCAGTATGGCTGGATTTCTTTGATGCCAAACCTATGTACCTGGGACTGGATTTGCGTGGTGGTGTCCACTTTCTGATGGAAGTGGACATGAAGACGGTTATTGATAAAGCGCTGAATTCCTACACCGAGGATATGCGCCGCACTATGCGCGAAGAGAAGATTCGTTATAGGGCGGTAAGGTTGTTAGCTAGCGGTGTTCTTGAGGCGGAATTCCAGGACGAGGAGACGCGCGACAAGGGCGAACGCGTTATTAAGGACGAGTTGCGTGATCTGGAGGTAACGACCTCGCAGCGCGGTGACCTGTTTCTGGTTACAGCGGCCATGAAAGAAAGTGCGGTAATGGAAAAACAGCGTTTTGCCATTGAGCAGAACATGACCTCACTGCGCAATCGAGTTAATGAGTTGGGTGTGGCTGAACCCATTATTCAGCAGCAGGGCCAGGATCGCATTGTTGTGCAACTCCCTGGTGTGCAGGATACGGCTAAGGCCAAGGAAATTCTGGGTCGTACCGCTACGCTGGATTTTCGGATGGTAGATGAGGAACACGATCCTGTTGCCGCCATGAGCGGCCGCGTACCGGCAGGCTCCCAGCTTTATAAAATGCGCAACGGCGTTCCGATTCTGCTTAAGAAGCAATCCATTTATTCAGGCGATAATATTGTTGACGCTGCTCCGGGGTTTGATAGTCTGAATAACACGCCTATTGTATCTATTACACTCGACTCTCGTGGTGCCGCAATCAATCAGAAGATTACCGGGAAAAATATTAATAAACGCATGGCAGTGGTTTATATCGAAATCAAAACCGAAACCAAGCGTGACAAGGACGGAAATCCGATACTGGATGAGCAGGGCAAGGAAATCAAGGTCAAACGGCGCGTAGAAGAAGTGATTACGGCGCCAGTGATCCGGGCTCAGCTGGGCAAACGTTACCAGATTGAGGGGCTGGACAGCGTGGAAGAGGCCAATGACCTGTCATTGCTATTGCGCGCAGGTGCCCTGGCTGCCCCTATCGATATTGTCGAGGAACGAACCATTGGCCCAAGTCTGGGTCAGGATAATATCGATCAGGGATTTACTTCGATTCTGATCGGGTTCGCGGCAATTTTTGTTTTTATGATTATCTACTACAGTAGATTCGGCCTGATTGCCAATTCGGCGCTCTTGTTAAATGTGGTTCTGCTTGTGGCGGTGTTATCCATTTTTCAGGCCACCTTAACATTGCCCGGTATTGCCGGAATACTGTTAACGGTCGGTATGGCGGTAGATGCCAACGTATTGATCTTTGAGCGCATCCGGGAAGAAATCCGTAATGGTAGTACGCCCCAGGCGAGTATTCATGCGGGTTACGCCAAAGCACTGAGCACCATTGCGGATGCCAACATTACCACGCTTATTGCTGCCATTATGTTATTTAACTTTGGCACCGGTCCAATCAAGGGATTCGCCATCACTTTAAGTATCGGCATCCTGACATCCATGTTTACGGCAATTTTTGCTGCCCGCGGTCTCACCAATAAATTATACGGTGGCCGTTCACTGAAGAAATTACCGATTTAGATACCCATATGGAATTTTTCAAAAAACAAACACACTTTGATTTTATTGGGAAACGCAAGGCTTCCATGGTGATTTCGGTGTTGCTGTCGATTGCAACCATTTTCATTTTGTTTAATCGCGGCCTAAATTTTGGCCTGGACTTTACCGGCGGTACTTTGGTGGAAGTGGCTTATCAGGAGACGGTGGAAACGAGCGAGGTCCGCAAAACGCTCACTGATGCCGGTATGCCGGATGCCGTGGTTCAGCACTTTGGCACGACCCGCGATGTATTGGTGCGGCTTCCGGTTGCAGAAGGTAAAGAGAGTGCCAAATTAAGCAATCAAGTAGTAGAGGTATTGAGAAACGCCAAAGGTGAGAGTTTTCGGCGCAGTGGTGCTGATCAAGTACAGCTATGCATAAAAAAATCTGATACTTCAGAATCAAAGTGTCAGGTACAGGTGCGCCGTATTGAGTTTGTTGGACCCCAGATTGGAGATGAGCTAGCCTACAAGGGCGGTTTGGCTTTGTTGTATACATTTATCGCAATCCTGATTTATGTCTGGATCCGGTTTGAGTGGCAGTTCTCTGTGGGTGCTGTCGTTGCAACCGCTCATGACATACTGCTAACTTTTGGGTTCTTTTCTTTGACGCAAGTTGAATTTGATCTCTCTGTGTTGGCGGCAATCCTGGCAGTTCTGGGGTATTCGTTGAATGACACTATTGTCGTGTTTGATCGCATTCGTGAGAATTTTCACACGCTGCGCAAGAAAGAGGTTACAGAACTACTCAATGTCTCGGTCAATCAGACATTGTCTCGTACCATTATGACTTCCGGAACGACCTTACTGACCATTATTTCACTGTTTGTTTTTGGGGGCGAGATTATTCACGGATTTTCCATTGCATTGATCGTTGGTATTATCGTGGGCACTTATTCTTCAATCTTTGTCGCCACACCTGTGGTGTTGGCTTTGGGTATTTCCCGTGAAGATCTGATGCCGACGAAGAAAGATGATCGTCCAGTGGATGATTTGCCGTAGTTTTGTTTTTACCCTCTCGTCTGCATCACCCTGATTAATTAGTGGTTTGAAACTTCCCAGGTTCTACACTGGGCCAGTAATCCCGGATTCCTCCCATTTCGTCGGGCCGGCGCTTTTGCCGCCGCATTCTCCATGCTATGGACTATACTTATTAAGTTTCCCTATTACGGAATGTGGAGGTTTTTATGGCGGCAAGTTGGTGGATGATCGTGCCTGGCAACCCGGCTCTTTCGGGTCTGATTATTTTTCTTATCGCGATGCCTTTTTTGTATGCTGCCCGGGGGCCCATGCATCAAATCATACTGGCAACAACCCAGGCGCTTGCCGGTCCTTTGCGCCTCGCATCACGCTGGCTGATGTTTACGGCAAGGGAGATGCGTCAGCGTAATCTGGCAGTCTTGATGGCCCATGGTAGGGAAGAGGCCACGCAGGCCATCGAACGCGAGTTTGAACGCGTGACAAAACTGGTTCAGCGTGACTTGCACGGTTATCCCGCCTTGCAGCGCAAGGTTATGGACGAAATCACCCGCGTGGAAGAGGATTATCAAAAGTGCGGTGAAGTGCCGCCGCCGTCACCGGAATGGGCCAAGGCCATCGAGACCATTGCCGGTATTAAACCTTCCGGCGATGGTCTGGTTGAGAAGCTCTTGGAAGACATCAGTAAATCCATGGATCGTATTTACGATAAGGCTCTGGCGCAATATCGCCGTTCTTACGAAAAACGTCACAAGATACTGAAAGGTTTTATGCCGTTCTGGCGTTCGCTGGATCGCACCATGTCCCAAGTGGACCGTAACCTCGGTGGATTACAGGATAGTGCATCCAAGATCGATGCTCAAATGGACAAGTACGAAAATATTATCGCTAAGTCTGAAAAGGCAGAAACCTCATTAACCTCTTCCGCTGCAGTACAGTTTGTTATTGCCAGTGCGTTTCTGGCTTTACTGTTTGGCGGCGCGTTCGTTAACTTTAAATTGGTTGCATTACCTATGTCAGAAATGGTGGGCGGCGGTGATTATATAACGGACAATCTGCAGGCCTCGGAAGTTGCCGCTCTGGTAATTATCCTGCTAGAGGTGAGTATGGGCCTGTTTCTGATGGAAGCATTACGTATGACCCATCTGTTTCCAAGAATTAATAATATGAATGATCGTATGCGTCATCGTATTATGTGGTCAGCCATTATTTTTCTATTCATTCTGGCTGGAGTGGAAGTGGCGTTGGCCTTCATGCGTGACCAGATAGTTGCCAGCAATCTGACCCTGAAACAGGGTTTGAGTGATGCGCCATTGGTGGTTGCGCCCCCTGAGGCTGGCGCGGTCTCCAATATTCCTATGTTGGGCCAGATGATTTTAGGATTTATTCTTCCCTGGGTGCTGGCTTTTGTCGGTATTCCGCTTGAGTATTTTATCTATTCCGCGAGGACAGTATTAGGCGTATTAACCGTGGCATCGGTGCGCGGTTTGGCGTTTATTCTGCGCCTTACTGGAAACATATTCAGGCATATTGGTAGTACGTTGGTACATTTGTACGACGCGGCTATCTTTTTACCATTAATGATAGAGCGAGTAATTAAAGGAAAGCGTGGTGGACAGGAAGCCGGTAATTCAGCAGCCTCTGTCACATCTTTTCGAGTACGTCGCACGGGTACGGGGGAGCATATAGTATGAAGTCCATGGGAAAAATCGCGCTCGCGATAATCATTGCGCTTGCTATACAGGGTTGTACCAGCAAGAAGAACCATTCACGCGGTGTCTACATGTTGGTGGATACATCAGGGACTTATGCTACCCAGATGACTCGCGCAGGGAAAGTGGTTAATTACCTGTTGGGTACCTTGAATCCGGGAGACACGTTTGCAGTAGCCCGGGTAAAGAGCCGGAGTTTTACTGAAAAAGACATCATCGCCAAGGCTACGTTTGATGCCACGCCTTCCAGGATGAATGCCCAAAAGAAGGAATTTCGCGACAGGTTTCAGCAGTTTGCCAAGAATCTAAAGAAGGGGAGTGCCCATACCGATATTACCGGCGGTGTGATTCAGGGGGCAGAGTTTCTTACGGAAGCGGGCGCTGGAACCAAGATGATACTAATTTTTTCCGATATGCAGGAAGAATTGGACGACAAGACTGTAAGAGATTTTCCTATCTCCCTGGACGGTATTCAGTTTATAGCGTTAAACGTTACCAAGCTTAAAACTGATAACATGGATCCGCGGCGCTATCTTGGCCGATTAGCTAATTGGGAGAAGCGGGTCATGAATGCCGGGGCATCGGGCTGGCGCGTGGTGAATGATATGGAACAACTGGATAGAATATTTAAGGAATCTTGATAAAGGCGACAATTCAAACAAAAAGCCCGGCGAATGCCGGGCTTTTTGTTTGAATAACTAATCACGATCTTCGAGCATACTCATGGCTTTTTCCAGGCTTCGGCGCAAACGGTTGAATGAGATTCCCAGTAGAGACATTTCATCTTCGCCGGTTTCATCGAATTCCGAAATACCGGTTTCACCGAGGCTAATTTGATCCGCCCTTTCCGCCATTCGTACAATGGGTTTAACAATAATCCTGTGTAGCACAACGTTAAGCACAATAATGGTTAATACAAAGACGCCGCTAATCGCAGTCATCAGAGTAATAAAAGCGTCATTGGCGTTTTTTGTTGTTGCTGAAAGTGGCACAGAGACTATTTGTGCGCCAATTAGATCATTTAGTTTCCATCCAAAGCCTGTGGCGCTGCCGTAGCGTTCGATCATGGTTGTCGGCGCCAGTGCAGGATCGCTGTGACAGGAAAGGCAGGTTTTGCTATCAGCGTAAATCGGTCTGGCTATGTACAGGGACTGGCCTGTGGATGTACTCCTGATCCCGTCCAGTGTTTTGTCTGACTTATTATTCGAAAACTGTTTTAGAATATTTTTTTCCCATCCTAGCGCCAGATTCCGAGGGTTGGTTGGGTTTAGTGAGACTTCCCGGTACTGATAGTCAGGATGATTTTCCCTCAGCCGATTAAAGCTCTGAATCGCTGCATAGGATGGCACGGACTGCGGCAGAAAAGCATCACCCGGTTGCAGTCCGAGAAGCGGGCTGACTTCACCTAACGTGTAATGACGAATAGCGGTCGCTATTTCCATCATCATACGGGCATGTTTCATTACATCATTTTTGGCGTGGTCCTGGAGTATGGAGTAAGACAATATTCCGGTACCGAGAATACCGATAGCAGAAACACCGGTTAACACCATGTTGAATTTTGTGACGAGCTTCATGGTATTAATGGTAATACAGATATCATTATTTTGCGCGGATAGGACTGGAAATGGTATTTATGGAATTCCGCAACCGGATCAGGACAGCGGCGGTAGCACGGTCTAGTGTAGCCGGCTTACCGCGCCCAGAAATTGCTTCTGATCTCTGCTGTTGGGGACATTTTTTGCGAGCATTTTTATGAGTGCATGGGTGGTGGCTGCTCGTCTGACCGCTTTTTGAACCAGTATATGGGCCAGAGGGCCGACGTAGACAGCCAGCTCATTCTCAATTTGATACAGTAAAGTCATGTCCCAGCTATGGAGAGACGGCTCTGAGTCCGCGGATAGGCCACTGCGTTCAGTGGCAGTTCTTTTAGACATATTGTTTTCCGGCGAAGCTCCCTCTATCAGTTTTGGTGCCAGTTTATTCATTGTCTTTAGGAATTTTTCGCGAATCGATAACGATTGAATGGAGTTGGCCAGTGTTTGTAGAAATTCCTCGAGACTGGATGCCTTGTAAGCAGCCTGGGGGACAAGCAGTTTGGCCAGTGGCCCCATGTACTTTGCCAGGTTGCGTTGTGCTTCTTCCAGCAATTCAACGGTCCACATAACGGAAGGCTCGCTATCAGGTATCGGGTGGTCATGAATTGGTGGCGTTGCTGTTTGTAGCGAGGCTGGGTCAATCACGTCACCCTGTGCACCGGTTTTTCGTTTGGTGGTTGTGAGACGTATCAGGATGTCGTTAGCGCATTGTGGTCGGTCTCTTGACAGAATTTTTAGCATCCAGTCGACAATATCCAGTAGTTCCATGCTGTAAAGGCTGTTGGTAATCCTCTGGAGGTTAAGTACCGGATCTGCCTGCTGGTTATTTAATGCCGCCATACGTTCCGGGGCCGGTGCCGGGGGTTTGCCGGTGATGCATTGATAGATGGTAGCGCCTAATCCATAGATGTCGGTCCATGGTCCTTGTAGCCCGCGGGAGTCATATTGCTCAAAGGGGGCATAACCCGGCGTTACGGTATCAGTCTTATGTTGCTCATCGTTTTGTAATGCCTGGCGTGCTGCGCCAAAATCCAGTAACACCGGGGAGCCGGTTTTGCGAATATAGATATTGCCGGGTTTGATGTCCCGATGAAGCACTTTTTGTTCATGGATTACCTGAAGCCCCTCAAGCAGGGGAACCATAATTTCACGAATTTTGTTTTCACTGAGAGTGCGGCGGGCTTTCAGGTATTGACTTAACGGTTCACCGTCCTCGTAATCCATGACAATGTAGGCGGTACCATTGGTTTCCAGGTAGCGGTTAACGCGCACAATATTCGGCATTTTGAATTTGGCCAGAGTCCGGGCTTCCTGAAGGAATTTTTCCAGCCCACTGTGGTAAGCAGCCCTGTCTTCTTCCGATTGCGGGACAATCGTAATTTTGTCACTGGTGCGTGTGGCAAGATCGCTGGGAAGGTATTCCTTAACGGCGACATCACAGGCCAATGTATGGTCGTAACCCTTGTAAGTGATGCCAAAACCGCCAATGCCTAAAACATGTTTAATCTCATAGGAGCCGATTCGGGTTCCACTTTCCAGTGGTTGTTGTAGCTTTTTCACGGGCGCACCCCTGCGGGTAGGGAAAGTCCAACCGGATTAGCGGCATAAGCAAATATGGGCACCAGTTTTCTCCAGCGAGGGCGATATTTGAGGTTTCTATTAATATAGACTAGTTTTCATCGCCCCTGATCGGCCGGTTTCGACCGTCCCACCATTTCGTACCAGAATATAAAATACAATAAAAACAGTTAGTTACAATAGGTCTCTTGCCCAGAGGGACCGTTTTGGATTTTGGTATGCATCTACCCTCGGAATTGGCTATCCTAGGCCGCCGTTTGCCTCAAGCACTAACTGGGGGCTTGGGACCTCTATTTATCAATGCAGGAGAGACGAGACTAACAATGTTCAGTAAAGATATGACTATCGCCGGATACGATGACGAACTCTGGCAGGCAATCCAAAAAGAATCCACCCGTCAGGAGCAACACATCGAGTTGATTGCGTCGGAGAACTACACCAGCCCGCGGGTTATGGAAGCACAGGGCTCGGTTCTGACAAACAAGTATGCCGAGGGCTATCCCGGTAAACGCTACTATGGTGGTTGCGAGTATGTGGATATTGCCGAGCAGTTGGCGATTGATCGCGTGAAAAAGCTGTTCGGTGCGGATTATGCCAATGTCCAGCCGCACTCGGGGTCTCAGGCAAATGCGGCAGTTTACATGGCTCTGTTACAACCTGGGGACACTATTCTTGGCATGAGTCTGGCGCACGGCGGCCATCTGACTCACGGCGCCAAAGTGAATTTTTCGGGAAAGATATTCAACGCCATCCAGTACGGCCTGGATGATAAGACCGGTGAGATTGATTATGCCCAGGTGGAGGCGTTGGCTCTCGAGCATAAACCGAAAATGATAGTCGCTGGTTTTAGCGCCTATTCCCGGATCGTGGACTGGCAACGTTTCCGCGAGATAGCGGATAAAGTGGGTGCTTACCTGTTTGTTGATATGGCTCATGTGGCCGGCCTGATAGCTGCGGGGCTCTATCCCAGCCCGGTGCAAATTGCTGACGTCACTACCTCAACAACCCATAAGACTCTACGCGGCCCCCGTGGTGGCATTATTCTGGCTAAGAGTAATCCGGAAATCGAGAAGAAATTAAATTCATTGGTATTTCCTGGAACACAAGGCGGGCCGTTAATGCACGTGATTGCTGCCAAGGCTGTTGCCTTCAAGGAGGCGCTGGAACCGGAATTCAAGTCTTACCAACAGCAGGTACTAAACAATTCCCGGGCCATGGCCGCCGTATTTCTTGAACGTGGTTATAAAGTGGTTTCCGGTGGCACTGATGATCATTTGTTTCTGGTCGACCTGATCGACAAGGGTATTACCGGTAAAGACGCCGAGGCGGCCCTGGGTGAGGCATTTATTACTGTCAATAAAAATGCCGTACCTAATGATCCGCAATCACCCTTTGTCACCAGCGGCATTCGACTGGGCACACCCGCTGTGACCACGCGAGGATTTTCTGAGACAGAAGTCAAAGAGCTTGCCAACTGGATATGTGATGTCATGGATAATATGGGTGATACTGGTATCAGAGAAAAAGTGAAGCAAAAGGTGCTGGCGGTGTGCAAACGTTTTCCGGTTTACGGATAGTTTAAAGCAACTATTTGGAGAGTGGTTTGTTGATGTAAGACATAAAGAACAAATCAAGGCCGCGACTAGCCATACGGCTTTTTAGGTATGCCTCTAATAAAAATAAAACAATGAAAGTGATAAACAGATTACTTTTTTTGGTTGTGCTGCTGATCAGTATAGCTTTAATACCGTTTAAGGCATTCTCGGTTAACCGAACTGACCTAAATAATCGTGATGGCTATGTTGGGTTCAGTTTCATGAATTTTGGGTATAAAGAGTTCAATCCGGAAAATGGGGCCCTGTTTGACAGAGAAGATGGTGTAATTCCAGGAATCTCGATCCTGCTGGCAGTTTCGAAGAATGGCTGGAGGGTGGGTGGCTGTTTCTCCCTGTTTATGGGAGGGGTTGACTACAACGGCTATTCCCAGAATTTGGTAACTGGCGCACTGTCGCCTCTAGCTACTCGAACCAGTCAGGATATTGTTGATGGTTATGTCTTTGCGGAATACCGTAAATCTGAGCTTTCCCAAACGGAGGTTATACCTTATTTTGGATTAGGTTATCATTACTGGTTAAGAGAGATACAAAATGGAATCGATGATGCAGGTAATTTCGTACCAGGACTTTCAGAGACTTATGACTGGAAGTATGTGTTTGTGGGAGCCAAGCATTTTATTTCGATGACTCACCGGAGCGAATTGGGGATCGATTTCAGGTTATTGCGAATTATTGATCCTGTTATGACAATTGATCTGGGTTTTGCAGGTTTACCGAGGGTAAGTTACGACCTGGGTCCGCGATTTGGATGGCGTCTGGCTATTCCTTGGCATTCTTCGCTTGATAGTGTTGCGCAGTTTATTATCGAACCTTACATTGAGAGTTGGGAACTGGGGCAAAGTCGAGTGAAATACGGATTTTATGAGCCTCCCAGCAAGACTCGGAATTACGGAATAAGTGTTGGCATAACACAGAGATTCTAGATTTGTGTTCAGGAGTTTTGTTGACCCAGATACTATGCGTTGGGCTGCACCTCAACGAGATGTTGTTGGTGAGTAATTTCTTTCTGTTAGGCGATTAGAATGCGATGCCCTTTTTGTTTTGCTGAAGAAACCAAAGTTGTCGATTCCCGTCTTGGGGAAGACGGTGAAACGGTTCGCCGCCGCCGTGAGTGCCTGTCCTGTAAGGAGCGTTTTACCACCTACGAAAGAGCAGAATTGCGGTTA
>JAOUNW010000184.1 GCA_029880755.1 Gammaproteobacteria bacterium
AGCGAATTTATCGACGCCAAATACTTCGATATCGTCGATAATCAATGGTCCGAATTTTTCATCCTGTTTGAGTTCGCCGCCAATTCTCCGCATCAAGGCCACAATCTGATCCACGTTTTCCTTATATCCCACCCCCACTTCAAACACATAGGCGGACCACTCCCGGGTCATATTGGCCAAGGTGGTTATGGTGCCATTGGGGAATACATGCACAACACCGGAAAGATCCCGCAACACGATGGTACGAAAATTAATTTTTTCCACCAAACCGCCGGTACCGTTGACTATGGCGACATCGCCCACGCGTATCTGGTCTTCAAGAATGATAAAGAACCCTGAAATCACATCACGCACCAGATTCTGTGCACCAAACCCCACTGCCAATCCCATGATGCCGGCACTGGCAAGAATTGGCGCGATATCGATACCCAATTCTCTGAAAATTACCAGCAGGGTGACGATCCAAGCGGTGATTACGACACCCTGGCGCACCAGGCGGGTCAGAGTTTCGGCCCGCTTAGAAGACTCGCTGGGTAACTCGCCCTCCTCTTGGCCTCGGTTAATCAGCGTATGTTCCATTTTGCGCAAAGCACGCTTAATGATCTTCAGCGCAATCCATACAGAACTGACCATAAGCACTATGCGCAGACTGGAATACAGCCATTCTTCCCACTGGATGGTGTTCAGGAGATTGAGCCACATATCCACGTATTTCTCCTTATAGCTAAAAAGTGCAGACTAAAACCTTTGCGAACCCATTCTAAACCAGACAAGCGGATATTTGACGTCTTCTCGGGCCCGAATCTCATGCTTTACCGTGTTAACCCAACAAAATATAGCAAATTTTTCTTTGTTATAAGGTAGTTGAGAGCCAATACCGCAATTCTGTGCCGGCTGATGCAATAGAATATTATCGCGCAGCAGACGCGGGCGGGTGATTCAGCCCGTGTTACCTGATATCAATACATCGCCATGCACCTGCGATAACTCCGGACAATTGGTTTTTCCTGAACACTCTGCCGGAGAAATACCGGCAGTAGAGGATGAATCAGCGCTAGATGAGATTTGCTTCTAACACTACGGATTATTAACAACACACCAGGCATTGCCGGCACGGGTATTGTTTTGATAAGTAAAAGAAACTCATGGCTGCAGGATCCGTTGTTACCGCCAGCAGTTTACAGGAAACAACGCTCGAGCGATGTTGAGCTACCAGGCTCACACTTTCTGAGAACTGATGAAGAGTGTTTCAAGTTTTTTGCGCGCCCACGGGGTTTTACGTAAGAATTTCAAACTTGAAGGAATGCTGGGATTACTGGTGAAACATTTGATATCGATGTGCCTCCCCATTTCTTCCCATCCGTAGGTCGACACCAACCGGGTCAGCATCGTTTCCAGGGTAACACCGTGCAAAGGATCCTGATTACGAGTCTGATGCATCTGCGGCGGTCTTTGGCGATGCTGTTTCTGCGGGATGTTTTTCCGCTTTTTTCACGCGTATCGTATTCCCCGCCAAATTCATCCCATTGAGATTTTTCATTGCGGATTTCGCTTCACCGGGTTTTGGCATTTCAACAAAGCCAAATCCTTTTGATTCCCCGGTAGTTTTATCAAAGACCAAGGTGCAGGACTGTACACGTCCATAGGCTTCAAATAGAGGTCTAAGTTCAGCTTCGGTTGTGGCGCGAGCCAGATTGCGAACCAGTAGTTTCATCGATCATCCGGGAATACGAATTAATGTGGTGATTATACCTGTTATCTTGCCACTCAATAGCACTAATTGTTGCTAAACGAATATAACAACCATCTATAACCCATTGTATTTATTGATATATAATTCATGTCGCTGAGCCACCCACGGAAAACCGCTCTGAGCACGTGCTCCGGTACCCATATTTCCGGTGGAACTCCCGCTATCGATACCCTCCCCCGGTTATTTCTATAATGCCACTTTGCCTCGATTAACATCTATTCTTGGTGCATCGTTTCCAGTATTCGACATTTTGGTTTCCCCAATCGCCGCGAATAAACTTACCGGTATCGCTCCGGGTTTTGCTGGCATCGTCATAGCGATATACTTGCGCAACTCAATCAAGGAGACCGCTAATGTTTACCAACAAGCTTCGCAACTTCCTTTTTTCAAGTGCAGCTTTCATTATTTCCATTAATGTTAATGCCGCGGAGACGGTCACAGTTACCCCATTAGGCAGCCTGGATGGTGAATTCTGCCGCATGGATCGAGCCTTGATTTTTGAAGATCCCAATGGCACTCGGATTCTTTACGACGCCGGACGCACTGTCAGTGGCGCGGAAGATGCGCGGCTGGGGAAAATCGATATCGTTCTTGTCAGCCATGTCCATGGCGATCACATCGGCAATCAACATATCAAATCGCAGAATGCGGGCAGCTGCGAAAAACCTGATACCACCGTCAACGCCCTGCCCAACTCCAATAGTGTCAACATCGCGGTGAAGAAAAATGCAAAAATTGTCACCGGCAGCGAAATGCAGAGCTTCTTTGCCAACAAGTTAAAATCCGCCGGCGGCAGCCCGGAGGATTCATTACTGGTACGATTCGGCGCCATGCGCACTATCAATGGTGTTGCCATAACCACCGTGCCCGCGGCGCACAGCAACGGCCTGGCGCCGGAATTTATCGGGGGCGCATTGGGCGATTCCATGAAGGCTGCCGGACTGACCGCCTACGTTGGACCGCCAACCGGATATGTCATCAAGTTCACTAACGGCCTTGTGGTCTACTTATCGGGTGACACCGGGATTACCGCGGAACAGAAAGTGCTTGTTCGTGATTACTATCAGGCCAAGCTGGTGGTCATTAATATCGGCGATACCTTCACAACCGGTCCCACCGAGGCCGCATATGTCATCAATGAATTGATCAAACCCAGTGCTGTCATTGCGTCCCATGCCAACGAAGCTGCAACGAGGGGAGGTAAAGTGCTGGCAGGGACACGGACGGATAGTTTTATCAAAGCGACAAAAGTACCCGTACACGTGCCTTTGAGTGGTAAAGCTATGGAGTTTGATGCCGCGGGCCGCTGTCGTTCCGGATGTAATCGTTGAACACGCGTCTAAACGCGGAACACCGGGTGCATCGCGCTATGGGTCCAAATCCTGGCACAAGTCTGCATAGACCGAGTCCGCGCTACATTGGCCTGCCGATACTGAGTGAAAATGCTATTTCGCTGGAAGACCGAGCATCAGAGCCCCATCATTCGTGGCGTTGTAAAGCCCGGTAATTGATACCTCCGAATCCGGATTTGACAGAGTATTAACCGGGTAAACCGTATCACCGGACATTTCAAATACCGTCCACAACGTACCGGCGCCGCTTGGCACATTAAATACCAGCGTATC
>JAOUNW010000185.1 GCA_029880755.1 Gammaproteobacteria bacterium
TGATATGTATTTACCATCTTTGTATCGCTTATAATCGTTCTTGATGTGCCTGCTTTGGCGCGTCAAACTATCAATCAGGCGTTTGGCCGTCGGAATCCCGTATATTTTGGCGACGGACATAATTGCCTTTTTGAATGACGCATTATCCTTAACATTGGTAAAATACTTGTCATATCGGCCGTAGTTATAGTTGAAACTTCCCTTGGAGTCGCGCAACATTCTTCGCTGAAGAGCAACGAGAGCTCTCCTGGGGTTTTGAGTCAGCGGTTTGAATAGCTCCCAATTGAATTTTTTATCCTCAGGCTGTTCTAGCAGGATTGCATCAATCCTATGTGTCTCAATGAGGCGCTTGAGCTCCTTGGCTACCCGGATCTGACTTTTGCCAATATGAGTTTCACCAATAAGATAAACAATTGGCTTTATCAGGGCCTGTGGCCGCGCCTCCCCCAGAAACCGTACAACTTGAAAAGTTTTTTGTGCGTATCCTTCACGTGCGAGAAAAGGAGAGGCTTCGACGGGCAAAAAAGCGAATCCGGGCTTATTTGGGCTAATTGATTCAGCGGAAAAGTGTCCTTTATACTCCACTGTTAGGTATTGAAAACCTTTTGAGTCTTGCCACGCATACTTCTGGACATGATTTCCGCCGCAGAAGGTGAAGATAAATAAAGTGGATAACCACAAGGTGCGAGTTAAATACGACATAATCCAGATCCTCCTAATGTGACATTATAATGCTTGCAATAGCGTGAGATCTTGGCAAGAATTTTTATAAAAAATATTGCAATTAATTTTATGTGAAAATACTAAACCGCTTGCAACGTCGATGACAATTGAGTTAGATGTGCATTGAGGAATTTAAGATGGCGACCCGTAAAAAAATTTTGAAAAAGAATAAGGTTGCGACTCGACCACATAAGAAGAAGGTCAGTCCTTCTTATGCAAAAAAAAAGGCTGGAAAAAAGAAGGCCGCAAAGAAAAAAGTTAAGAAAGGAGGCGTGCGGAAAACATCTGCGGGATCCAAAAAAATCGCGAAGAAGGCTTCGAAGAAAGCAGGGCTGGTTCGCAGCAATGCCCTAATAAATGATCCTGTTGCCGATGAGCAATTCCCAAACGCAAGTAAGCCGGTTTTTATCGTCTTGCCACTGCCGGATCATTCTGAATCTAAAAGAGTGCCTGCTTCTACAGTCTCGCATGATTCCGCGAAAGACGAATCGTTTACCATGAGAAGGGAAAGTATCTTTCCGAAAACTCTCAAATGGCTTGCCTTAATTGCCATAATCTCAATAATCGTTTATTTCGGGGCAAAATTCATGTTCGATGAGTCATCAAGTAAATTGAAGCCGCGAATTTTGAAAATTAAAGGCAGGAATCCGGTGCTCCGCTAGCTATGGACAAATAGCCTTGCTCGGCTCATCTAATTCTCGATGCCATCTGTAAAAATTTCTTTATTGTGATATTCTAAAAATTTCTTTTTTGGGAAATAGCGTTCCGGCAAATTGATAGCTTGGTTTTGATATGGTAGAAAAAAACCATGGGGATCCCCATCCCTTAATTCGTAAATAAGCGATTTAGAAAGTTTTATTTTATAATCAGGTGTTATGGTTATGAGGCCTTTGTCAAAGGCTCCATCATGCAGTCTGTTGAGACATATCCCATTTTCCGGGTTTAAGCGATTTTTCAAATCAATACTCCAGGGTACGATGTGACTTGCGATTAAAAGAGATGGAATGTGCAAGCCCGTGATGCAGCACTTGTTATTGTATAAACCCAAAATGCACTCTCGAAAATTTTTCTGATAAAGTCTTATTTTTACTGTTGATATCTTGTCTTCTCCTTTAGTCAGGTAATCAAGTTTGTAGTCTTTGTTTTTTTCAGCAATTTCTTCAATTGGCATGTTAGATATTTTTGAAATTAGACGTTCGCTCGTTACAGCTAATTTTTTTCGATTCGCTGCAAATTCATTCCATACCTCTTCGTCTAGCCTTGTATGATTGCCAAGCCCACCGATTCCTCTTTTTTTTAATTCGGGATCTAGGCTCGCGAAATTGCCAATTTTCATTTTTACGGCATTTGGAAGTCTGCCAATCAATTTAGCCGTATTAATAACATTCGGATTGGTTGTCCCGGCACTGCTAACCGGGTATTTGAAATAGTGATTTAAAACGATTATTGTTTCTTCTTTGGTCCAAGGTTTTCGTTTGGGAGAGGATTGCCTTTCTTTGTTTGCATGCATTTGATCGCCATTCGAAAAAAGGTTTCTCTAGTTGAGTCGTTAGTTCGGCGAAAGATATGGATGTATTTTAGGTGTACGCTAAATCTTCGCACAAATACGAAGAAAAAAAATCCCGCCCCCTCAAATCTTCCCCTTGCACAAAACCGCCATCGCTGCTAAACTTGCCTCATGAACCAAGCAGCGGAAAAAACCACTTACGCCCACGCCAAAAAAATCGCATCAGCCATCCACGCGGCCCGGAAGAAAAACACTCCGGTCTGCTTCACCTGCGACCGCGTCAGTTCCCGCAAGCAGGAGGACAATACCAGCCTCCGAGCCCAGAAGGAACGGGGCCTCAAGTACGCACAGGAAAAGGGCTTCGCCGTAGCCCATAACTACTCTTTTGTAGAGAGCGCGAGCAAAAAGACCCGGCCCAATTTCCACGCCATGATGCACGACGCCGTGAAATTCGACGTGGACATCCTGGTCTTCAAAACCGTGGACCGTCTGGCCCGGAACCTCCCCGACATCCAGTTAGTCCTTGATTTCATCTACGAGCACGGCCGCCAGGTTCACCTATATGACGACGGCCTGCGCCTCACCCCGGCCATGGACTCAAACGACGCCCTGAACTTCATGCTCAAGGGCGTACTGGCCAAGGGGGAGACCGACCGCCTGGGCCAGCGCATCCGCCGCGCCTACGACTTCAAGGTCGAGAACGGCGTCAAGCCGGGCAAGGCGATATTCGGCTACCGCTACGACCCCAAAAGCCTCAAGCACGAGTTCGATCCCGAGACCAAACCCATACTTGATTTTATATTCCATACTTTCGACAGTCAAGATATTTCCTGCCAGGAACTGGCCGAACTGCTGAATAAAAAGGGGTATCCCACCGGGGAAAGACAAACCACCTGGACCGGCCAGAACCTGCACAAGCTCCTGATCAACCCGACCTATCACGGGGAATTCTACGCCCGGGGCGATCTCATCCGCGCCGACCGCAAGCATCACGACATCTACTACCCCAAAAGCCGCTACGAGGTCCGCCTGAAAAAGCTGGACCTGCGCCGCTCGGGCCGCAAGGAGAACAAGAAGTCCGACCCCCTGGCCCGGTTCCTGCGCTGCGCCCGTTGCGGAACGACCCT
>JAOUNW010000050.1 GCA_029880755.1 Gammaproteobacteria bacterium
TCCTGGCTGATAACATAAATTGCGGCAGCCGTGTCGGATACCTTTTGACTTTTTCTTGCGACGGAAGTGACCTCAATATCCATCAGCTGCTCGATGCTCAGGTTAAACAGGTCATCGGAAACAGCCGGAGTGCTCCAGATTAAGGAAGACAGGATGAATGTTCCGACCAGCGGGAATGTCCGCACAGATCCAGATATGACTGGCATGGCACTATCCTTCCTTATTATCAGGGCAGAATACAGGAAAATGTTTTAGGAAAACTAGGCCTAATATTACCCAGAAAATCAAGCACTGGAACCGGATTACCCGTGAGACTTGTGGCAGATTTCCCAATCAATGTGAGCCAAACTTGTGTCAACCGGTCTGACCCAGCCGGCATTGACGCCCCCATTACCCATAGGGTAGGTTTGCCCCACTGAAACCAGCGCTTCAAATCAACCATGCCCAAGAAAAAATCCGATTCTCCCAGTGCCATTCCTGATTTTGAGGCTGCCCTTAGTGAACTGGAAACACTAGTAGAAAAAATGGAAAGCAGTGAACAAAGCCTGGAGGAGGCGCTCACTTCGTTCCAGCGCGGTGTAGAACTGACACGAACGTGCCAAAAGGGGCTAAAAGAGGCGGAACAGCGCGTGGAAAAACTGATAAAGCAAACCGAGGACAGTGGCACTGAACCCTTCTCTCCAGATAGCTAACCCCTTGAAAACAGGCATTTCCGAGACTCTTGCACGTTATCGCCACCGGGTGGAGCAGGCGTTGAATCGGTGTTTGCCCGCAGTCACAGACACCCCGCGCCAACTCCATGAGGCCATGCGATATGCCACTTTAAATGGTGGCAAACGCATAAGGGCGAGCCTGGTATACGCCGCTGGCGAGGCTCTGGGCGCCACTGCCGACAGTCTCGACGCACCGGCCTGCGCAGTGGAACTGGTGCACAGTTATTCTCTCGTGCATGATGATTTGCCCAGTATGGACAATGATGATCTGCGCCGGGGCAAACCCACCTGCCACAAAGCCTTCGACGAGGCCACGGCCCTGCTGGCCGGCGACGCCCTACAGGCGCTGGCCTTTGAGGAACTGGCACACAATCTGACCGCAGCCATTGATGCAAGTACACGCACCGATATTATTGGCCGATTTGCCCGGGCAATTGGTGCCGCTGGCATGGCAGGTGGACAGGCCATTGATCTGGCGGCCACCGGTAAATCCCTGACATTAGAGGAGTTGGAAAGCATGCATCGGCGGAAGACCGGTGCCTTAATTCAAGTATCAGTGCAAATGGGCGCTCTCTGCGCCCCAGCTTGTGATGACCGGCAGCGACAAAAACTGGACACCTACGCTCAAGCCATCGGCCTTACCTTTCAAATTGTCGATGATATTCTCGACGTGGAAGGCAGCACCGAAACGTTGGGAAAAACCGCCGGGGCCGATCAGGCCCTGAACAAACCTACCTACCCGGCATTGCTGGGATTAAACGGTGCCAAAACCAAGGCCCGGGAGGCCCATGAGATTGCCCTCGAAAGTATCGCTTCTTTAGGGGATAATGGCCGAATCCTGGCCGGGATCGCCGACTATATCCTGGAACGAAAACTCTAATTCCATGCCAACAAATACAAATTACGGTTCATTACTGGAACACATTAATCTGCCGTCAGATCTGCGCGCCCTCGGGGAAAACGAGTTACCGAAACTCGCCGAAGAGTTGCGTAAGTTTCTGGTGGAAACCGTCTCCAAAACCGGTGGCCATCTGGCTGCGGGCCTGGGTACAGTAGAACTGACTATTGCCTTGCATTATGTTTTCAATACGCCCCATGATCGGCTGGTCTGGGATGTGGGTCACCAAACCTACCCCCATAAAATCCTAACGGGGCGCCGCAAACAAATGGCGACCCTGCGCCAGGAAGGCGGATTGTCCGGTTTTCCCAGGCGGGAGGAAAGTGAATACGATACCTTTGGCGTGGGGCATTCCAGCACTTCCATTAGCGCAGCATTAGGTATGGCTGTGGCCGCTGCACGCAAAAAAGAGGACCGTCATGTCGTCGCCGTCATCGGTGACGGCGCGTTGAGCGCGGGCATGGCCTTTGAGGCCCTGAACAATGCTGGTGATATGGATGCCAATATATTGGTTGTACTAAACGACAACGATATGTCCATTTCGCCCAACGTGGGGGCCATGTCCAATTATCTGGTGCGCATCCTTTCCGGTAAGGTCTATTCCAGCGTACGTTCAGGCAGTAAGACCGTATTGGGCACAATCCCTCCCATGTGGGAACTTGCCAAACGTGCGGAAGAACACATGAAAGGCATGGTCATGCCCAGCACCCTGTTTGAAGAACTGGGTTTTAATTATTTTGGTCCCATCGATGGACACGATTTAAAAACTCTTACTCATACGTTGAGCAATCTGCGTAACCAAAACGGTCCACGCTTCCTGCATGTGGTTACACGCAAAGGAAAGGGCTATGAACCGGCTGAAGGCGACCCTTGCGTATACCATGGAGTCAGCCCCTTTGATCCTTCCACCGGCAAAATGGAATCCAAACCGAAAACCAAAACATACACCCAGGTGTTCGGCGACTGGTTGTGCGATATGGCAGCTAAAGACGATACGCTAGTGGCCATTACTCCTGCCATGGCCGAAGGTTCCGGCATGGTAGCGTTTTCCAAGCAGTTTCCGGAACGTTACTTTGATGTAGGCATTGCCGAACAACACGCCCTGACCTTTGCCGCCGGATTGGCCTGTGAAGGACTCAAGCCAGTGGTGGCTATTTACTCTACATTTCTTCAGCGGGCCTATGATCAACTCATTCACGACATCTGCTTGCAAGATCTGCCAGTGATGCTAGCCATTGACCGTGCCGGTCTTGTGGGTGCGGATGGCGCCACCCACGGCGGCAATTTTGACTTAAGCTATTTACGCAGCCTCCCTAATATCACCATCATGGCGCCTGCAGATGAAAACGAGTGCCGGCAAATGTTAACCACTGCCCACCATATTAAAGGACCTTCGGCAGTACGTTATCCGAGAGGCAGTGGGCCCGGCGCCAAAATCAGCAAGGACCTGGTAGACCTGCCCATGGGCAAAGCGGAAATCCAACAACAAGGAAGCCGTGTTGCCATTCTGGCCTTTGGCTCCATGGTGGCCCCAGCGCTGGAAGCAGGAAATACCTTGGGTGCAACAGTAGTGAATATGCGTTTTATCAAACCGCTGGATGAAAATCTTATTCGTGAATTGGCCGGCTCCCACGAACTCATCGTGACTGTGGAAGAAAACACTATCAAGGGTGGTGCCGGCAGCGCGGTAAACGAATGCCTGGCAGAAGCCAGCATCACGGTACCCATAATTAATTTAGGTCTACCCGATGCCTTTGTTGAGCATGGCGAAACCCGTAGTCTTCTTTCCCAGTGCGGACTGGATGCGCAAGGTATCCGCCACAGCATTTTACGGGCGGCGCCGGTGAAACTTGCCCGTGTATTAGAATCCGCTTAAACTTGGCAGTCTTATTCCTGACCGCACGTCTCAATATTTCGTTTTTAGTTTACTACCAAAGAGCCTAACGACCCCATGCAAGCAAAAGGAAAAATCAAAGATAGCGCCATTGCCGACGTGCAAGCGACCCCGGACACACGCCGCATTCCTATCGATAAAGTCGGCATCAAGGATATTCGCCACCCGGTCAAAGTAAAGGATCGCAGCCAGGGGGAACAACACACCATTGCCCAGTTTAATATGTATGTGGAACTGCCTCACAATTTCAAAGGCACCCATATGTCACGCTTTGTGGAAATTCTGAATAATCATGAGCCGGAAATTTCTGTTGAATCGTTTCAGGACATGCTGGTGGAAATGCGTGATCGCCTGGAAGCGGAAACCGGCCATATTGAAATGAGTTTTCCCTACTTTATTAATAAAAAGGCGCCGGTCTCTGGTGTCGAAAGCTTAATGGATTACCAGGTAACGTTTGTTGGTGAAATCAACAGCGAAAGTAATTTCATGACCATCAAGGTTATCGTGCCCGTTACCAGCCTGTGCCCATGCTCCAAAAAGATTTCCGATTACGGCGCGCACAACCAACGATCCCATGTCACCATTACCGTTCGCACCAACAGTTTCGTCTGGGTGGAAGATCTCATTGATTTAGTGGAAGACCAGGCCAGCAGTGAGCTTTACGGCCTGCTCAAACGTCCTGACGAGAAATATGTCACTGAACATGCCTATGACAACCCCAAGTTTGTGGAAGACATGGTGCGTGATATTGCTGCCCAACTGAATGCCGATGAACGCATAGACGCCTACACCATCGAATCAGAAAATTTCGAGTCCATCCATAATCACTCGGCCTATGCCATGATTACCCGGGATAAAAAAGAGAAGCCGGCCTGATTATTCTATGCCCAGACGCATCTCGGGCTTCTTCTAAATCCCGTTTAACAAGCTCAATTCCGCCGGATGTGGCATCATATAAAACGATTCCTCGATGTAGCGATCGGGGTTTCGTCTGAAGTGGTGTCGCAGTAAAGTAACCGGCACTATTAATGGCAACAAACCCTTGCGGTAATTATCGATAGTCTCTGCCAATTCCGCCTTGTCCTGCTTATCCAGTTCCTTATTTAAATAACCCTGAATGTGCTGAAGCACATTGGTGTGATTTTGGCGCGTGGCGGTAATTTTGAGCGTCGTCATTAATTCATGCAGATACTTTTTTGCAACAGTTTCCAGATCTTTCTGATCAAGCCGCGCCAATAGATTTCCCAGGGAGCGCACGGCATTCTGGTTATGACTCATGATAATGAGCTTGTGCTGCGCATGAAATCGGGTCAACCCGGAAATACTTAGACCTTGGGCCTGCAGTAACTTCCAGCGATATAATACAAACACGCGCCGAATGAAATTCTCCCGCAGCAACGGATCACCCAGACGCCCCTCTTCCTCCACTGGTAAATCAGGAAAATTACTCATCAAACCGGAAGCATATAATCCGGAGCCATTGCGTTCGGGTTGATCGTTTCGATACACCTTAACCCGCTCCATACCGCAACTGGGCGAATCCTTTTTCAGGATATAGCCACATAAGGTCTCATGCCAGGATCGCTGACCATCCGCGCAAGCTGTTAATTTCTCCGTAACATCCAGTTCCGGATTTCTGACACCAATACAGCGCAGTGATTCCCCGTCCCGTACCAGACGCACCGGCTCGCGCGGCACACCCATACCAATCTCCATCTCCGGGCAAAACGGCACGAATTCAAAAAACCTTCCCAGAGTATTTTCAATATAGCTATGCTGCTTGTGACCGCCGTCATACCTGACCCGCTGCCCCAGGAGGCAGCTACTAATGCCAATTTTTATTTCTTTTCCTTGTGGATCCATGGAAAGTGGTTACGACCAATAAAGCTAATGCTTAAGTAAGAAATGCATTTGGTTACCTTCCCGCCTTAGATCGACTTTGCTCAGGAATGACATGCCTAGCAGAGCCTCGGTAGGATAAGCCCCTTCAATGACCACGGCGTCAACATTGTGCAGGGTGATATCACCCACACGAACATTATTAAGGCTTATCTGGAATACCTCGACAATACCGCTGGCAGTACTGGAATAAGCGCGCTTGCCCAGAAGTTTGTAGTCCAGTCCGATTTGCTTGGCCTGGATACTATTTAAAGCAATACTGGTGGCACCGGTATCCACCAGAAAACGCACCTCGGTACCATTAATATAACCAGCAGTAAAAAAATGACCGTTAGGATCAGCCCAGAGCGTCAGACTATCTTCCTTTTTTGTCTCAATGGAGCCTGACGATACAACACCCAGCTTAAGCGTTTCTGTTTCGCCCTGACTCTCGATTACCGCGATTTCCTCAACAGTATCGGTACTAATCAACCGTATACCCCCCGGCGTGATGTCGCCGGTTTTCAGCAAGTGGCGTTCACCATCAATAATCATAATCGCCTTGTCGCCAAACAACGCTTGTAGTTGTATTTTTTCAAAAGCATTGCCGCAGCCAGTCCAGCCCAGAAAAACAATCAGACAAATCGCAGGCAGGCGTTCCTTATCAAGATTACTGTCTAGCCATAGCATGAGTGGTTATACTCTCGGGTCATGAATCCGGTACTCATTATCCGCCATATTGAAAACGAAGGACCAGGTTATCTGGCCGAATTTCTTGATCAACAGAAAATTCCGCACAAACTCGTAAAAATTGATCAGGGACAAGCACTCCCTGACAGTGTAGACCATATCGCCGGCCTGGTGTTTATGGGCGGCACCATGAGCGTTAATGATGATTTGCCCTGGATACCCCCTGCACTGGCACTGATTCGCCAGGCCCACCAGTGCGGCGTACCCGTACTGGGGCATTGCCTGGGCGGCCAATTGATTGCCAAGGCATTAGGCGGCACCGTCAGCGACAATCCAGTCAAGGAATTCGGTTGGCAACCGGTTTCGGTTTGCCGCCAGCCGAACCTGGATTGGCTTACCTCCCTGCCGGAGGAATTTCCCGCCTTCCATTGGCATGGCGAAACCTTTTCCCTGCCACCGGGTGCCCAACGCATTCTTACTAATCAACACTGTGCCAACCAGGGTTTCGTCCTGGATCAACTCATGGCCTTGCAATGCCATATCGAAATGACTGAGACACTAATCCGGACCTGGATTAAGGATGCCGATGATTCCCTGCCTGCACCATCGCCATCCGTGCAGTCACCGGCAGCCATGATCCGGGAAATCGACACCAAGCTTGCACCGATGCAGCGGGCCGCCGACGTATTTTATTCTCTCTGGATTGGCTGGTTAAAAAAATAATGCGTATCGGTATTGATCTGGGCGGCACCAAAACCGAGGGCATTGTTATGGATGCATCGGGCGACATTGTTTTACGTGAACGCCGGCCGACACCACAAATACAAGGCTACCAGGCCATCCTGGACAATATCAAAGACCTTGTTGATGCTTTGGAAAAACAGGCCGGACGCCAATGCACTATCGGCATAGGCACACCAGGTGCCATTTCGGCTGTCACCGACACTCTGAAAAATTCCAACACCACCTGCATGAACGGCAAACCATTTAAACAGGATTTAGAGGCTCTGTTGGTCCGCCCAGTTCGCATCGAAAATGACGCCAATTGTTTTGCCTTGAGCGAAGCAATCGATGGCGCCGGGCGTGAATATTCTGTGGTATTTGGCGTCATAATAGGTACTGGCGTGGGTGGCGGCATTGTCGTTAACAAACAGTTACTCACCGGGTCGCAACACATCGCGGGCGAGTGGGGCCATAATGTGCTGGTAGCAAACGGGCCTGCCTGCTATTGCGGCAAGCGCGGTTGTGTCGAAACCTTCTTATCGGGACCAGCCTTGCAGTACAGCTACAGAGAATTGGGTGGAGACACACAACTGACAGCACAACAAATTGTGGAACAAGCTGAAACAGGAGAAGCAGTGGCGGACACGGCTGTACAACGTTACCTGGAATATTTTGGTCAGGCGCTGTCAGTCGTGGTGAACATTCTGGACCCCCATGCAATTATTCTGGGTGGTGGTATGTCCAACATACAACGGCTTTATACTGAAGGACGTAAGCAGCTTGCGAAGCATGTGTTTAATGATGAACTGAGAACGCGACTATTAATCAATCAGCATGGCGACAGCGCCGGCGTCCGGGGAGCTGCCTGGCTCTGGGAAGCCGATGAAACACCCGACTGATATTTCAAGGAGAAGGTAATGCAAAGATTCTGGTTGTTATTGATCCCGCTGATTATGGTTTCCACAGGCGCCTGCGCCACTGGCAAAACCGAATCCAAAAACTACATGGCGACAAGCACCAAGAAGGACTCCTTTGAAAGTGTCAGAGACGCCGTCAAACTTGCCATTACTGATCGCGGCCTGGTTATTAATAACGTATCCCATATTGGAAATATGCTGGCACGCACAGGTAAGGATCTTGGAGCAAAAAAAGAGATCTATAAACATGCCGAGGCACTGGAATTTTGCAGCGCCAGCGTATCGCGCGCTACCATGGAGGCGGATCCGCACAATATCGTATTTTGTCCCTACGTCATCGCCGTTTATGAAATAACAACAGAGCCCGGCACCATCTATATCAGTTACCGGCGTCCTGAAATTGTCGGAAATGAAGGATCTCAACAGGCCCTTAAGGCCGTTGAAAAACTACTTGCTGATATTGTTCGCGACACGCTGGAGTGGTAGCGTTTTCTCTCGGTAGTGAATTATAAGCACCTGATTTCTACCCCATACTCTCTTTTTTAAGTGATTTCTCCGAATCCCCTGACTGGACAACAGGGTCACCCATGCTAGGTTTATAAATAGTATTTTTCGTGTCTGTTTTTTCAGACAGCCTTTTATAAACCTCTGAAATTCCATGGAGGAATTATGCTACAACGAAACCTGATTCGGATCCTGCTTCTGACGATTCTGCTGGCGACGGCCGGATGTTCCACTACCCCCTCGCTGGATGAGCCAGAAGGCAATCAGCCGTCCATGATTTATGGTCACATCGATATGGAGGATGCGCCCTGTAAGCTGGGATGGGTCACTATGAAACAAATGCGACCCAAAACAGACAAGCCTTATTACAACTTCTGGATTGATGAGGGGACTTTCTTCCGCATCAATGTGCCACCTGGAACCTACAAGTTTGACGAATTCGGCGGTGCACCCCGGTTCGGCAATACTATTTACACCTTTAGTTTCCCTGACCAGGGGAAAGGGGAAATGGACCGCCAGATAAAACGGCAGGGCTTGTATTATGTCGGTTCCTACAAGTACAAGAAAATAAAGACCCGCTTCTGGCAGCAGGGAAAATTTGATCTGGAAAAAACCAAGGGGCCAAGTGAGAAGGAGATTCTTCAAAAAATACTGCCCTACGCCAAACATCCTTTCTGGATTAAAAAGATCAACGAGCGCCTAAAACAGCTGGGCGCCTGAAGTTAACGGAGCTGTGTTATGAAAAAGGTAACAACGACAGTCTGGACCATGGTGACAGTCTTTTTGCTGGCCGGTTGTGTTGGCGGCAAACCGCACCTGGAAAACATCAACGAGCTAATGCCCGACGAGGTAATACTGGTAGGCCGCATTGAGCTGGTTCCACCACTGGAAAAGGTGGAGCAGGAGCTCAACACCATCGGCAGTGGACGTTTTCAGGGAAAGGTACATATGTTGGTCTCGGAACAACAATTCGATCTGGATAAATTACCCATGAGCGCCGGATCTCATACCTTGTTCGTGAACTTTGACCAGGATTTTTATATCCGGCAACCAAGAGTCAAGAATCTTCATTACTCAGGCTCAGTTGTACTCATGGAAAGCACCCAGCGTTTTGGTGGCGTGGATGCGGCGCAAATGAAATTGCCGGGCGGCCTATCCTACACCATTCCGGCGAATCAAAAAGCAGTCTACATCGGCACGGTGCGTTATTACCGCGACGACTACAATGCCATTACCAAGATACGTTTTGTGGATGACTACAAAACAGCCAACAAGAGCTTTATTAAAAAATTCGGTAAAAAATATAAGCTGGTACGTGCCAAAGTCTCCCAATCAAAAAGCTGATTATTACATCAGTTGATTCATATCAATCTGCTTGACCGGCGAAGGCACTTCCCTTCGCCATATCTTTTTTATTGCGTGCCAATAAACAACAACCCGATTGGAACAACCGGGGTATTTGGCAGTACACTAGGGATACCCTGGTACCTGATATTTCAGGCATAATCCGCCCTGATACCAATACGGCTCAACAACAATAAGAGGTTTACATGCGCACTTCCCGGTATTTGCTCGCCACCTTAAAAGAAACCCCTGCCGATGCAGAGGTGGTCAGTCATAAACTGATGTTACGGGCGGGCATGATCCGCAAACTGGCCTCCGGGCTTTATAGCTGGTTGCCGCTGGGTTTGCGCGTGCTACGAAAGGTGGAAGCCATCGTACGTCAGGAAATGGACAAGGCCGGCGCCCAGGAAGTACTCATGCCGGCAGTGCAACCGGCGGAGTTGTGGCAAGAATCCGGGCGTTGGGACCAGTATGGGCCGGAACTGCTGCGCCTCAGCGACCGCCATAAACGTGATTTTGCCTTCGGGCCTACGCACGAGGAAATCATCACTGACCTGATACGCAGGGAAATCAAAAGCTACAGGCAGCTACCGGCCAACTTTTACCAGATCCAAACCAAATTCCGTGACGAGATCCGCCCGCGATTCGGTGTCATGCGCGCTCGGGAATTCATCATGAAAGACGCCTACTCCTTTCACCAGCATGAGGACAGCTTAAGGGAAACCTACCAGGTCATGCACGAGACCTATACCCGTATCTTCACTCGTCTCGGCCTGCAATTCCGTCCTGTGGAAGCCGACACCGGCGCCATCGGCGGCAATGCGTCGCATGAATTTCACGTATTGGCGGAATCCGGTGAAGATGCCATTGCTATTTGTTCCGCCTGCCAATATGCCGCCAACGTAGAGAAAGCACCTGCGCTGCCGCCAGTAGGCAAACGTCCGGCGGCGGACAGAGCGCTTGAAGAAGTGGACACCCCGGATCAGCACACCATTAATGAAGTCTCTGAGTACCTGAAATTGGATCCTGCACAAACTGTTAAGACACTGCTGGTAAAAGGCTCCGGCGGCACCATTGCCCTGGTACTGCGCGGTGACCACGAACTAAATGTGATAAAAGCGGAAAAATTACCCAAAGTCAGCAAGCCCCTGGAGTTTGTTACGCCAGGTGAAGTTCAGGCTGTCGCCGGATGCGAACCCGGTTTCATCGGGCCTAAGGGCCTGGACATTCCCGTAATCGCCGATGAGAGCGCCGCACGCATGGCCGACTTTGTTTGCGGCGCAAACGAAAATGGCAAGCATTTGTTAAATGTGAACTGGGGTCGGGACTTGCCGGAACCGGAAGTCGCGGACCTGCGCAATGTCGTGGAGGGTGACCCCTGTCCTCACCCACAACCGGCAGGCAGCGAGTGCAACGGCACCTTAAGCATCCGGCGCGGTATTGAAGTAGGTCATATTTTCCAGCTGGGCACAAAATATAGTGAGGCCATGAACGCCACCTGCCTGGATGAGTCGGGTACCAGCGTCATTATGCCTATGGGTTGTTACGGAATCGGCATCTCACGTATTGTGGCGGCGGCCATCGAACAGAACCACGACGATAAAGGGATTCTCTGGCCACAGACTATCGCGCCCTTCCGCGTAGGCATAGTTCCCATTGGTATGCAAAAAACGGATTCTGTGAAACAGGCCGCCGAAAAACTCTATAACGACCTTCAGGCAGCCGGTTTTGATGTCTTGCTCGATGATCGCAATGAGCGCCCGGGCGTTATGTTTTCGGACATGGATCTGATCGGTATACCGTATCGTATTGTTATCGGTGAGCGCAGTTTGAAAGCGGGTAATGTGGAATTCAAGGCGCGCAATGAAAGCGATTCCCGAGATATTGCCCTGGATGAAGTAGTGGACAGATTACGAGAGATAGCTAACATTTAACTATCCTTATCAGTAATTGGATCAATATGCTGCACCACCGCCTTACCCTGATGACTTTATGCCTGGCCCTGCTGCTTGTCACTACCACTAGCAGGGCAGCCGATTCAGCAAGAGAAGTGGATGAGGAATTACGGGCACTGTTACTGGAAGCTGCCAATGATGCTGACAGCTTTGTTGATCAATTTGATGCCCAGGTCTGGCTGCTGGACATGTCAACACGTCTGGAAAAGAAAGTCCCAGATCCCAAGACTCGCATTGATCTGTTAAAACAAATTCATTACGAAGCCACCCGGGTTAATGTGAAGCCAGAAATTATCCTGGCCATTATCGAAGTGGAAAGCAATTTTAATCCCTATGCCATTTCCCGGGCTGGCGCCCACGGGTTAATGCAGATCATGCCATTCTGGTTAAAGGAAATCGGCCGACCCGGGGACAGCCTGTTTGATGTAAAAACCAACTTACGATTTGGCTGTACCATTCTGAAATTTTATCTGGACAAGGAAAAGGGCAATCTGTTTCGCGCCCTGGGACGGTACAATGGCAGTTTGGGGAAATGGAAGTACCCCGGCAGAGTCTATAACGCTTTTAACACCCGCTGGCAGCCACAATAAAAATAATCAAAGCGCTAATAACGCACCTGAAATCCGTTAAATGGTTGCAAATCCATTTCTTCGCTTAGTACATGTTTGACATTGGCATGCACCGGCCCTTCCCAGAGCCATGCCTCTAATTCAGCAAGTTTCTCCTGAGTACCGCAAGCAACCAGTTCGACATGACCGTCATCACAATTCCTGACCCAGCCAGTTAATCCCAACCTCTGGGCTACCTGTTGAGTCGATGCCCGGTAAAACACGCCCTGAACAAAACCATCCACCATAAAGTGTTTACATAAGTTCATTGAAAAATGTCCGACCGTTTCGCAACGTCAGGCAGTCTAACCAAGAACCAGGAAATTGTTAATCCATGGTCCATTATTTCCGGCTTTCGGGTGAAGTTGGCACTTCATTCTCGGCGATAAATTTTTCGATATCCTCCTGGGCCACCGGACCCACGTTCTTTGCCATCAGCTCGCCGTCCGGCGCATAAACATAGTACGTGGGTGTGCCAAAAAAGGGACCACCACCAAACTTCATCAATACTGATTGCTCCGGCTCGGCAATAAGATTAACGAAGTTAAGTCCATGCTCCTCCATAAATCCCTTCGCCAGCTTGCGCTTCGTCCAGCCATCGACGGTCACACCGAGAACCACAGCATCCTTATTTTTATGGGCGTCATGAAAAAAAACCATGTGGTGGATTTCCTGATTACAGATATGGCAGTCATGGGCCCACACCGTGATCACCGTCCACTTCCCCTGCCCCACATATTCATTCACATTACGGGTTTTTCCGGCGAAATCTTTCAACGGAATATCCGGACCAGCGGCCAGGACCGGGTTGGAAAAAATAATGGCCGCACACAAAAACAAGAAACGGTATTTCATGGATGTCACCTGCCTGCTCAATAAGCTTTTCACTTGATTAAATCAACCCCACGTTACAGTTTAAGGAAACCCCGATTAAGTTCATCAAGCGCATAGTGACATGGCGGAAAGAAACGAAAAAGTGCGGATTACACAAAGTAAATGGGCATTTTGAGTTTCTTTTCATTGCGGCCAGGGCCGCCTCAGGAACTGAATCAGGGTTTCCCTAATGCATTACTAGACCAACCTACCTATAATGTGGCTGCTTAATTTGGAGCACCCAATGACCAAAAAATTCCGTAGTGAAAAAGACAGCCTGGGCGAGTACTCGGTCCCGGACGACGCCTGGTATGGTATACAGACGGCCCGTGCCGTGGATAACTTCCCTATTTCCGGCCGCGGGCCTGATGCAGATTTCATCATTGCCCACGCCCGCATCAAGCGTGCCGCCGCTTCCGCCAATTTTTCTGCTGCCTGGCTCGACAAAACACTTGCCAATGCCATTATCCAGGCTGCTGACGCAATTATAGGTGGTAACTACCACGAACAGTTTGTGGTTGATCGCTTTCAGGCCGGTGCCGGTACCAGTCACAACATGAACACCAATGAAGTCATTGCCAATCTGGCCAACGTGGCCCTGGGGGGCAAAAAAGGTGTTTACGATCCCATTAACCCTAATGACCACGTCAATATGGGTCAAAGCACCAACGATACTATTCCCAGCGCCATCCGGCTGGCAGCGCTGGCCAAACTACCGCGCCTCGTCGATGCCGCCAAAAATATGGCGGGCCACTATGAGCGCCTGGGCAAGCAGGAAGCGGCAACTGTAAAAAGCGGGCGCACACATTTGCAGGACGCGGTGCCCACCACTATTGGCCGGGAGTTTGCCGCCTATGCCTGGACCCTGAACCGGTGTGCAACAAGACTGGAAGACTGTATCGACCCGTTGTGCGAAATCGGTCTGGGGGGATCGGCTGCGGGCACGGGTCTTAATACCTCACCCGGTTATACTGAAAA
>JAOUNW010000086.1 GCA_029880755.1 Gammaproteobacteria bacterium
CACGGGTTCAATGTAGGTGGCATCCGCCATGTCCGGATCTGTCATAATGGTCGCCGGATTGGAATTCACCAGAATGACGCGATAGCCTTCTTCTTTCAGAGCCTTACAGGCCTGGGCACCGGAGTAATCGAATTCACAGGCCTGCCCGATAACAATGGGTCCAGCGCCAATAATGAGAATACTTTTTATGTCGCTACGTTTGGGCATGAGAAACTAGTCTTCGCTGTGTCGCTGCATTAAATCAATAAAACGATCAAACAATACTGAAACATCATGAGGGCCCGGGCTTGCTTCTGGATGACCCTGGAACGAAAACGCCGGTTTATCTGTACGCATAATGCCCTGAATGGATTTATCAAACAGGGATACGTGAGTTACCTTCAAGTTGGCCGGCAGTGTTGCGTCATCTACCGCAAAACCATGATTCTGACTGGTAATAAATACCTGCCGGGACTCCAGATCCTGCACCGGATGATTGGCCCCATGATGGCCAAACTTCATCTTCAGGGTTTTGGCTCCGGAGGCCAATGCCAGCAACTGATGACCCAGACAAATGCCGAAAGTGGGAATTCCTTGGTTAACAATATTTTCAATGGCCTCGATGGCATAGTCACAGGGCTCCGGATCACCGGGACCATTCGACAGAAACACGCCGTGAGGCCGCAGGGCCAATACGTCCTGCGCAGAAGTCGTAGCTGGGACTACAGTCAGATTGCAGCCACGGTCAACCAGCATGCGCAGGATATTTCTTTTCACGCCGAAATCGTAAGCCACCACATTGAATTTACCGGGTTCTGCTTTGGCGTACCCTGATCCCAGTTTCCAGCTGACTTCGTCCCAGGAATAGGTTTTTTTTGTGGTAACGGTTTTGGCCAAATCCATGCCCTGCAATCCGGCAAAGGATTGTGCCGCTTCCAGGGCCGATTTCTGACTAAGCCGCTGACCTTTGTCGGCGGCCACGATGCAACCTTTTTGCGCCCCCTTTTCCCTGAGAATACGGGTCAAACGGCGGGTATCGATACCACTGATGGCGACAACACCCTGAGAAACCAGAAACTCAGACAGGGATTGCTGAGATCTCCAGTTACTTAACCTGGGCGGCACATCGCGAACAACAAGACCTGCGGCATGGGCCTTGGTGGACTCCATGTCTTCACTGTTGGCACCTGTATTGCCGATATGAGGATAAGTCAGGGTAACTATCTGGCAGGCGTATGAAGGGTCGCTCAGGATTTCCTGGTAACCGGTCAGCGAGGTATTAAATACCACTTCGCCCACTGCCTGCCCAGGAATACCGATAGATTCCCCCTTAAACAGGGAGCCATCTTCCAGTACGAGCAATGCGGATTGGGGCAACCTCTCTCTCCAAACACCAACGTGGACACACAAAAACGGGAGAAGCTCGCTAGGCATCTCCCGTTGGGACTAGAAACTGGGACCAAAATTGTATTCTCAGGCCGGGCTGCAATGTTACGTCACGACCCGGGCAAAATCAACGCAGACCCAGGACATCCTGCATATCGTAGAGACCGCTTTCCTTATCCGCCAGCCAGACGGCTGCACGCATGGCACCGGAGGCGAAGGTCATACGGCTCGAGGCCTTATGGGTAATCTCCACGCGCTCTCCGGGTCCAGCAAACATGACCGTGTGCTCACCAACGATATCGCCTGCGCGCACCGTGGCGAAGCCGATGGTTTTACGGTCACGCTCACCGCTAATACCTTCGCGTCCATAAACAGCACATTCATTTAGGTCACGCCCCAGAGCCCGGGCAACTACTTCACCCATCTTCAATGCAGTGCCCGATGGTGCATCGACCTTATGCCTATGGTGGGCTTCCAAGATTTCGATGTCCACTTCCTGCCCCAGCACATCCGCAGCAAGTTCCAGTAACCGAAAACACAAATTGACGCCAACGCTCATGTTAGGCGCGAACACTATCGCGGTATCCCGGGCCGCCTCAGCGATCTTCTTTTTCCCCGCCTCGTCAAAACCGGTAGTACCGATAACCATGCGTTTGCCCGCCTGTCGGCACATGGCCAGATTACTCAATGCCGCCTCCGGCCGAGTAAAATCTATCAATACATCGAATTCACTGGCGACCAGATCGTCCACCAATAGCACACCTGACTTTTCCAGGCCGGCCAGTACCCCGGCATCCTGCCCCAAAACACTGCTCCCCGGCCTTTCGATTGCAGCACTGAGTCTTACACCATCGGCAATGGAGGCGGCTTCTATCAGCACCTTGCCCATGCGTCCGGCGGCACCTGAAATTGCGACGTTTACCATAAGGAATCCTGTTGAGCTCGGGTTAACGGGTTGTAATGTCTCCGGGGAGAATAATGGATTTAAGAGAAAGACGCCAACCAGCCACAAGCGCTGTTTTGCCGGTATCCACAATAGCGGTTAATTGACCTATGCTTGTATTAGTTGCAATAGTCCAATATAAGTACGGACAATTCCAGCGAGGACAAGAAACCGGAACAATGCAGCAATACTACCTTCCTATACTACTGCACCTGATAGCAGCGCTGGTCGCGGGTGGTTTAATCGGCCTGGAACGCTCGTACAATGGTCGGCCCGCGGGGTTTCGCACCCATACCCTGGTGTGTATTTCATCGGCATTACTGATGCTGTTAACGGTCTACCAGATTCAACTGTTGCCCGATATTCCAATTGAGGCAGTTCGTATTGACCCTACACGTATGGCCCAAGGAATCATGACCGGTATAGGTTTTCTTGGTGCTGGCGTGATCATGCGTGAAGGGCTTGCGGTGAGAGGGCTGACCACCGCGGCATCCATATGGATTACCGCATCAATTGGCGTTCTGATCGGTGTCGGATTTTATTTTGCCGCAGCCGTAGGCACATTACTGACACTAGGGACGCTGTCCTTGTTCCGTTATATAGAATCGGCCATGCCCGCTTTATATTACGGGCGCCTGCATGTTCGCACACTGCGCAAGGACACCTTAACGGAAGAAACACTGGCATCAATTGTTGCCGAGCACCAGTGCACGGCGACAAACCCCAGTTACCATCTTGAACAGGAAGGAAAGTTTTTTGAATACCGGCTAACTCTGCAGTCCCGGGACAAAAACAATTACAACCGTCTTGCCAAGAGCCTTGCAGATAAAGAAGAAATACTGGAATTCAGTCTTACGCCTTTTAGCGGTTAATAGCGGCCGTTAATAATACAATTTATTCTTCGTTACTGAAAAAAATTCTTTATCTTGTCCGTCCATGACTGAGCCCGCGGGCTGTGTTTGGCGCCACCTTCCCGAGTGAGTTTTTCAAATTCTTCAAGTAACTCCTTTTGTTGCGATGTCAGATTCACTGGCGTTTCAACACTGATCTTGCAGTAAAGATCGCCTACGTGTCCTGTACGGACATTTTTTACACCCTTGCTTCGCAGACGAAACAGTTTCTCACTCTGGGTACCGGCGGGAATCTTGATGCTGGCGCGACCATTCAATGTAGGAATCTCGAGTTCACCGCCCAACGCCGCCGTGGCAATACTCACCGGCATATCGCAATAAAGATCATCACCCCTTCGATTGAAAATCATGTGAGGCTTTAACCTCATCTGCACGTAGAGATCTCCCGGGGGTCCGCCATTCTCCCCTGCCTCGCCTTCGCCAGACAGACGCACTTGATCGCCTTCGTCAACACCGGCGGGCACCTTGACAGAAAGAGTCTTGGTTTTATTTACCCGGCCCTGACCGTGACAACTGGTACAAGGATCAGTCACCATCTTGCCGCTGCCATGACAGGTGGGGCATGTTTGCTGAATAGAGAAAAAGCCCTGTTGCATGCGCACCTGTCCGTGACCGCCACAGGTGTCACAGGTCTTTGGTGCTGTTCCGGGTTTGGCGCCACTTCCATGACAGGTATCGCACTGTACCAGTGTCGGTACGCGGATAGTGACTTCTGTACCATTGACCGCGTCTTCCAGGCTTAGATCCAGGCTGTAACGCAGATCGGCGCCACGAAATACCTGCTTGCCGCCGCGCCGGGCGCCACCGCCAAAGATATCACCGAAAACATCGCCGAATATATCGGAAAAATTGCCGGCACCATGAAAGCCACCGCCACCGGCGCCCATAGAAGGATCGACACCAGCATGACCAAACTGATCATAGGCGGCGCGTTTTTGGGCATCGGTCAATACTTCATAGGCTTCCTTTGCTTCTTTGAAATTGGCCTCAGCAGTTTTATCGTCAGGATTCCGGTCGGGATGATATTTCATGGCCAGACGACGGTACGCCTTCTTCAGCTCTGCGTCTGATGCATTACGCTCAACACCCAGTACTTGATAATAATCTTTCTTTGCCATTGTTGGTTTTACTAACGTTTAGCAACTACTCAAGCAAGTCTTGCTGTTTTTATACTCCGCAAAAAAGGGCACAGCTTCAAATCCCTGAGATTCTCCACGCTGCGCCCTGGCTTCTTGAGGCCGGTTTACTGTTTACCCTTATCCTCTTTGACTTCCTCAAATTCGGCATCTACAACGTTGTCATCCTTGCCACCGTTGTCGTCGCCAGCCGCTGACTGTGCTTGCGCACCTTCTGCAGCGCCCGCCTGGGCGTACATTTGTTCAGCCATTTTATGACTTGCTTCCGCCAGTTCCTTGGTTTTCGCCTCAATAGCGTCTTTGTCATCGCCGTTCACCACTTCCTCAAGCTCCTTGATGGCGGCTTCAATCTTTTCTTTCTCAGCACCATCAAGCTTGTCGCCCAAATCGGTCATAGATTTCTTAACGCTGTGAATCATGCCATCGGCCTGATTACGCACATCAACCAATTCACGCGCCTTGCGATCTTCGTCGGCGTGAGCTTCAGCGTCCTTGACCATACGATCAATCTCATCATCAGACAAACCGGAGCTGGATTTAATAATGATCTTGTTTTCCTTGCCTGTCGCCTTGTCTTTTGCCGAAACGTGCATAATACCGTTAGCGTCAATATCAAAGGTCACCTCAATCTGAGGCACACCACGAGGTGCCGGTGGGATATCACTTAAATCAAATCGTCCCAGCGACTTGTTACCTGCCGCAATCTCACGTTCACCCTGGAGCACATGCACCGTTACTGCGGTCTGGTTGTCATCAGCTGTGGAAAATACCTGGGATGCCTTGGTCGGGATAGTGGTGTTTTTCTGGATAAGTTTGGTCATAACACCACCCATGGTCTCAATACCAAGCGACAGAGGTGTAACATCCAGCAACAACACGTCTTTGACATCGCCACCAAGTACGCCGGCCTGGATGGCGGCACCGAGTGCAACCGCTTCATCCGGGTTCACGTCTTTTCTTGGTTCCTTGCCAAAGAAATTCTTTACCGCCTCCTGAACTTTAGGCATACGGGTTTGACCACCCACCAGAATCACGTCACTAACTTCCGATGCTGCCAGGCCGGCGTCTTTTAATGCCACCTTGCAGGGTTCAATGCTTCGGCTAATCAAATCCTCAACCAAAGACTCGAGCTTGGCCCGGGTCAACTTAACGTTCAGGTGCTTGGGCCCGGTCTGGTCTGCGGTGATGTAAGGCAAGTTCACATCCGTCTGCTGACTGGAGGACAATTCAATCTTGGCCTTTTCGGCAGCTTCTTTCAGCCGCTGCAAGGCAAGCGGATCATTATGCAGGTCAATACCACTGTCCTTCTTGAATTGATCAGACAAATAATCAATCAGGCGCAAATCAAAATCTTCACCACCCAGGAAGGTATCGCCATTGGTGGACAATACTTCGAATTGATGTTCACCATCGACTTCGGCAATCTCAATAATGGAAATATCAAAAGTACCGCCACCCAGATCATAAACCGCTATCTTGCGGTCGCCTTCCCGTTTATCCAAACCAAACGCCAGGGCTGCCGCGGTAGGTTCGTTAATAATACGCTTAACCTCCAACCCAGCTATCTTGCCGGCATCTTTGGTAGCCTGACGCTGGGAATCATTGAAATAGGCCGGTACCGTGATAACCGCCTCTGTCACCTCTTCACCCAAATAGGCCTCTGCAGTTTTCTTCATTTTCTGCAAAACACGGGCAGATACTTCGGGCGGTGCCATCTGTTTGCCGGCAACTTCCACCCAGGCATCACCGTTCTGGGCCTTAATAATCTTGTAGGGCATCAGCTTAACATCGCGCTGGACTACGTCTTCCTGAAACTTGCGGCCTATAAGGCGTTTGGAAGCGAAAACTGTGTTGTGGGGGTTGGTAACCGCCTGACGTTTTGCCGACTGGCCAACAAGCACCTCTCCATCCTCGCTAAAGCCTACGACAGAGGGCGTTGTCCGATCACCTTCGCTGTTTTCAATCACACGCGCCTTACCGCCCTCCATCACTGCCACACAGGAATTGGTGGTGCCCAAGTCGATTCCGATTATTTTTGCCATTGCTGATTCCTCAAAAGCCGTAATATTTAGAAATTTTCAATATGTTTTAGGAAATGGGGTTATCCGAGCCTGTTTCAAGCATTTTGGCCGGTTTCGCCATTTTTTTTCTTGGAAATAATTACCATTGCCGGGCGCACAAGCCGGTCGTGCAACAAGCAGCCCTTCTGGACCACGTGCAGGACATGATTTGGCTCCATATCCTCGCTCTCCACCATGCTCATCGCCTGGTGCCGCTCAGGATCGAACCTCTCGCCCTGGGGATCGATAATCCTCAAATGGAACTTCTCAAACACGCTATCCAGTTGCTTCAAGGTTAATTCCACTCCTTCCAGCATTTTTTCCAGCACCGGATGGGTCTCAGTCTCGCCCTCTTCTTTTTTCGCCGCAGTAATCATAGCCAATTCCAGGCTGTCTCTGACGACCAGCACCTCGCTGGCAAACTTATCCAAGGCGTACTTGTGTGCATTGGAAACATCTATTTCGGCGCGGCGACGGGTATTTTCCAGCTCTGCCACAGCGCGCAAATATTTATCCTTGAGGTCATTCGCTTCCGCCCGGGCCTGCTCAAGCTCATCGGCCAAACTTGCCTCATCCGGTTTCGTCTCAGAGGACTGTTCTGATATCACTTCTGGCGCTGCTGCCATTGACGGTTCGTTATCGCCGGTTTCCACTTCCACAGTCTCGTCTATCGGATTCTTGTTTTGACTCATAATATCTCTCACTCCCCTGGTACCTGGTATCGTACCCGTATGGGGTTCGTTATCACTACATTCAAGCAATGGGTTGTCAGGAATCGTCCAGACTCAGCGCACCACTTAATAATCTGGCTGTCATATCCACAATCGGAATCACTTGTTCATAAGACATACGTGTCGGGCCCACGACCCCCAGAGTACCTACAATATTCTCATTCATTTTATAGGGCGCCGTTACCACACTACATTCCTCCAGGGCCTCGTAACCCGACTCACTGCCAATAAAAATTTTTACTCCTTCGCGCCTTACACTCTCATCCAGCAAATGCGCCAAGTCCCGCTTAGCAGTGAAGGTATCAAACAGCCGGCGCAGTGTTTTCAGATCACCCAGATCCGGGATGTCCATTAAATTGGATTCACCGCTCACTACCAGATCTTCCTTTGACGAGGACTCCTCGTCAAAGACAGGCTTTGCCATATTAATGGCGTCACGCATCATCTGTCGCATCGCCAGACTGTCTTGTTTCATTTCACGCAATAATTGTTTGCGAACCTCTTCCAGGGAAAATCCACCGAATGCCTGATTAAAATAATTGGCAGCCTGCACCAGTTCTGATGGGCTGAATTTGTGGTCGGTATAGATAACCCGATTTTGTACCTGCCCGTCCCGGGTCACCAAGATGACCAACACCCGGTTATTGGAAAGCCCGACAAATTCTATCTGGCGAAACTGCAGTTTTTCATTACGCCGAGGCACGGACACCACCGCTGCCAACCTGGTCATGTGTGACAGCAGACCGGAAGCTGTCGTAATCAATTTCTTGGGGTCCTTGACGGAGGACAACTCCTCTTCGATTTCATGCAGGGTCTTGGCGTTAAACTGCTCCTTGTCTACCTTGAGCAGGCTGTCAACGAACAAACGATAGCCTGCCTGGGTGGGGATGCGCCCGGCGGAGGTATGGGGTGATCTGACCAGACCCAGCTCCTCCAAATCCGCCATAACATTGCGGACCGTGGCCGGACTCAAATCCAGTCCGGCCTGTTTGGCCAGAGTGCGCGAACCCACGGGTAAGCCGTCAGCGATATAACGCTTGATCAGTGTCTGTAACAGAATTTCCGCTCTGGCGGTAAGTGATGACATGCTCTTCCCCGGTCATTTTTAGCACTCGCCCACCTAGAGTGCCAAAATTGAAGCTAGCAACACCCCTGAGCGGTGTCAACTGGTAACGCTCGTCAAGAAAGCATTTATCCCGAGACCTGAGCCGTGATAGCTTTGCCCCCCAAGGCGACGTACACGCCAACACCGGACATGTCATGGCAAAACAAATCAAAAAAATCGGTTTATTTGGGAAATACGGCGAATCAGAGGTAGCTGATGATATCTCCAGACTGGCCGAGTTCCTGAAGGGGCGTCAGCTTGAAGTCATTTTAGAAGAAACCACCGCCAAGCTAATACCGAGACTTCCCTTTAAGCATCTGTCTATAGACGAAATTGGCAAGCATATCGACCTCGCCATCATCATTGGTG
>JAOUNW010000186.1 GCA_029880755.1 Gammaproteobacteria bacterium
CTGCACCGATCCCCTGTTAACCCTTACCCAGACCTTGCAGATTCCCGGACCGCTGCTACTGAATGTACCGATCGATCCGGAGGCCATGGTGTTCCCCATGGTGCCACCGGGGGCCGGCAATAAAGACATGATTATCCAGAAACCCGCAATCCAAGGTGGCTTATGAATATCAAAACTAAATCCGATACGTCCATATTGCAACTCACCGTAAAAAACCATCCCGGGGTAATGTCCCACATCTGCGGCTTGTTCGCCCGGCGATCATACAATGTTGAAGGCATCATGTGCCTGCCGCTGGCGGATGGCCAACTCAGCCGTGTATGGTTAATGGTCGATGAAGATGCGAAGCTGGAGCAGGTAATGCAGCAAACCCGAAAACTGGTAGATGTTGTTGACGTTCAACGCCGGGGCGTGGAACCGGCGATTTTTCCTCAGTTACAGGCGTTGTTCGGGGCGTGCACCGAGGGCGCTTCATGAGTTTCCGACGTACCGCACCGTTTGGGGAAAAACCGCTTTAGGACCATCGACTTCGTCTGCATTTGCTCCAGACTACCGAGCCTCGCCCGATGGCGCAGGGGCAATCTGAAATGAATTCAGCCCGATGTCAAAACGAAGAATCCGCCTGAGAGCAGGCGGATTCGTTTCTGCGATGACGGTTGATTGGCGCGGCGCTAATCCCGGGTCAATAACCCGCCGCCACCCCATCCCAAATCATTAATTCTTCACCGCCACTTTCATGCCCTCACCGGCGCTCATGACCGTATTATCCGCAACCGGTGCCTGCTTGGTATTCATGCCCTGCATTTGCGTCTGCATCAGGCCGGCGTCTATCGACGCCTGTGGTTCGGCAACCTGGCCGTGTTCATAAGAGCGGTAATGCATGCTGGCGACCATATTAAAATACGCCGAAGCACCACCTTCCATAAAATAGTACTCCTTCACACCCATGCGATTCAGTTCATATTGCAAAATTCGGGTTTTGTCCCCGGCGTCATCAAAAACCAGAAGCGGCTTACCGGAATCTTTCACGGTCTTTAAGAACTGCACCAACTTTCTGTATTTGTTGATACCGACCCACTTTTCGTGTCCAAAGAACAGACCAACGCCGTCCCGTTCCTGATGAGTGCGCACATCCAACACGACATATTTATCCGACATGGTTTTTTCAAAAATCATGGGCTTCAACAAACGCTCCTGATACTGGCGCAAGGTGATAAGATCAGTGGCCTTGGCCGGTGACTTTCCCCGGTAAACGGTTTTACTGAGATTCCAGTCCGTCCATTCCAGAATGCCGCCATCATAGGCGAACACTTGGGCCTGCGGCAGGATATTCGCGATGCTTTGAGCCGCATGATAGGAATCACTGCTGTATTTGCTGCCGGTGTAAAACACTATCGGTTTACGTTGTTCCGCATATAGCGCTTTTACATTATTGTGAAATTTGTAATGGTCATATTCGAAATTTACAGCGCCTTCGATATGCAACACCTCATACTCTAACTTCGAGCGTATATCGATAACCGTATATTGATCCAATTCCTTGGCAAGTTGTTCCTGGCTGACCAGCGCTACGCCTTTATATTCTTCACGCCAGGGATACTCGTCCCCATATGCCGGCATAATAATAGCGACCAAACAGACTAACCCACTAAATATTGAACCAATGCTCCACCCCATATTCGCCTCCAGTTCGGTAAGTACAACGTTTCAGACTACAGCCCACCACGGGCGCACTGCTCGTATACTGCTAACTTGGACAACTGTACGGACGTATTGCAGATTCCATACCATTACATGACAGTAATGGTGGCTTCAGCATTTAAGCTAAAGTTAAGAAAGCATCCGGAATAACAGGCCAACAGTTCATTTCCGGATGTGCACAGTCAATGTGCGAAAGCTTGTTATCTACTTATTAGCTTAGATAATGATTAAACAGGTGCAACAATTTGTAGAATTAACATGAGGCGGAAGTTAGATGGCCAATCCCTGGCCATGTCCGGAAAATGCGGACATTGATTTACTGTACTTCAGAATAGATGCGACACCTGATACTACATCGAGTGATCGTGCTTTGGCGCTTCATCCTGCTTCTTATGACTACCGTGCATATCAGGGCTGGATTGGCCGTCCGCTTCTGTGCCCTGGTGGGCGTGGGCGTCAACATGTTTACCCATTTGGCCGTGATCGTAATCCCGACCATGCATTTTCGCCACCATGGCATAGTAGTTCTTGGCGCCACCTTCCATAAAATAGTAGTCCTTGATACCCAGGTCGCGAAAAATGTATTGCAGCATCTGGGTACGATGCCCGTGATCATCAAACACCAGGAACATTTTACCTTTGCTCTGAGCTTGTTTTATTGTTTTCAGTAATTTGCCATAGCGATTCAAGGGCGCCCAGGATTCATGACCGAAAAAGATACCAACGCCTTCGCGCTCATTATAAGTACGAACATCGAGAACTTCGTATTTGTCGGAAATTTTTTCTTCAAACGCCATCGGAGCCAGTAAGTGTTTTTCATACTGACTGGTTGAAATCAATTTCTTCTGGGGAGCAGGTGACACGCCCTTGTAAGTGGTTTTGCCGGCCTGTTCTTTTATCCATTCGCTGATACCACCGGGATACGCGTGAACTTCGTTAACATCAAACAAATCATGAGCGGCTTGCGTCGCTTGCAGGGGCTCTACACAGAAAACACCACCGGCGTAAAAAACCATGGGCTTTTTTTCTTTCTGGTGCAGTGTTTCGATCTTTTTACCAAATTTTGTACTTGGGTACTCTATGTTATGCGCGCCCTGGATATGCAGTGTCTCAAACTCCAGGGCGGTACGGACATCAACGATGGTATACTTTTCCAATTGCATGGCCAAATCCGCCTGCGATATCGCGCTAATGCCTTTAAATTGATCCACCAGGGACTGATGTGCCGAATGGGCCGGTAACACGGCTACTACACTCAAGACCAACGAGCAAACCAACATCGGGAAAAATCGCATCAGCAGGGTTCCTTGTCGTTTTTCCGGTAATTTCACTGATTGCTAGTTAATTAACGGAATTCTGAATTGAGCCACTGCTTAGGAGTTCGTCCGTTGAGGAAGATTCTTTAACCTGTTTAAATTATGGGGAATGCGCAGATATACAGAGTAATTTAATGGCGACAAAGGTGTCAACGCAACAACAATTTCTATGTTTTTTAAATAGTTAGTGCATTCTAAAACAAGTGTTTGATATTGTTTTTATTCCACATCACTCTCCCCGCGCATGCCCCGGGCCCGCCTCAGGGCACGCAAACCAAACCGGTCATTAACCGTATCGGTCAATTTATCAATTGCGCCGGCG
>JAOUNW010000187.1 GCA_029880755.1 Gammaproteobacteria bacterium
TATTCGCGATTATAATTCGCAGAACGGCTTTACAGAAGGAACCACTAATGAACCTGATATTCCGGATGTTGTATGTTTACCTATGCTCGTTTTTCAAACCCACACTGGCTATTGAAAAATCAAAAAACGCCCTGCACCTGCTGGTGCTGCCTAATGATATCGACATTAACTTGCACATGAACAATGGCCGTTACCTGACCATCTGCGATTTAACCCGTATTGATATGTTTATCCGCACCGGCCTGGCCAAAACCATGTTGAAAAAGAAATGGATACCGGTTATTTCGGAACACACTATGAACTACAAGAGACCCCTGAAACTTTTTCAGCGCTACCAAGTCCTCATGGAAATAGCCGGCTGGGATGACCGATCATTCCAAATGGTCCATAGTTTTGTCGTTGATGGACAAGTAATCGCCCAAGGCACTTCAAACGGCGTTATCGTCGGTTCCCACCGCGTAATTCCTCCCGTTGAGGTACTGCAGGCGATAGACCTTGCTCGCACAAACCCTTAAGAATATTCAATTCAAGAACCGGTTCTATTCGACCCATTACCATAGCGGCATCAATTACAAATTTTCCTGAATACTTTTACAACGCCTTGCCGGCAATCACAGCGGAAAAAAATAATGCCGTTAATCTTACTTAAAGAAAGATACGTTACCTTCCAGAAATCACGAATTGACTATTTTTTCGGCCGCTCCACGCTTAAAAAATATTAAGAGTCAACTTGGCAAGGAACAGGTAGAGATCCATGACCGATATTCTCATTAAACGTTTTTTCGAACTGGACGCCCAGGGAAAACCCTCGCCCGATGGCCAGCAATACTTACCCGCCGGAGAAAGTATGGGCGTAACTTCCTTGGGAATGAATATCACCAAACTGCCTCCCCACCGACTGGAACCCTGCAACCGCGGAAAACATACTAACCAGCAGGAAGAAGTATACATTGTACTTGATGGACACGGCGTAATTCAGGCGGACGGTTACAACTGGCAGATCGGGCCCGGGATGCTTATCCGAGTTGGTCCGGGGCAGGAACGCAAATTCGTCTCAGGCACTAAAGGACTTACCATCCTAACAATGAGTGCCATCCAAGGAAACAACTCCACAGACCTAAGTTACCAAACGAGCGCCCTATGAATCCTCGAATTTTTTCTACTATATATCCATAGCCCGTACCCATCTACAGTCAGGATTCCCTGACATCCTTAAAGCTGTTAGAATTCCCGCTTCCCCGGGACTGACCATTCGCACACGAAAGCCAGATCAAAGGGTTTCCGAAACACAGGCCGTGGGCCGTCGTTTAACAACTGGAAGAATGAATGTCAGAAATCGATCGCGGCAAAATCAACCTGGAGACCGCCAGGATTTCCTGGCCGGAATTGCAACGTCAGTTCGCCAGCGGCCATTTGATCTATGTTGCAAAAGATATGGACTTGGTGGAAGTTGCCTGGGAATGCGCGCAAGATAATGCGGCGTTGCTGCGCGACTGGATGTCCGCTGGAAATGTCGCCAGAGTCTCCGATGACCAGGCCAGGCAATGGCAACAGGACAATACCTGGTTTTGGGCCGTCGTCGTTAAACCCTGGGTGCTTATCCAGCCGCTTCCTGAAAACACCTAAACCGTCAACTTGCTGCCGCCAGGATCAAACCGGACCCCGGCCACAGAGATTATTATTCCCTGGTTACCGCTTGCTGTATTACTTGCCCAGATCGATTGTTAAGCATCCGCGTAACCCAGCGGGTGCGTAGCAGCAACAATACCACGAGTATGGCGGCATAAATCAACGGCTCTCGATTGTCCGCTTTCACCAGCCAGAGATAGTGCACGATGGCCAACACACCGATCAGGTAAATCAAACTATGCAATTTTTTCCAGTTCTTACCCAATCGCTTCATCATTCTGTTGGTAGAAGTAGCGGCAAGCGGGATCAGCAAAACAAATGCGCTAAACCCTACAGTGATGTACGGCCGTTTGATAATATCCTTGACGATCTCATCCCATGCGAAAAATTGATCCAATACCAGATAATTCAGAAAGTGCAACACCACATAGAAAAATGTAAACAAACCCAACATACGGCGATACTGCAGCAAACGGCGCCAACCAAAAGCATTGCGCAACGGTGTAACGGCTAAGGTGATCAACAGAAAATACAACACCCAGTCTCCGGTACGGCGCATGATTTTCTCTATTGGGTTGGCTCCCAATAAGTCGTGAAACCCATCCCACACCAGCAAACCCAGTGGCGCCAGGCACAGTATAAAAATCCACGCTTTTACCAACGCCGGGTGTCGCCATAGGAATTGTGTCGCTGCCATTTTTGTCCTAAATGCTAAAAAAACTTACGTAAATCCATACTCGCATACAATGGCGCCACCTCCTCTTCATAACCATTAAATTTCAAAGTTTTTCGCTTTAAAAATTCGCCAATCCGCCTCTCCCGCGCCTGACTCCATCGGGGATGATCCACCTCAGGATTCACATTGGCGTAAAAACCATACTCTCTGGAATTGGTCGCTTGCCAGGTATTGATCGGCTCCTGCTCCGTAAACCGCAGGCTGACAATAGACTTAATATTCTTGAAACCATACTTCCACGGCACCACCAAACGCAGAGGCGCTCCGTTCTGATTTGGCAACTCCACCCCGTACAAACCTACGGCAAGAATGGTCAATGGATGCATTGCCTCATCCATACGTAATCCTTCCAAATAGGGCCAATCCAGAACCGCACGCTTTTGACCCGGCATCCGCTGAGGATCATAGAGCGTCACCATTTCCACGAATTTCGCCTTGGAGGTCGGCTCGAATCGTTTAATGATACTGGCCAGAGGGATACCAACCCATGGAATCACCATGGACCAGGCTTCGACACAGCGAAAACGATAAATACGTTCTTCCAGGGTGTGAGGCTTGATAAAGTCCTCCAGTTGATAAGTTCCTGGTTTCGCCACCTCACCCTCGACCTTGATACTCCAGGGATGCGGATTAAAATCCCGCGCGACAATTGCCGGCTCTTCTTTATCCGTAGAAAATTCATAGAAATTATTGTAATGGGTTACATCTTTGAAGGGCGTGAGGGGTTCATCGACAGTGCGCACCTTCTCCTTGTAATTACTAAGTTTTTTGCCCGGGTGGGTGTCCTGGCTTGTAACTGCGTGGGTGTCCAGGCTTGCGGTCAAAGCTCCGAGGCCGGTGAGTCCTCCCAGCGCGAGGGTGCTGGAGGTCCTGATGAAGTCTCGACGGGCTTTGTAGACGGATTCATTGGTGATTTCAGAAGAAAGCGGGTCACTTTTTTTGTGAATCTTGATTAGCATGCGGGTACCCTATA
>JAOUNW010000188.1 GCA_029880755.1 Gammaproteobacteria bacterium
CGCTTTTTTGACCAAGATTTGCAATATGCCGGATATATTCATTGAGATTTCGCGACATGGAATGCAAAAGCAGTTCCGTTATCTCTCCGTATTGCCTGCCTATCGTCTTAAACACCTCTTTTTCGATGACACACAAGCTAACCGGGGTTAACGCCTCTGCCGTGCCAGTATAGCGACCACCAAACAGGTCTTCACAATCTATTAAATCACCGGGAATAATAACAAGCTTGTAGATCTGCTGATGCCCGTTACTGAGAGACTTGTAGTTCTTCACTTCCCCGGACATGAGGATATGAAAATGGTCACTGACATCCCCCTCACAATAGATGCGGGTCCGACGGTTGTAGCGTCTTAGATGCATTTTCTTCTGCAATGCGAGTTTTGCGGGCAGGGAAAGATGGGAGAAGAATGATGAGCTATCAACAATACACTGAATGCATCGCTGCTCTACCGGTTTGTGTCGGCAGGGTCCGGCGATAAAGAGATGACCGCTTTCCATCTTTTCAGGCCCGGGTGATTCCTGCTTGGCGATCATTACCACATTGCTACCCAAATCACTTCGTTAATCCAAATATCACCGAGACAAACAAACGGTTTGTCCACTGCTAGATTAAATTATATATCCTGTGAGAAATCGGGTCAGCTGTTAGTGAGTGAAAAACAGTGCTCTAACGATGACAAATATCAAGATCGGGAATCTTTTATTCAGATGTGCGCGGTTCACTTCGACGCGCAACGCAGTCCCTCAAACCTCGCGGACACCTCGCCACCTCTTCCTTTTTTGGGTCCGGTAAAAAATCGCGCTTCCAGTGTCAGGGTCACATCAGTAGGTTCAATCACCACATTGCCGCCAGCGCGCTCACCAGGCTGCAGATCACGCACATCAGGCAGCAGCGTCCATCGGAATGTTGCGCGATTGGCCATGGGTAGATTGAGCCTCTCCCATTCCTTCTGCCAATAAACCTGATCCAGACGCATTAACTGCTTTCCCTTATCGTCCCTAAATCGCCAGTTATTAGGTTCCAGCCAAAGAATATCGTTGGACTTGTTGGTAATGACCGCGGTGAAATAGCACGTCTTGGCAATACGTTTTATAGCAAATAAGGGAAATCCCCGGGCTTCGTAAAACGCCATCATTTGCTCGGGCGTTCGCGGGATAAGCTCCAGAGTCAGCACTGGTGAATCCACGATAGGTCCACGCGGCGCATCGTCAGCCAATGCGCTCGACAGCATGAGTACGACGGCGGTAAAAAAACAAGTCTGGATCTGTCTAATTAATAATGTCATTCAAACAATAGTTCATCATCAATTGGCGGATTACCATCATACACCAGACTCTGCCGTTTTTGACGATAGGCTTCTCTCACAAAAATATAGGGATCCTCCCCGGCGGCCTGCTCCAGGATGTCCTTGGTGCCTAACAGTTGGGTACGGGTATCCACAACGTACAAGGACCATGCGGTCCACTTGGCACGCGGCGGTTCTATATAATTGATAGGATTCACCTTCTGGTCAGCTCCCCAGCCCACGGCATCACGCAGGTTGCGCGGACCCAAAAACGGCAACACCAGATAAGGTCCGGGGCCAACCCCCCATTTTCCAAAGGTCTGGCCAAAGTCCTCGTCGTGTTTCCGCAAATCCATTGGAGTGGCCACATCGATCAGGCCACCAATGCCAACAGTGGTATTAAAGAGAAATCGCGCAGTATCCGACGCCATTTGTTCAAACTTGAACTGCAATAAATCATTAATAATGACGATAGGCTCCATCAGATTGGAGAAAAAATTACCAACGCCCTTGCGTACCACATTGGGGGTAACGGCCTTATAACCCTTGGCCACCGGCTTGAGGGCATTCTCATCAACAAAATCGTTGAACTTATACATGGCCCGGTTGAATTTCTCTAATGGATCATGATGATCCACCGCAGCCGTATCGGGGGGAACAACTACTTCATCGTCGACGCTTACCTGGCCTGACGTGGCACAGGCGGACAGGCCCATTACGCAAAACGCCAGAAATAGTATTGCCCACGATTCACGCAGCGAGACTAAGAACGGATCCTGTTTCATTATCATCAATACTAGCTTCTCCTCCGGCTTTTTTACATTTTTTTCTTGCACCGCATCACTGCTTCTCGCCAACAGTCGATCGATTTGATTTTTGTGACCAGGTAATCGAAAACTTTCATTAGACCCCGGTTATTCTCTCACTAGAATAGCCGCCGGAATTTTTGGTTTATGCAGCTTATTACTTTCGATCCTCTGCGTACCTTGCACTTGGCCGGTGTCACCTATGTGAAACCGGAGCTGGCCTTTTCCCGGGCCGGTGAACTTAAACAGGCAGACTGGCTGTTGTTTCCCCCTTACTGGCTGGTTAATACCCTGATCTACAGCCTCAAGTCCCGGATCTTCCCTTCTGCTGCCAGTTACCACCTGGGTCACGACAAAATCGAAATGACCCGTGCACTCAAAACCACTTTCCCAAGCCATATACCGGAAACCCATATCCTGCCCAATTCTGAGTTTGGCCGTCGGCAAGCTTTGGATCAGCTGGATTTTCCCTTTGTCGCCAAACACCCACGCAGCAGCATGGGCCAGGGCGTTTACCTGATTGAAAACCGGGAGCAATTTAACAGCTATTGCCTATCCGGACAGCCCCTGTACCTACAGGAATATCTGCCCATCGACCGCGACCTGCGTCTTGTATGGGTTGGCGATCAGGTGGTTGCCGGCTATTGGCGCCGAGGCGAAGGCTTCCATAATAATATCTCCAAGGGTGCCCAGGCAGTCCTTGATGACATTCCAGCCGCCGCCATCGGCCTGGTACAGACTGTCGCCAGAGCGCTTGCCATCAACTACGCCGGCTTCGACATCGCGCTGGTTAATGGTCACTGCTACATCCTGGAATTTAATGTGTTGTTCGGTAACCAGGTCCTCAACCGGTACGACATTCGGATTGAGCCTTATATCTTACGGTACCTGGAAAGCCAGTTAGGGTTGCCGCCCCAGGGTATCGCCGCCTGAATCCCCCTCGGAGGAGTGTTACTACCTCGTAGAAAACAGGGCCTTGTAGCGGCCCGGGGTCGCTGTGCTACGCTAAAAACTGGAACCCAGACATTACTATGAGATATCGATCCCTGTGCCATTAATACTCGACACCGCTAGCGCCAGACCCGACGACAACTTCGCCGTTATTGAATGCGCGCATCTCATCTACGTACCCGATTTTCGCTCGACAAAACGAAGCGCTATCGTCGCCATTGCGGACAGCCTGGCTGGCCGCTCCGATAGCGGCGAGGCGGCACGATGCGCCACCGAGACCTTGCGCAA
>JAOUNW010000087.1 GCA_029880755.1 Gammaproteobacteria bacterium
ACACAATTGAGCCCCATATTCCGGCAGTACTTTCAGAAGTAAAGAAAACGCGAGAGTCCTTGCCAGGTATACTCGACCGGGCGGACCAGGTAGTGGCCCATGCCGAAAGTGTTGGGCAGGCTGCCAGCAAGGGCGCGGTAAAGGGATTTCTCGGTGGCATTGTCACGGCACCTTTTAAACTTATCAGCGAGGCAGGCAAGGGCCTAACTGATGCCATCGGGCTTACCACCCAAAGCGGTTTTACCAAAGAAGATGATAAGCTAAATCAGAACGCCACCGATTCCCTACTCAAATCCGGCGCGCCAGGGACACAACAACAATGGAGCAATCCTGACAGCGGAAACTCCGGCGCTATACACTGGATATCTCAATCACTGCGCGATAACAAACCCTGTGTTACATTACACTATGACATCAGGCTTAGAGATGGAAAAACCCATGAAGCACGGGTTGAGCTGTGTCAACAATCTGACGGGAGCTGGAAAAAATGGCAAAGCAAATAAACAGGGAATGAAACAAATAATTGTGCGACGATGCTATTATCTACATGCCATCTATCTCTCTCGAAATACTAATAATATTTATATTCCCCGCTAATCATTACTGTAGTACCAATACTGGAAAGCGATGTGGCGCTTCGATCCGTTCTTAAAATGTAGTACTTACCCAATCTCGCAACCCCAAATACTTTGCCACTAGCCGCGCCGTTAGCTGTATCAAACTCAATATAATCCACGTCTGATGCCTGTTTTATTTTGGCATCCAGGTCTCCTCGGGTAACCACCTGCGCATAGTCCTCCCTATTGAATCGGGCCAGTTTTTTGGCACCGCCTTCGGCTTTGCTGACACGGATAGCAACCTTAATCTCATCAAATGTTTTCCAGGCGATTCCGAATGTATCGCCACCTTGAACAAGACTTCTTCCTTCACGTTTTAGATGAAATCTTCCCGTCTCAACAGGACGACGGGTGGATTCTTCCTTGGGCGCCACTACGCGCACCAGCAAAATCTTTGTTGCCGCTTGATTTTTCCTGTCGGTAACAGCGATCACAAACGTATATTCACCGGGCTCAGTCAACTTTCTGTTAATGTAATTCTGAAAATCCAGAGTTACATCTGTGTGTAACAGCGCTTTCTTATCAATTCCAAACAAGGGATAGTGGTCACGCTCGGGCGTGGTTGCCAGATCTATTTCATAGGATCTCTCTTTGATCACCAGTTTCTGGATGTGTCCTGTTGTCTCAATACGCACCCTTATGCTTTGGTATTTTCCCAGTACACCTTCCTGTGTCTCATCAAGCGAAAATCCCTGGGCGGTGATTTTTGGTGAGGGTAAACTTTCCTGATGCTCCGTACAGCTTGAGACCAAGGTCACCCCAATCAAAGATAGTAGACATAGTATTTTGTGGCGCATCATCATGACCCAGAAAATTATTCTTCATTAGAGTTCTGTCACTTTTCCACAATAGCGTATATATCGCGGAACTATTTCTATCTGAAGCCAAGGATTTCCATTAGTGCTCTGCCGTCAGCCCCTTAAGGGTTTCACGCAATTCCCGCTGATGCGCTGTTGTTCCCATTGCAACTTTATCCGGGTGTATATTCAACCTTTCCATAAACAGTGTTTCCAGTTCTTTCGGCATTCCTTCAATAGAAAGGCTGGCCCGCTCGCGGATGCCCTCGAAAATGCGAATTTTTTCGTCAAGAAAATCTGTTGCGTCCAACCCCAGTCCGGCGACATAGTCACCATATCGCTGCAGTTGACTTTGCAGAGTATGGATGTACTCGCCCAACAAGAATTCAGTGGCTACGATAAATGGGCGAGGCGGATTAGTAGCGAGCGTATTGAGGGCATTGATAATATCGAACAGGCTGTCAGAAAAACTTAATAATAACTCACGATACTCCCGATCTAGCCGTTCTGCTTCTTTAAGTTTCTCATCGAGGCGCGCCGCTGTTGACCACCATACCGACATAATAAAGCCGACACTTATCGCAAACAGACTGGATACCGCTATTTTTGCCGCATACAACGGGCCCGTAAATACATCCATATTCTCAAATAAGAAGAGCGAACCAATAAACAGGAAAACAAAAACTACCAGCAGCGCAAACAAGGGTGTGCTCAGACGGCGCATCTTGAGCGTCTCATGCGCCTTTTTGATCCATGCACCATGGGATAGTTCTGAATATTTTGGCTTGGCGGGCGTTGTTAATACATCGCGCACGGTGGTGTCCGCATGCTCGCGTTTGGAGAGGGATTCTTTAACGTATTCAGTCATGGCACTGTACTCCCATCTAGCGACAACGACTTACGCAGTGATAACGAACAACGAAGAATGAAGAATGAAGAATGAAGAATGAAGAATGAAGAATGAAGAATGAAGAATGTTTGGATTAACCCCGAAGAAACAACCTGCTGTTACCGAATACTCCCACAGATAACTGAATAAGCTTTTGATTTGGATCAATAAACCTGTAAAAAAGTAGTACCGAAATTTAGTAACAGTATTATTCCGGCATCCCCGCCTTGCGCAAATGATCCAAAAACCTCTTTTGCAGTCCGCTGTCAGCGATCGGGTAGTTTTTCTCCAGGTGAGAAATGGTCGTCTCCGGACTTGTGATGCGCATCTGCTCGGCTTCCCATTGGGCATCATCCTTTCGGCCCATGGCCATATAGGAAGCGATCAAAAACATTCGCGGATTTACTGCTAGTTCATTTCTGTTTAATGCCTCCAATAAATTTTTTACCGCCTCATCATATCTGCCAAGAATGTAATACGCGCGCCCAAGATTGTACGGGAAATCCCAACTGTGATGCGGATCAAGTGCCATGCCTTTTTTAATCAAACGTGCGGCTTCTTCTCCATTACCCAGCTCATTATTAATCAGCCCAAGCAGTCCGTAACCGTCGGCATAATTGGGCGCAATCTCAATGGAGTGCTCCACTGCCACGGCTGCCTTGTCCAGTTGCCTCTGATACATGAGCGTATAGCCCAGGGCCCAATAGGCTTGAGGTGAAGAAGGATCCAATTGTGTAGCGAGGTTGGCCATGGCCGAAGCACGATTTAATGTCTCGGTAGGTGTATCACTCCATCCGCGCCAGTATTGCACTGATAAAGCCACTGCCAGTGCACCGTAGGCGCGCGCAAAACTGGAGTCCAGGTCAATGGCCTTTTGGTAAGCATCCTGCGCCGATTCGTTGGATTCCCGGGTACGCTCCTTGAACAGCTTCTGTCCCTGCAAAAACAGTTCGTAGGCATCGAAGTTGGTAGTGGCCCGGCGCTGCAAACGCTCTTTGTCTATTGGGCTAAGCTCCAACGCCAGGGCATTGACAACACTGCTAGCCAGTTCATCCTGTGCGCTGAACAAACTCGACTCGGTATTTTCAAATCGCCTGGCCCAGAGATTGGCACCGGTACCGGCCTCAATCAAACTGGCATTGATGCGCCAGCGCTTGCCGGACTTGCGTATACTACCTTCCAGCAAGTAATCCACACCCAGCTCCTGCCCGACTTTCTTTGGATCAATCTTTATTCCTTGATAACGATTCGTCGCGCTGCGGGAGATTACCACCACACCGGATAGCCCGGACAAATCCGTGATAATGTCATCGGTAATACCTTCTACAAAATATTCCTGCTGCGGGTCATTACTGATATTGGTAAAGGGCATTACTGCCAGGGTCTTGGCATTGCTATTTTGGCCGGACACAGCGGGTGGTGTGGTGCGATAGCCTGAGATCACCACCCATGCCACGCCGACAATAATTGCCAGCGCCAGTACGACGATGGTCATTAAGGGTTTTTGATTTTGTGAACTGGGCTGCTCAAACCGGGGCTTGCTGTCCCCCGAGATCTCGTGACTTAAGGGAGCAATAAGGCGATAACCTTTTTTCGAAACAGTTTCGATATAACGCGGGTGGCGCGAATCATCGCCCAGGGCCTTGCGCAATTTGATAATACTGCTGGCCAGGGCGTCATAGCCGACGACCATACCGGCCCATGCCTGCGCCTCCAGTTGCTCGCGACTCACCACCTCCCCTGAATGACCGGCGAGCAAGGTAAGCACTGTCATCACCCGCGGCTCCAGGTGCTGCTCCTCTCCATTTCTGGTGATACAACCTGCCGCCGGATCCACGCGCCAATCCCCGAGCTGAAACGGCCTATTCAGCGGGACAACATTTTCCCCGGGAGTCTGGATTTTAGTGTTTTCACTCACGTATTCGGTTAAGTCTTTGAATATTGGATGTCTTATAAATTTAGTCGAAAAATCGTCGATTAAATATTCAGTTTCCGCCGCAATTCCCTGGCGCGGTTTCGCTAGGATTCAGCTCATCTTAACAACCGGTTACGGAGGATAACACCATGAGAATTCTTTTCGGCAAGAAATACCGTTGGTGTACAGCGCTTCCGGCCATCGCAATGGGGCTCATGTTAATCCTGCCCATAGGCAACCCGGCTCTTGGTGCCGAAGGCGCCAGACACCTGGTCGGCACCTGGCAGCTGGTATCCTGGATCAATAAACAGGCTGATGGCTCCACCGACTACCCCATGGGCGAGTCCCCGGTAGGGTTACTGATCTGCGATGCACACGGAAACCTGTCACTACAAGTCATGGATGACTTCCGGCCAACCTTCGAAAGCGGCTATGAGCAAACCTCGCTGGAGGAACTCAAAGAAGTGTATAAAACCTATTCCGCCATGTTCGGGGCGTATACCGTAGACACGACCAATCGCACCATTGAAATCCAGGTTCGAGGTATCACAAACCCCAACTACCTGGGATCGACGTTGACGCGCTATTACGACTTTGGCGATAGCACACTCACGTTATCGCTGAATAAAGAACGCACTAACAGCACAGTTTGGAAAAAAATCAAATGAGCTCAGCCCGGTTGAATACCTATTCTCCCGGTTTACCGTTTCGTTACATCTTATCAGGAGGCACCATGAAATTGCGCAATCGTTACTTTTACTATTTATCTATTTTGGCCGTCTGTAGCCTGGTTGCGGCATGCAGCACCGGGGGACACAACGGCGTCACTAAGGCGCCCGAGGTGGTCAGTTTTAACCAGGCCATGCTTTACCCCGAGGGAGTGGACTGGGATCCCAGCCATAATCGCTTCCTGGTTACCTCCATTCGCAAAGGCGTAGTGGGCGCGGTCACCGATGATGGCCAATATTCTGTATTCGCCACGGATTCGCGCATGGTGTCCGCAGTCGGTATTCGCGTGGATGCCAAGCGCGATCGGGTGTTGGTATGCAATGCCGATCCGGGTGCCAGTGAACACTCCAGCCCTACAACAACAGGCAAACTGGCGGCCCTGGCTGTGTTTCGTTTGTCGGATGGCAAATTGATTGAATATATTGATCTGGTAGAAGGCATGGATGGTGGGCATTTCTGCAATGACATCATTATCGACAAAGACGGTACCGCTTATATTTCAGACAGCTTCTCCAACATGATCCATAGGGTGGATGCGCAGTACAAGACTTCTGTGTTTATTAGCGACAAGGAATTCAACGGTGTCGGTTTTAATCTTAACGGGCTCGTGATTAAGGACAACTACCTACTCATCGACAAGTACAATGACGGCACTTTGTACAAGATACCGCTAAAAAACCCCAAGGCCTTTAGTAAGGTGAAGATCGACCGAAAATTCCACGGTGCGGACGGCCTGCTTTGGGCGCCTGATGGCACACTGCTACTCATTGCCAACGACAGCGACCACGGCGGCTCGAAACCGGCAATCAAGACCGACAAAGTGGTTCGTCTCAAGAGCACCGATAACTGGGCCTCTGCGAAAGTAGTAGGTGAAGAAAACACCGGTGATGTTTTTGCCACCACTGGCGTAGTGAGAAACGGCGAAGCCTATGTCATACACGCCATGCTGCATGTTCTGTTTAATCCTAAAACAGAACAACATATGGAACAGTTCGATATTCGCCGATACCGACCATAGAAGAACATATAGAAGGGGCTTGGGGCCAGCCATCGCGCTGGCCCTTTTCTATAGCTGACAATCAACCCGGACTATTTTCAGTTGTTGCCCTGGTCATGCGGCACAACGACAACCACGTCGCAGGCACCAACATTACCGACAGCATCTTCGCTTTGATACGTCAGGGTATAGAAACGATTGCCGCCATAACCTAACAAAACTTTTAGATAACCATTCGCGCCAGCGGGACCTAAAATCAACCCTATGCGTCTTTACCCTTAAGCGCACTAAAAATACCGGGGCTTAACCACCTCCATGGCGCGAACTCATTAACTACCAGACCATGAAAGGAGCCAGCAATGGAAAAATCATTTAGCGAAAGAGTGGCCGAGGCCAAGGCCAAAGTATCCGCCATCAGTCCGCAAGAAGCCAAAGAACGCAAAGCGAATGAACCGGATATTCTGTTTATTGATCCACGCAGTGCCGCGGACATCAGTGCCACAACGGGCATCATCCCGGGCGCATTGAATGTGCCGCTAAGCGAATTACACGAGAAGTCTGACCACGAACTTCCTCAGGAACTCGGCTCTCATTCACGGCCTATTATCGCCGCCTGCGAGGCAGGCCCCATGGGTGCACTGGCTGCCTATGCACTAAAACAACGTGGCTTTCGTAATGTCGCCTTTATGGATGGCGGTACCCGAGGCTGGCTTGAGGCTGGCTACGCCACAGCCAGGTAAGAGGTACCGAGGACGGAGGGATTAGCTACTTAACGGTTGCTACCTCCGTCCTTGTTAGCTCGCTTATTTAGCAGGTAACGAAATACGACAAAATAAATCGGCAAGGAAACGACAATTACCAGCAGGGCGATACCCACCAATCCCCCGCCATGGCCACTGCAAAGCCAATTGGGTTGATAACCCGAACAAAAACCGTAGGCAATAATCACCATAGCCAGCCAACCGGTTACCAGCGCCGACAGAACGGATACAGCGATTAATAGTAACGACTTCACGGGTTCCTGACTCTTAGTTTTCTCGACGTGTTAATACTCTCACCGTTTAACATAGATGTTGGTATATTAGCAGTAATTGCTACATAAACGTCCGCCGGTTTAACGGACACATTAGATAAAATGCCCGTACTGTCTGACACCCCATCGAGACAATCATGCCCAAACCAATACAGCTTGAGCGATCACTGTCCCTGACCCAGCTGGTGTTATACGGGCTCGGCACAACTATTGGTGCCGGTATCTATGCGCTGGTGGGTGAGCTGGCTGCAATCGCGGGTTATTACGCGCCGGTGTCTTTTTTGGTTGCGTCTATCATGGCGGGTTTAACTGCCTTATCTTTTGCGGAATTATCGGGGCGTTATCCGCGATGTGCCGGCGCGGCGCTCTATGTCAAAGAGGGTTTTGCCAACAATCGTTTTTCCACTGTTGTCGGTTTGCTTGTGATATCGGCGGGACTGGTTTCTTCGGCAGCGCTCGTGAATGCCTTCGCAGGCTATGTGCATTACTTTATTAACGTCGAACAAATCACCGTCATCATTGTTGTCACCTGCCTGCTGGGCGTCATCGCCGCCTGGGGAATTGCCGAGTCCGTCACCATCGCAGCTGTTATTACGCTTATTGAAATTGGTGGCCTGCTGCTTATTATTGGCGTCAGCTATCCGGGCCTAACAGAGTTTCCGGCACGCTGGCGCGAACTGGTGCCGCCACTGGATACGGGCGCCTTTGGCAGTATCTATGCAGGATCACTACTGGCTTTTTACGCCTTCATCGGTTTTGAAGACATGGTGGACGTCGCCGAAGAAACCAAAGAGGTAAAGCGTAATCTCCCGCTTGCAATTTTACTGACACTGGGCATCACCACCGTGCTTTACATGCTCATCATGATCACGGCGGTATTGTCCCTGCCACCGGAAACATTGTCCGCCAGTAACGCCGCACTCGCCCTGCTCTATGAACATCATACCGGCGGCAACGCCGCTCTTATCGGCATTATCGGTATGTTCGCCATCATCAATGGCGCGTTGATCCAGTTGATCATGGTATCGCGGGTGTTTTACGGCCTGAGCTCACGCAGCCAATTACCCAAAGCACTCCGATTTGTTCATCCCTCTACCCGCACGCCGCTGGTGGCCACGTTTCTCGCTACCGGTATCATGCTTGTACTTGCCTTAATCGGCACCCTGTCCTCCCTGGCCGAATTGACATCAATCTTCATGCTAATGGTGTTTGCCGCCGTGAACCTGGCTTTGTTGAAAATTAAACGCCGTGACCCGGCACCAGAAGACACGATTGTTTTTCCTTCCTGGATACCCGTCGCCGGTTTTGTCGTCAGTTTGGGGTTTGTGATATCGAGACTAGCGCAGTATCTTCGTTAATCTGCAGACACCATCCAAGATGATGTTGCGTTTCAGCAACCAAAAATTGCAGAGCAATTACTAAATTAGGGTAATGTTTCGAACAATAAGATTTAAAAAAGTTAGCGTGGTCCTACAACACGAAATTGAATTCGATTGAGCATTTTTCAAAATATAATGGCTTGATCCTATCTCAGTCGCTTAATAACCTCCTCTGTCCTTGGCCGCTTCCCGGTCCAGATATGGAACGATTCCGCCGCTTGTTCCACCAGCATGCCCAGACCGTC
>JAOUNW010000189.1 GCA_029880755.1 Gammaproteobacteria bacterium
TGCCTAATGTGGAAGCCATGGTTATCGAAGGAAGCTTCCCCCGGGAAATACTCTTAGGTAATTCTTTTCTGGAACGGATGGAAATCAGCCGTGACGGAAAAATTATGACTTTGCGCCGGAAATGGTGAGTGCTCAGGACACTATTTTTTCATGAAACAGATCCAGTACTACTTTGCAGATGTCTTCCTTGCGTGACTGGTCGATATCGATTTCCCGCAGGCCTTCATCCAAGCGTACCCAAATTTCAGCATAGATCTGTTTGATAGTTTTGGCATCTTGCATGTTGAGCTGTAAATCCGTTATCCATGCCAGATTCTCCACTAATTCCACTGTACGCCGGTATGCGGTGCTGGATTCACCGTACTTTTCCAGACTGGTGTGCAGTACCTGCTTCCAGGTATCGTTGAAAAAACGCGCTACCTCGGCGGGCAGTTTTTTGCCCTTCTGGTTTTTGTCCAATACATAATTGATGAGTTCTTCGGATTTGCTAAGCACCGGAAGTGCCGGTACCGGTACGGGCGCTTGAACGGACTTGTCCGGCCCGTCCAGCTTGTCCTTTGCGGCCTGTATTTCCCGATTGTCCTGCCTGACGGAAATATCGGCTTTCGGTTTCAGGGGAGGAAATACTTTGATGACATTGCTTTTTGCCGGTGGGTCTATGCTTTCCGCGCCGGGAGCCATTTGTTTTTGCAATATTTCGGATGTTTTCATCAAGCGCGTAAACAGCGTCGTGTCATTTTCAAAATTGGCGAGAATGTGCTGCACCACGCTGTAACATTCCTGGTAAACGCTGTCGTGGCGCAGTTTTTCCGCGGCTATTGCGGTTGCCGTATGTGCGATGACGGTAACCAGGGTGTTGCCGGCAAAGGTGGCTTTCAGCAACAGGCTCTTGTCGATAAAGGCGAGTTTCAAAAAGGGTACTTGCAGTTCCGCCAACAGCATATTGGCCTGCTGAGGCAGATTTTTTCTGAACTGTTCATTGAATTTGTCACGAACGATTTTTATGGCTTCCAGATAACCGGGGTCGATGGCGCCACGGCATGCGGCATGTAAAATTGCGGTGAAATCATCGATCACTGCCGTACTGCCATGGATATTACGTTGCACCTTGTCATCCATACCGAGAAAGCGAATCTTGGTTTGCATTAGATTGAGGGTGTTTACCAGGTGATCCGGGCTGGGTTTCTCCTGGTCATTTTGCAGTAAGGCCAGATATTCCTGCAACGCACGGATGAACAATTCCCGGGGAGGGGTTGCCTTGGTATAGGTCTTGGAGGCGCCTGACGCGTTTGTGTTGGTCTTAGGCTGCAGCCCGTCAAAAAAAAAGTCCGCTGCGTTGCATTGCACAAGATCGTCGTCATCTTTACTCATATCATACCCCGATAATAATACGGAAATAGGCGGGTACAAATCTCGCCTGTCTCAAAGTATCGGAGATTTCGTCAAAAGTATGAGTCGTTGCGGTGTGTATGATTTATCCCCGGCGCCTTTGTCGTGCCGGCGCCGGCAGGGTAATGCTGTTATTTGCGTTTTTCGATCATGGCATAGGCTGAATGATTATGTATGGACTCGAAATTTTCCGATTCCACCGTATACGCTACGATGCGGTCATCCTGGTTCATTTTCATGGCGATATCCCGCACGATGTCTTCGACAAATTTGGGATTGTCATAAGCCAGTTCGGTCACAAACTTTTCATCCGGACGTTTCAGCAGACCATAAAGCTGGCACGAGGCTTCGTTTTCAATAATGTCGATGATTTCTTCGATCCAGACGAACTCCCGGGTTTCCACCGCCACGGTGACATGGGACCGTTGATTGTGGGCGCCATAGTCGGAAATCTTTTTGGAACAGGGGCATAAGCTGGTGACCGGCACCACGACTTTAATCGTCATGCTGGCATGGTTGCCGTTGACCATGCCGGTAAAGGTGACATCATAGTCCATCAAGCTGCGAACTTTTGAAACCGGCGCTTCTTTTTCCACGAAATAGGGGAAGGACATTTCAATATGGCCGGATTCCGCATCCAGCAGTTTTTTCATTTCCCGTATCATATCCTTGAACGAACGTACCGATAACTCCCGCTCCTGCTGATTGAGGATTTCCACAAAGCGGGACATGTGCGTGCCTTTGAAATTATGCGGCAGATTGACATACATATTGAAGTTGGCGATGGTATGTTGTTCTCCGCCGCTGCGGTCGCGCACGCGCACCGGATGCCGAATGTCCTTGATGCCGACTTTGTCGATAGCGATCTGGCGTGTATCTTTACTGCCTTGCACATCGGCAATGGTTTGGGTTGGTCCCTGTGACATGACTACTCCTCTGAATAGGTGACGCAAGCACGTTCGGTTTCCCAAACCGTTACCGCGCTGACGCGGGCGTGTTCACGGTTTAAAGTTCCGGAAATCTCCCGGTACAGATAGGCGGCGATATTCTCCGCGGTGGGATTGATTTTCGTAAACGGTTCCAAGTCATTCAAATTACGATGATCAAGGGTATCGATAACCGCCATGGTGGCCGCCTTCATGTCTTTAAAGTCGATACCCATACCGACATCATCCAGTTGACTCGCGGTGACTTGCACCTCGATTTTCCAATTGTGCCCATGTAACCGGTTGCACACGCCGGGATAATTGCGCAGCAAATGGGCGGCGGCAAAATCAGTAATGATTTTCAGCGTATAACAGGATGGCATCGTGATTAGTTGACTAATTTTCTAGACTTTAATGTCGCGTTGCTGATTTGGCAAGCCTGCCTTTGGTAATAGGCCTCAATGGCGTGGAGTATACCATCACTGGTCAATCCGCAGGCAGCGAGAAGTTCGTCCCGGGATCCGTGTTCCGTGAATGCATCCGGCAGGCCCAGATTGAGGATGTCGATAGGGCACCCCTGGGAATTGAGTAACTCATTGATTCCACTGCCAGCTCCCCCGCTGACCGCGTTTTCTTCGAGGCTGACTAGCAGTTCATGGGTGGCCGCCAGTTCCAAAATCAGCTCATTATCCAGGGGCTTTATAAACCGCATGTTGGCAACGGTGGCATCGAGTTTTTCCGCGGCCAACAAGGCCGCACCCATCATGCTGCCAAAAGCGAGGATTGCAACCCGTTGACCGCTTCGGGTGACCACACCTTTGCCCAGGGGCAGGGATTGGTCGCTGGCGCTGACTTTGACCCCCGGGCCACTGCCACGGGGATAGCGTATGGCGGATGGCCCCGGGTGGTTAAAACCGGTATTGAACATCAAATGACATTCATCTTCGTCAACCGGAGCCATTATCACCATATTCGGTACGCAACGCAGGTAACTCAGGTCAAAA
>JAOUNW010000088.1 GCA_029880755.1 Gammaproteobacteria bacterium
GCCTGTTAACGCAGCACCCTTGCCGATCATCCCGGTTAACTCAGCCGGTTTCTGTTTACGCCTGCGTGCCTGTTTTTTTCTGCAGCGCTTCCTGCACCGCTTCCACCGGAATAAAGTACCCCTCGGCATCAATGGCGGTCAATGGCAACCCCGCTTTTTGACGGCGTTTGCGTTCCTGCGACAGCGGCGGACAGGCATGATCATCAAAATAAAGTACCATGCAGTCCAGGCATAACAGACATTCCCGGTGATCAATCTTGCCCTGAGCGTCGATAGCCTGGGAGCCACAACCCTTGGCGCAGGCGTGACACGTGGTGCATTCGGCTTTTCGTTTCAATCCAAAAAACCGGAACGTTGTCGGGATGGCCAGGCCCGCACCTAACGGGCAAAGGTATTTGCAAAACGGCCTTTCGGTAAAAATGGAAAGCCCGAACAAAATACTCCAGAACAAGACAAATGGCCAACTCCGGTTCCAGACACCAACCAGGAACGTGGTTTTAAACGGTTCCACTTCAGCCAGCTTTTCGGCAAGGGGCATGGAATAAAACGAGATTGCCAACAATGAAGCAAAGATCAGATATTTTCCCCACTTGAGTTTGTCGTGCAGGTGTCTTGGGAGTGAAAACTGAAAACGTTTCAGCCCGATCTTCGATCCGATTTTATACAACAGCTCGGACATGGAACCGTAGGGGCACATCCAGCCGCAAAACAAACCACGTCCCCAGAAAAAGACGGTAACAATCATGAACCACCAGAACAAAAATATAAACGGATCGGTCAGAAACAGCTCCCACTTCCATTCATACAGCAAGGAATGAAACCAGGTCAGTACTTGCGTGATACTGGGCTGCCCCAGCGTGTAAAAACCGACGAAGCCGATACTGATTAACCAGAATCCGTATTTGGGTAAGGACACCCAGCGTTTGTCTTTACGTCTTGCCCGTCGTACCAGTTTATCCCGGTTGGCATACACCAACACTGCCGCCAGCAACCAAATTGCGAACACGGTAATTTCCGGCCACCTTGCTTTCCACGCCGCCAACCACACGGGATCAGGACGTTCGTAATGTGGCCGGCCACCCTCCAGGTAACGATCCGGCAACCAGTACTCCTGATCAAAGTTGGCAAAGGCTCGGGTGCCGGTTTCCTTGTCGACTTTGTTGCCAAGAAACACCAGGTCCCAGGGATAGGCAACACTGAATGTGCTGCTGCGCATAATAAAGATACCGGATTCCTTGAACCGGGGCGCACCCGCCGCATGGATGCCATAAAGATTCAAATAATCCGTATCGCGAAAGGTGATTGTTTCCATGTCCTGTGCAACCTGGATGCGATCATAGATACCACCACGAACAAAACCGGAACCTTTAAAAGAAGCTGTGCCGTTGGCAATCAGGAAGATTGGATGATCACTGGGCCCAAGCCCGGCAATAAAACGCTGGTAGTTTTCTTCGCCGAGAATGCTTTTACCAATGGCAGGATTTTTAAGATACCCGAAATAAATATCGATATAGGGCTCTCCGCTACCCTCCAGCCCAACTTGTTGCGGTGTCACCGTCAGGCGTTTCACGCTGCCTTCATCGATCAACTCGTCCCAGGTGCTGAGTTTTTCCACATTGGAAAACGTTGCCCTGGGTTTCGGCTTGACCTTAAGAATACCGGTCTGCCTCGCCACTTCGTAGCCGCTGCGCATTATGGCCTGGTTCTCAGCGATCACCGTTACGGTGGCGCCGCTGATGGCATCCACGCTGATGTAGCCGTCCTCTTCCCGGGCCTTGCCGATCTCCACTTTGCTGCCGACAAATTTACCGACATATTGGTTAATAAATTCGTCGAGATCCGATTCCGGGATGCCCACAAGCAAAATCGGTTCGCTGTGACGCAATATCTTGATGCCGGTAATGGAGCCTTTTGTGTCCATTCCCATCAGCGTAATGATGGGTTTACCGGAGTACGCGGGGATATCCACGATATCCGTGGAAAGGTAGACATAGCCAGTTAATTGTTCCTGGCCATCTTCCGTGCGATACCCCTCAACATAAAAAGGGCGGCCCTTGCGAACGGAAAATTTTTCGGCGCCCGGCAGTACATCCTGGCACACGGTATAGGTGCACATCTCGGGGGACGAGAACAGCTCGGGGGGTAATTCTGATTCGTAAGAGCCTGCGTGAGCCGCTGAGAGACCTGATAACACGCCTAGCAGTCCGGCAAACCATCTTAATACAAGGTACCGCGATTTCATTTTGTCACTCAATCATGCCAACGACCGGCCAACCGGCCCACTACCTTAACCTTGAGTCGCGCAACGAATCAACAGCAAAGACGGGGAGAAACTCCCCGTCTTGCCAGGGTATTGATGTACTACTTAAGGAGAAACCATCAAACGACTGCGCATCTCCAAATGCAGCGCATGACAGAAGTGCGTACAGTAACACCAGTAGACACCGGGTTTGTCCGCCACAAACGTTACCGATTTGGTCTCCTGGGGGTTTACTATAAAGTTGATATTGTATTTGGGTATGGCAAACCCATGACCCAAATCCTCCACCTTATCGTGGTTGGTCAGGATAATGGTGACCTCATCGCCCTTCTTCACGCGGAACTCCGATAAACCGAAAGCCGGTGCAACCGAGGTAAGATGGATGGTGACTTTATTGCCCTGACGTTCGATCTTGGAACCATTGATATCCTTCACTGCGAGGGGGAACTCATCCATGTTGTAGACCTGGCGAGTCTTGATTTTATCGCGTTTGACGATGATGAAGTCATGCGGTTCCGGCCATACGGATGTTTCATGCACCAGGCGCATTTTTTCACCGCTGATGTCGATGGTTTGCTCGTTTTCCGGATGCAGCGGACCCACCGGAAGATAACGATCCTTGGAGAACTTGCAACCGATCACCAGCCATTTACCATCGGCCTCTTTGGTTTCATTCATGGAGGCGTTCAAGTGGCCAGGCTGATAATGCACATCAATGCGGTCTTCCACCACTTTGACGTTCTTGTCACCGGCATAGGCCTTGATAGCAGCATCAATGTTCCATTTCACAATCTGGCTGTCCAGGAACAAGGTGGTGTAGGCACTGCCACGGTTATCAAACGCCGTGTGCAGCGGCCCGAGACCGATCTCCGGTTCCGCGACGACGGCATCGCGTGGCTCTTTGGTATGACCTTCAAACCAGTGCAGCACGCGCTCCAGCTCGATAACCGATGCGGTGGGCGATAATTTACCGGAACACACAAAATATTTTCCGTCCGGACTGGCGTTCACGCCGTGTGGGCTTTTTGGAATTGGTACGTAGCAGGTTACTGCGGTCTTGGGATCGGCATTGGCTGCGCGTGTACCATCAACAATCGGTACGTCCGAGCCGGGAATCTTGCTGACCTTACCGGCTGCCACGGCGGCCTCAATTCGTTCTATATTAAAGAACACGCAGCTATCACGTTCCGCTGACATCATGTTGGCATACACCACGCCTTTCTCGGTGTTGTACTGATTGGATGCCGCCAGCTTGCCATCATAAGATGTTGCAACCAGATCCATATTGCCGTCCACCTTACATTGCCAGCGCACTTCCATGGTCTCTGCATCCACGCAGGTAAAAAGTGAATAATAGGCATCCGTGTCATCCATGTTGGTGCCGTTATTGGGTTGAGGCAAGCGGAACTCACTGCCACAAAAAACACGAGTGGTGTAATTGACTTCCGGTTTCACCGGATCGCGCTTGTCCGGGAAAATACCGTGAAACCCCTGCACATTAGGCAGCTCGGTAATCTTATCCGTCTCCATGGTGTCGCCACGCATACGCGCAATACGGGAATGAATCTTGTCGTTGACCCAAAAATACTTGCCGTCATAGGTGCCGTCTTTATAGGAGCCGTGTACGTGATGAGTATCACCGGTGGTGTATCTCAGGCTGCCGTCTTTATTGGTGCCCAGAATAGCCCTTGATTCATTGGTAACACCCCAGCCACTCATGGCGTCAGGATTGAATACCGGCACACGCTTGATTTCCCGACCGGAAGGAATACCCATGATACGCACTTCTCCTGAATGCCCGCCGCTCCAGAAACCATAATACTCATCAAGTTGCCCAGGATGCACTTCCGCCGACGGTTGCGCTGGTGCTGCCGGCGCTGCACCTTTGTCTTCCCCTTTGCCGCATGACGACAACCCTACCGAAAGACCCGCACCGGATAATCCTACCAGTGCCGCCGTACCTAAAAATTTACGGCGACTGATACCCTGTTCTTCCTCATCTAGTTCCAGGGAATTGTCCGGGCTTTGGCCGGAATTCTTTTCATTATCATTTTTCATACTTACACTCCTGAAAGATAAAAATTTCACCAACGCTTTAACGTAAAATAAGCCCCGGCCTGAGAATCTCTACTACCTGTGACAAACTGTCGCATATTATTGATCATGGCAGGTCGAATGAAGTTGATGTAGATCAAGCAACAAATGGGTTTGCGAAACTTTGCGCCACTCTGGCGAAGCTTGTGATTGCTTGTCACCCCGTTTATCCTTCCCGGCTGAATTTACCTATGATCTGCGACAATCTTTCCTCAGGAAAACAATGGGATATCTAATTCGGTTTTTGATCCTTGCGCTAGTTCTTTGGCTGGTCATTCGCTATCTCAAAAAAATATTTGGGAGCGAAGAAAAAACAAAACCACTGAATACCAAAACGACCCAACCCATGATTTCCTGCGCCAAATGCGGCGTTTACATCCCCAAGGACCAGGCATTCGTTGTCGGCGAAAATTATTACTGCTGCAAAGACCACGTGCCCAGCTGATTCCTTGGGTATGCTTTTTGCCAGCCCGGGGAAACTATGCTACTTGTTGAGCTATGGATTCCATTAACCGTCCCCTAGCCTGAAAGACTGTCCGTCAGACGAAACCATGAGTTCTATTAACATCTCTCAGGATCAGAACTGGAAACTGCTCCAGTATTTCAATATCTACCGCGTCGCTTTGGCCACCATGGCAGCGGGCGTAGCGGTTATCGCCGGATCGGTCTCATCATTCGGCAGCGCTGATCCTAATCTGTTTCTCTATAGCAGTATCACTTACCTGGTGATAGGCCTGTTTGGTCTTAAAATAACCCAAACACGACAACCGGATTTCGAAACCCAGGCTAGTGTATTCTTTTTCGGTGATGTCACGTTCATCACGCTACTAATGCACGCCAGTGGCGGCATATCCAGCGGACTCGGTCTGTTTTTAATTATCGCCATTGCCGGCTGCAGTTTAATGCTCGGCAAAAAAATGACAGTGTTCTTCGCGGCACTGGCCAGTATCGCCGCTCTGATCCAGCATGGGTGGGGCTGGCTTACCGGCGCTGTTCCGATAGAGGCAATTACAGAAGACTTTCCCCAGGTTGGCATACTGGGTATCGGCCTATTCGCCACTGCTGCCCTTGGTCGCGCTATCGCCAACCGCGTGCATTCCAGTGAGGCATTGGCAGAACGCCGCGGTATAGATCTGGCGAATTTAACCCAGCTCAACGAATTGGTCATTCAACGTATGCAGTCCGGTGTTCTGGTATGCGACGTCAACGGCAATATCAGCTTGAGCAACAACCAGGCGCAACATTTTCTCAACCTGTCTCCCGCCAATACCGCGATCGGTGATGTTTCTTCGGAGTTGGCGGAGTCGCTCAACGAATGGCTGGAGTATCCGGAAAGACATTTACAAAGACCGTTTCGTACTCGCATAGGCCACACACTTTTGCCGCGATTTGAACTGCTGGGCAAAAGCCCGGAGGCCGGTATTCTTATTTTTCTCGATGACGCCGCAATTCTGAAGCAGCAGGCGCAGCAATTAAAAATGGCAGCGCTGGCCCGCCTCACCGCCAGTATTGCCCACGAAATCCGCAATCCCCTGGGCGCGATCAGCAACGCCGCCCAGCTCTTGGCGGAAACAGCGCCCCCCGAAAGTCAGGATAGCCGATTGATAGAGATCATCAGCGACCACACACGGCGCATGAATACCATTATTGAGAACATTACCCAATTGGCCCGCCGGGACCGGGTAAGTCTCGTGCAACTTGCACTCCATCCCTGGCTATTGGAACTGCGTGATCAATATGTTTCCCAGGTCCAACTTCCTGTGCGCGCCATAAGTATCACGGGTGATAAACAGTTGATGGCCTGCATTGATCCGGATCAGCTGTATCAGATTGTTATTAATCTTTGTCAGAATGCCCTGCGTTATTGCCCTTCCTTCACTGACGAACCATTAATTCAGCTGGAGCTTGGATATACCGAAGACAACTACCCCCGTCTTGATGTGATGGATACTGGAACAGGCGTTCCGCCTGGCATTATCGAAAATATCTTCGATCCCTTTTTCACCACCTCGGCCAGCGGGACCGGACTGGGGCTCTATATTTCCAGGGAATTATGTGAGGGCAATGGTGGCAGGCTGGACTATGTGCCGGAAAAAGCGGTCGGGGCCTGCTTCCGTATCACTTTTGCCAGTTCCTCGGAGTGCGGCACTTCCCTATAAAATATTGCTGCTATAACTACACTATGACCGCCAAACAAGTCCTTATTATTGATGATGAACCGGATATCCGGGAGTTGCTGGAACTGACTCTGGGGCGCATGAACCTGGAAACCCGGACGGCCGCCAGCCTGGAGGATGCCCGCTATCTGCTGGACAAATTCCCCTTTGATCTGTGCCTGACGGATATGCGCCTGCCGGACGGTAATGGCATTGACCTGGTCCGTTACATCCAGGACAAATTTCCGGAAATGCCGGTTGCCGTCATTACCGCCTACGGCAACATGGAAACCGCCGTCGCTGCATTAAAGGCGGGCGCCTTTGACTTTGTCTCCAAACCACTGGATATCAACGATCTACGCAATATTGTGCGATCGGCGCTGCGCGTCAGCGAAACACCGGCTTCTCCATCAGATGCTGCTGTGGAGACACCGGCGGCAGGCGGCAAGGCGGGTGCCGATAAGATGTTGGGGAATTCGCCGGAGATTCAGTACGTACGTAGCATGATCGTTAAACTTGCCCGCGGACAGGCCCCGGTCTATATCAGCGGCGAATCTGGAACCGGTAAAGAACTGGCGGCCAGATTGATTCACGAACTGGGTCCGAGGGCGGATAAACCCTTTGTGCCGGTAAACTGTGGCGCCATTCCCGAGGCGCTTATGGAGAGCGAATTCTTTGGCCACAAAAAAGGCAGCTTTACCGGCGCCACCCATGACAAGGAAGGTTTGTTTATGGCGGCAGACGGCGGCACCTTGTTTCTGGATGAAGCTGGCGATTTACCTCTGCACATGCAGGTAAAATTGTTACGCGCAATACAGGAAAAAACCATACGTCCCGTGGGCACGCAAGCGGAAATCCGGGTGGATGTCAGAATTCTGAGCGCAACCCACAAAAACCTGCACCAACTGGTAAGCGAGGGTAAATTTCGCCAGGACCTGTACTATCGCCTCAATGTTATTGAGCTTGTTATTCCCAATCTGCGGGACCGTCCCGATGATATTGCCGAGCTGGCGGAAAAAATGTGCCAACGCCTGGCCCAGAACCACGGCATCGAGACGCCCAATATATCGAGACAAGCACTGGAACTGCTGAAACAATACGACTTCCCCGGCAACGTCCGGGAGCTGGAAAACATCCTGGAGCGCGCCATCACCTTGTGTGAAAGCGGCGAGATTACGGTCGTCGACTTGCAATTGCCTGGCGGCGCGCCCCGGGCATTCTCCTCAGCTGACTCGTTTGAACCTGCTTTATCGGATGACCCTTCCGGGACGATTAATGAAAACGAGTCGCTTGAGGAATATCTGGAACGCATCGAGCGAGTAGCGATCGTCAATGCCCTGGAAAAAACCAATCAGAACAAGACCGCTGCGGCCAAATTGCTGGGCATTACCTTTCGGGCGCTGAGATATAAATTGGAAAAACTAGGCATTGATTAAACTGTCCGGGGTAAATACTAGCAATGATGCCGATGGCCGCACGCATTCTCGTCAAAATTTTGTCACCTTGAGAGAAAAAAGTGTCAGACAGCGTCACTATTTTTCCCTAATTTATAGGTCTTAATTAATTGAAAAATAACAAGTTTCAGGCTATAACCTGCCAAAGCACTCAGGATAAAGGGATGTACGGTAAGTTGATCCGGACAGACGGTCAGTACTGATCTGGCACGGATTCTGCTTTGTAGTAAGGCGAGGCTCCAGGCTTGGCGTGTTACAACGCTTAACCAAAGGCCTCAAACTGGTAAATCGGAGAGGTAGTCACGGAAAGCTTCGGCTTGCGGATTTTTCGGCCGCAACCGAACACGACACGGCAACCCTGGCGGTTCTAGGGCCGGATTTTTCCGGGACCCCCTCTTCCGGTGAGTCTTAACAACACTTTTGGAGGCAACACAAATGAGAAAGCTTCAACAGGGTTTTACCCTTATCGAATTGATGATCGTGGTCGCGATTATCGGTATTCTGGCAGCCATCGCGATTCCGGCTTATCAGGATTACATCGCCAAAACACGTGTCACGGACTGCCCCGGCAGTGCTG
>JAOUNW010000031.1 GCA_029880755.1 Gammaproteobacteria bacterium
AGTGTCGCCCGCGCCGGCTTCGCCAGCGACATTCAGGAGCGAGAACCTGTGGATAACCTGAAGCAGCTGGAAAACAACAATGAGAAGATTTACTACTTTACCGAGCTCAAGGACATGGCCGGGCAAACTATCACCCACCGATGGGAACATAACGGCCAGGTGATGGCGGAAATTCCCTTTGAGGTTCGCGGAGACCGTTGGCGTATTTATTCCAGCAAAAATCTCGACCCCTCGTGGACCGGTGAATGGAAAGCCTCGGTTGTCACCTCCGGCGGCGAGACCTTGAGTGTTAATACCTTTAACTACACAGCGGCTGCCACGGATGCAGGGACGGCAAATCAGGCAGCACCTGCTGAAGGAAACTCGGCCACGCAGTAAGCTATTAAGTTGCCATTGCATGGATGCAAAAAAGCCGGTGCTTGCACCGGCTTTTTCTTTACTTACAACAAACGACTAGGCCCGCTTCAAATGCACCATTAATAATGAAATGGCAGCAGGCGTCACACCTGAGATACGTGATGCCTGACCCAGGGTTGCTGGGCGATGGTCGCGCAGTTTTTGCTGCACCTCTTTCGACAACCCGCGCACCAATTCGTAATCGAGATTCTCGGGCAGCCTTAGTTCTTCGTGTTTGCGCTGGCGCTCGATCTCGGCGGTCTGTCGCTCGATATAACCAGCATACTTGGCCTGAATTTCAATTTGTTCCGCCACAGCCTGGTCAACAAGCTGCGGGTCCCGCCCAACCAGCCCCATAAGATCGTGATACCCCACATCGGGCCGGCGCAACAAATCCATCAGGGAATAATCCCGTGCCAACTTAGTGCCCAGTACCCTCTCGGCATCTTCATCGGAGACCGCGCCTGGCTGCAGGCGCATACCATTTAATTGATGCTGTTCACGCTCTATGGCCTCGCGCTTTTTAGAGAAGTGCCGCCATCGTTCCTCATCCACTAATCCCAACGCCTGTCCTGTTTCGGTCAAGCGCAAATCAGCATTGTCTTCGCGCAACAGCAATCGGTATTCAGCGCGGGAGGTGAACATACGATAGGGTTCTGTGGTACCACGGGTAATGAGATCATCAACCAACACACCAAGATAAGCCTCATCGCGACGCGGATACCACTGAGCCTTTTCTTGCGCCAAACGCGCCGCATTGAGACCCGCCAACAACCCCTGGGCGCCCGCCTCTTCATATCCGGTTGTGCCATTAATCTGCCCGGCAAAAAACAATCCGGGCATGGCCTGGGTTTCCAGCGTTGGTTTCAAATCACGGGGATCAAAATAATCGTACTCAATGGCGTACCCCGGGCGAGTGATGTGCGCCTGTTCGAAGCCTTTAATGGAGCGCACAAACGCCATCTGGACATCAAAGGGCAAACTGGTGGATACACCATTGGGATAGACTTCATGGGTATTCAGTCCCTCGGGCTCAACAAAAATTTGATGTTGGTCTTTGTCGGCAAAGCGGTGAATCTTGTCTTCGATAGAAGGGCAATAACGCGGCCCGGTCCCCTCGATCACACCGGTGTACATGGGCGAACGGTCGAGACCTGCCCGAATGACTTCATGGGTGCGTTCATTGGTATAGGTAATATGGCACGATACCTGGCGCGGATGTTCCGCTACCGAACCCAGATAGGAGAACACGGGCACCGGATTATCACCGGGCTGTTCCTGTAGGACATCGTAATTAATCGTGCGGCCGTCAATACGGGGTGGAGTGCCGGTTTTCAGGCGGCCCACCCGGAAGGGTAGTTCGCGTAGGCGCGCCGCCAGTTTATTGGAGGGCGGGTCACCGGCACGACCGCCCTGAGACTGTTCCAGGCCCACGTGAATAATACCGCCCAAAAAAGTACCGGTGGTTAACACAACTGTCCGGCCCAGGAATTTCACACCCGTGGCCGTAACCACCCCGGCCACATGGCCATTTTCGACAATCAGGTCGTCAACCGCGGCCTGGAATAAGGTGAGATTGGGCTGGTTTTCGATGGCCGATCGGATAGCAGCCTTATACAAAGCCCGGTCCGCCTGAGCACGGGTAGCGCGCACCGCCGGGCCCTTACGGGAATTAAGGACCCGAAACTGGATACCGGCCCGGTCGGCTGCCCGGGCCATAAGCCCACCCAAGGCATCGATTTCCTTCACCAGGTGGCCCTTGCCGATACCGCCGATGGCTGGATTGCAGCTCATTTGGCCCACGGTCTCTATATTGTGGGTCAGCAACAGAGTGCTGGCGCCCATGCGCGCTGCCGCCGCGGCCGCCTCGGTGCCGGCGTGGCCGCCGCCAATCACAATCACATCAAAGGTCTGGTCGTAGTTCATAGGGGAGTAGTATAGCTGTCGGGGATTAAAGCAGGAAATACAACATAGCCAATACTTTTTCAATTTATCCTACCGGCACCCCCGCAAACACCACCATGGCGACCAAACGCACCAGCAAAAATGGTCGCTTCGAGACCCGCGATTTGAGCACGACGCCGTAGTACTCCTATACCCGCAACATCAGGTCTTCAGCCTATATCCGGTCTTGAATATCCACCACACTATTGTTAAGCACAGGGCCAGAAAAAGTAGTGTCATGCTGAGACTGGTAGCAACACTGACATCAGCTACGCCATAGAAGCTCCACCGAAATCCGCTAATTAAGTACACCACAGGATTAAATAGTGTAATTTTCTGCCACAGTGGCGGCAGCATGTCGATAGAATAAAATGCACCGCCAAGAAACGTTAGCGGTGTTATCACCATCATGGGAACGATTTGTAATTTTTGGAAATCATCGGCCCAGATACCGATAATAAAACCCAACAGGCTGAAACTGATCGCCGTAAGAAATAGAAATGCGATCATCCACACAGGATGTAAAATCTGGTAATCCACAAACAGGCGCGCGGTAATGAGGATAAGCGACCCCAAGATCAGCGATTTGCTGGCAGCGGCCCCTACATAACCGACGACTACCTCCAGAGGTGAAACAGGCGCCGATAATACCTCGTAGATGGTGCCGGTGAACTTGGGGAAATAGATTCCAAACGATGCATTGGAAATGCTCTCACTTAATAGAGAAAGCATCAACAGCCCTGGAACAATAAATGCGCCGTAACTAACACCCTCAATATCGCCCATGCGCGAACCGATGGCGGCGCCGAATACAATAAAATAAAGTGATGTTGAAAGCACGGGCGAAGCGATGCTTTCCATCAGCGTGCGCCAGGTGCGGGCCATTTCAAAAATATAGATGGCGCGAATAGCGTAAAGGTTCATACTTTCTCCTTCACCAGGCTGACAAAAATTTCCTCCAGCGAACTTTGGCTGGACTGAAGATCCTTGAAATCAATGCCGTGTTCATTGAGACGTCGCAACAGGCCGGCTATGCCCGTGCGTGCGCTCTGGGCGTCAAAAGTATACAATAGCTCATTGCCGTCACTGGAAAGTTCCAGCGGATAATTAACAAGCTCGGCAGGGATATCCGTTAGAGGGTTTTGCAGATGCAGCTTCAGTTGTTTTTTTCCTAACTTTTCCATGAGTGCAATCTTGTCTTCCACCAGAATGATTTCACCTCTACTAATAACGCCGATCCTGTCAGCCATTTCCTCGGCTTCTTCAATATAGTGGGTTGTCAAAATTATGGTAACGCCGCTTTCTCTTAGTTGCCGCACCATTTCCCACATGTCGCGGCGCAATTCCACATCGACTCCGGCAGTGGGTTCGTCCAGAAACAGGATTTGCGGTTCATGCGCCAGGGCCTTGGCAATCATCACCCGGCGTTTCATGCCACCCGACAAGGCCATGATTTTCTCATTGCGCTTTTCCCATAACGAGAGATCACGCAATATTTTTTCCACCAGTTCCGGGTTGGGCGCCTTATTAAACATACCGCGGCTAAAGTTCACTGCGGCCAGCACACTCTCAAAGGCATTGGTTGTGAGTTCCTGGGGTACCAGACCGATTTTGGATCGCGCTGCCCGGTAGTCCGAAATGATGTCGTGGCCATCAGCCACAATTGTGCCCTCACCGGGATTAACGATACCGCAGATAATACTGATAAGCGTTGTTTTGCCAGCGCCATTTGGGCCCAGCAGGGCAAATATTTCGCCACGGCGCACTTCCAGATTAATATTTTTCAGCGCCCGAAACCCACCGGCATAGGTCTTGGAAAGGCTGTTTACAGAGATTATGGCTTGCATGCGCCCTCCCTTATAGAAAGTTAAAGGGGTGATTGTATTTTAATAAACCCGGCCAGAGAGCAGTTTTTTCACCACCAAAATACTTCTCTCAAGCTCTATTTTTTGGAGTTATCTATACTTTTTCCCTTTTATTTTGATTCCCGTCAACACTCATTTCGATATTGTGTGTTCAATTAAAAAATATTGGCCAAATTCTCCCCCTATTCGGATTCAGCCGCCAGAAACATGAAATTCTTTATCAAACATATTGGATGGGTACTTGCCGCCGTTATCCTGGCAGGGGTAACAGTTACCGTTGGTCTGTTTATCACCCAAAAGCGAAGTGGCATTGAATATCTTGCCCCACGTTATGGCCCGATTATTGAGGCCATTTACGGTCTAGGCAAGGTCAAAACTGATGATATTTATGAGGTGAAACTGGGTGTCGCGTCCTCGGTAGCAAAACTGTATGTGCGTGAGGGTGACAGGGTAAAACGCAACGATTTGCTAGTTAGTTTTGAAAACGACCTGGTTTTTCGGGCGCCTTTTGCCGGCACGGTCACGTTGATTGCCCATCACGAGGCACAAAATGTTTTTCCGCAGCAAACTGTGCTGCGTGTTGAAGATCTTTCGACAAAATATATAGAAGTATCTCTTGAGCAACAGGGTGCATTACGCGTCAGACCAGGACAACCGGTTCGCATCGTCTTTGAAAGCATTCGTGGTGAACAACTAAGTGGCGTTGTATCCGCGGTTTTTCCGCGCAATGATGAGTTTCTTGCCCATATTAAGGTAAAGCTGGCGGATAACGTGCTTCCAGGCATGACTGCCGACGTGGCCATTGAGGTGGATCGTAAGGAAAGCGCATTGCTTGTTCCTCTTTCAGCGGTCACGGACGGTCAGGTACGCGTACTTCGCGAAGGAAAACGTAAAACGATTAAACTAAAAATTGGCAGTATCGATGGCAATTGGGCGGAGGTTGTGGAAGGGGGCTTGCAACAGTCAGATCGTATTCTGGTTAAACGGGAAAAAGAAAGAGGCTTATAAATGCTATTTCTGGCTACGCGTCACCTGCTGTCACGGAAACGTCAAACAACGCTCATCCTGCTGGGCATCTGTCTCGGCACCATGGTGTACGTCATTATTTCCGGGTTGCAGCTCGGTATGCGTGAATTTATTCTGGATCGGCTGCTCAATAATACGCCTCATATAAAAATATCAGCTCGCGATCGCATCATTGACAAGGAAGAAATGACGCAGCGGTTTTTTCACAATGAAGCAGCGGTGAGCTGGATAATACCCCCTTCGGGCAAGCGCGAAGAATTGCACATTCAGTATCCACAAGGCTGGTTTGACCGACTAAGCAATAATCCCGACGTAGCTAGTTATACATCAAGCCTGAACCTTAACGTCATCATCAGTCATCGGGACAACACCTATCCCGGCAATCTTGGCGGTATTGAACCTTTGAAACAAATACAAGTTACTGCATTGGAAGATTATATGGTTGAAGGCAGTTTTTTGGATTTAACGGGGGGCGGCAACAAGCTGATCGTAGGCGACGGAGTCCTGGAACGTCTCGGGGTGAGGCGTAACGACAGCATTAAGGTGTCTACAGGCAGTGGTGAAGCCAGGCCATTCAAGATAGTCGGCGTTCTGAAACTGGGTATCAAAGAGATCGACGAAACACTGATGTTTGCCGCACTCAAGGATGTGCAACAACTGAACAAAACGCCTGGGCGTATTAGCGAAATATGGGTCAAACTATTTGACCTTAATAGATCAGGAGAACTTGCACAGGCCTGGGAACTGCTAAGCCGTGAAACAGTTGAGGGCTGGGAAGAGTCTAACTCGAATTTCTTACAGATCTTTACGATCCAGGATATCGTACGCAACACTATCACAGTTGCCATTCTCGTTGTTGCCGGTTTCGGTATCTACAATGTTCTGAGCATTATGATTAATCAGAAGCGCCGCGAAATCGCTATATTACGTTCTATTGGTTATCCCCCACGAAAGATACTGTGGCTGTTTTTAATTCAGGGCATCATTCTTGGCATCTCCGGCGCAGCTATCGGCCTGCTACTGGGGCACCTTACTAATATGTACATTGAGACAATAGATATTGGTATTCAGATGGGACCGCATTCCACTTTTCTTATTTCACGTGCGCCCTCTATATATATCGTTGGATTCGCACTGGCGATTATTTCATCCGGCATTGCCAGTATCCTGCCTGCGCATGCAGCCAGCAAACTGACGCCCATTGACATCATTCGCTCCGAAGTCTGATTATGGGCATCGTCGCCAAAAATCTGGTGAAGAATGTTGGCGACCCGCCCACCCGGATTTTGCATGACATAAGTCTGGAGATCTCTCGCGGTGAGATGTTTTCCATTTCCGGCAGATCCGGATCCGGAAAAAGCACGCTGCTTTATCTCCTCAGCACACTGGACCAACCAAGTGAGGGCTCATTGATTATCGACGGCCGAAATATTACGGATATGTCAATTGAGGAACTCCATCGATTTCGTAATAACAACGTCGGATTTGTCTTTCAGTTCCACTATCTTCTAACAGAATTAACCGCACTCGAAAATGTATTACTGCCTGCACGCAACAGTGGCCAACATCTGGAAAAAACATCCTTTGCCCACGAACTGTTTTATCAATTCGGTATGGAAAATAAAAAGGACAGCTTGCCGTCACAGCTTTCCGGTGGCGAACAGCAACGTATCGCCATTGCCCGTGCACTGATTATGAACCCGGGTTACATATTTGCGGATGAGCCCACGGGAAATCTGGACTCCAAAAATGGCCTGATTGTAATGGATTTTTTAAAGCGTATTAATCAGGAGCGTGGCGCCACAGTGGTGCTGGTTACCCATGAGCGAGAATACGCCGCCATGGCCCAAAGAGAAATTTATCTGGTGGATGGCCGCTTAACCAATGAGGAAACTTTTATTGCTAACCATTAATCGGGGTGGGTGTTATTCCTCTTTGTGATCTGGATCAACGAAATATCTCTCATTAAGAGCTAAATTATTACGAGTAATTCATTGGGAGGGAGCGATATGAAATCACCCATCCGCATATCCTTTATTATCTGTTTAACGATGTTTCCCGCCATGGTTACCGGGGGAAGCTATCTCGGTGCCGCAATCGGCTATTCGTATGTCGATCAGTCCTTGTTTGCTGAATCAGGCACGGGCATCAAGGTCTTTGGAGGCATTGGGCTCAATTCATATTTTTCGGTTGAGGCAGCCTACATGGATCTGGGGCAACCACAGGAAGATTTGTTCGGGTTGCAGCAGGATTACGATGTTTGGGCGGCCGGCCTGTGGGCAAAAGGTATGCTGCCACTGGGTTCGCGTATAATTGTGTTTGGCAAGGCAGGCTTGGCGCATTGGGACCTGGAAAAGACAACCACTTTTTTTGGTTTATCATCACAGACTGTCTCACAAAGCGGTAATGATCCTATCTGGGGTGTTGGCATGGAATTCAAGATAGGAGATAGATATTCGATGCCTCTGGAATATGAACGGATTGAATCCGAAGATGATGAGATTGCCCTTTTTAGCATCGGTATCGTTTATCGCTTCTGAACAAATACTTACTCCACGGCGTCGTAATATCAATCCCCTTGATTCTTGCTTGTTTTCACGTATCCTGAGAATCTCATTTAATTTCAACAATATTTTATTATGGCAAGAGTTAAGATTTATAGTACCGGCACCTGCCCCCTGTGCGATCGCGCGAAAAAATTATTAACTAAATGGAAAATTCCTTATGAGGAAGTGCGGGTGGACCGCGACCGTGATGGATTACGGGAGATGTCGGAAATCACCCAGGGCGCGCGGTCCGTGCCCCAGATAGTTATTGATGGCAAGTGGATCGGCAGCTTTACCGAACTCACCGAACTGCATATGGAAACCGGCCTGGACGACCTGGTCGAGGAGTAGCTCGAATCAGCAAAAGAGGGATCAGGTCTGCAGGCATCGCCAGGCTTGGAATCAACGAATAATTGCAGCATTGATGGCCGATCATAATGGACAGTTTTTTAGCTAACCGGAAACCGTTTATACTACTTATCAATCCCTAGCCCAGCGAGATGTCTGAAGGTGATATCATGGTCAAGGTAAAAAAGATTTTGCTCGATGTCTTAAAGCCCCACGAACCGGGAGTGCTGGAATTTGCCCGTACAATTGCCGCCCAGGGTGACGACTACCGCGTGGAATTGACGGTTGCCGAAATGGACGACAAGACTGAAACACTGCAACTAATTATTGAGGGCGCTGATATCCAGCTGGAGACTATTGTTTCAGCCATTAATAGCATGGGTGGTTCGCTACACAGCATTGATGGTGTCGATGTTGTGAATGTAAAACCTGAATAAACTATGCCACAACTGCTGCGTGAGATCCGCCAGTTTATTGCTATTAGCCAGTCCCATGATATCGCTCGCCGTTATTTCGTAGTAAACGGTTTTGATGGCGCCCTGACCATGCTCGGGTTATTAATGGGCTTTTACTTCAGCGAAGATACTGAATCTGGAACAATAGTCACTGTGTGTCTGAGCGCTGCCATTGCCCTGGCTATGAGTGGCTTGAGCAGCGCCTATGTCAGCGAAGTGGCGGAACGCAAGAAGGAGTATCGTGAACTGCAGGAGGCCATGGTTACGGATATCACGGGTTCGGCACATGAAAAAGCAGCGCGCTGGGCGCCCCTCGTTATTGCTTTTACCAACGGCTTGTCACCATTACTTATTTCGCTTGTCATCATATCCCCCTTTTTGCTCGCTCCTGTGGGTGTGGTATTCCCTGTCGGCCTGTTTGAGTCTTCTCTGGGTATCGCGTTCAGCCTGATATTTTTCCTCGGTGTATTTCTCGGTAGAGTAAGCGGTAGCTTCTGGCTGGTGGCAGGGCTACAAACCCTTGGTATCGCCCTGGTCACAACGCTATTAATTTACTTAATTACGTAAACAACCCTGTAGCCAAGAGAAATATATTTCAATTTGCGTCCCTATTGACGCCAATCAAAGCACACACCAGTAGATGTGACAGTATTATGGACCCCAATATGGGGGGATGAAACTATGTTCCGTTTAGCTTGGCGACAGTTATTACTTGACCCAGCGAGGACTCTGTTAACGGCACTGGCTATCGGTGCTGTAGTCACCGTTATTCTTGTGTTATCCGGCTTTGAACAGGGTCAATACTATCAGCTAAAACAAGCAGTCTTGGATAGAAAAGCAGATCTCATCGCTCTTCAGTCTGGTGTCGCGAATCTACTGGCGGCGCGCTCCTCACTGCCGCAATTAACTCGCATTTATGTGGAGGATATCCCGGGTGTTAAAATCGCCCATCCCATGACCGCATTGCCAGTTATGTATCAAAAAGGTGGCCATAAGATGCCCATATACCTGATGGTCTATGACACAAGGGGTGGTCCTGTCAAAGTTATTGACGGCAAGGCAAAACAAAAGGGGAACGATATTATAATAGATTCATCCATCGCCAATAAACTTAATGTTAAGGTGGGTGATGACTTCATTATTTCAGATTTCACCTTTAAGGTTTCCGGTATAACTGAGGGTGCCGCCGCGCTATTCACCGCCATGGCATTTATAACCTATGACGGCATGATTGATTTATTTCTCGAATCTGAGATTGCACCAGATATAAGCACATTTCCTTTATTAAGTTTCCTGTTAGTGGACCTCAAGAAAGGTGCTGATAGAGAACAAGTTAGGCGATCCATTGAAAATGCGGTACCGGCTGTAGATGTTTATACGCCTGAAGCTCTGGCAAAGAATGGTGCTAATCTGGGCAAGGAAATACTAGGCCCAGTAATGGGTCTATTGGTAAATGTCGGTTATATCATTGGTCTATTGGTAATAACTTTGATTTCCTCAGCCGAGGCTCGTCATCGTCTACGAGGCTTCGGCGTAATGAAAGCGCTGGGATTTAGTCATGCCAAGCTGGTACTTGCACTCGGTCAGCAGATAGTTTTATTGCTGCTTATCGCACTGCCTATAGGTTTTCTAATGGCATTGGTGCTGGCTTCAATTTTTAACACTACGGTACCGCTCTATATTGTACGCATCACTGAGCCCATCGTTCTAGGCCAGACATTAATAGGAACTGCATTGTTTGCTATGGTAGGGGCACTAATTCCATTGCGCATGATTCGGCGCGCTGACCCCATGATCGCATTCCAGGAGGCATGACTGTGTTGCGTTGGGCATGGCAATCTCTCATTAGCAAGCGCGTGAGTTTTTGGTCGAGCGCCCTAGGGGTCGCCAGCGCCTTCATTCTCGTTATGTTTTTTGATGCCGTTTTTCGTGGCGAAGCCAAACAAATCGTAGCTTATCTTGTACAAGCCAAACCATCAGTTTGGGTAATGCAAAGTGGCGTATCCAACATGCACATGTCCAGCTCCTTCATCTGGGACTGGAAGGCGGACCGGATAAGGCAAATGTCAGAAGTGGAAAGAGTAACACCTATCTTGTACTTAAACAGTGTGGTGCGAACGGGTGGCAAGGACTGGTTCTCCTATATTGTTGGCTTGGAATCTGACAGCCAAGGACGGGCTGTAGCGCGACATATTGCAGCCGGGAGGGGTATGCCGAACCCGGGTGAGGTAGTGATTCCGGACGTAATAGGCAAGCTGACCAACATCGGCGTAGGCGACTATGTTTTTCTAACCGATAAAAAATTAAAAGTGGTCGGCATATCAGAAGGTATGTTTTCCATGGCTAACCCGGTGTTCTTTGTCGCCTTCTCGGATTTGGATGACATTTTATCCTCCTCAGGAACCTACAGTTATCTCTTGGTTGATGCCAGGCCCGGCGTCGATGCTCGACAGTTGGCGGATAAAATCATGAATGAGGTAGAAAAGGTCAATGCCCTGCCACACGATGCCTTCGTTAAAAGTGACTTTGCCATGGCATTAAAAATGGGCGTCGAAATTATTTCTATTATGACGATCATAGGTTCCACGCTTGCCGCACTCCTTGTCGGCTTTACCAGTTATACCCAGGTAATGAGCAAGCGACGCGATCTGGGTATTGCCAAGGCTGTTGGTATACCAAGGCGCGCAATTTATGGTGCGGTAATCTTTCAATCGCTTTGCATTACAGGTCTTGGGTTTATGATGGCGGCCTTGTTTGCTTTTTTGGTGATGCCTTATATTCACACTTTGTTACCACAAATTACGCTAGTGGTATCACCCGCCCAAGTCGGTAAAGTAGGCCTGGTCGCCATACCGGTAGCATTTCTAGGAGCATTAATTCCGGGTTATTTGGTTATGCGCCTGGATCCAGCCCTGGTCTTTCATAACTAAATGGTCTTGGCTAACGATAATCTGGTTGTGGTACAGCACCTGTCCAAATACTTTGGCAGCGGTCATACTGAAATTCGTGCAGTCGACGATGTTTCCCTAACGGTAAATCGTGGAGAGATCATTTTAGTCATGGGGCCATCGGGATCCGGCAAGACCACCTTCTTATCCATGATTGGTGGCCTACTGAAACCAACCGGAGGGAGTATTGTTGTTGATGGTATTGATGTCGCTACCGCCGATGAGTCTCAGCTGCCCGCCATCCGCGCACAAAAAATCGGTTTTGTTTTTCAGGCATTTAATTTGCTCGATGCATTAAATGTTGAAGAAAACATTTTATTTCCGGCACAACTTCAACCAGGCACTGCCAAGGATAAAAAACAGCGTGCCCAATACCTGATGCAACGGCTAGGCCTAATGCCACGGCGCAATACGCTACCACAAACCCTGTCTGGTGGCGAAAAACAGCGCGTAGCTATTGCCCGAGCTTTAATCAATCAGCCTCCTTTAATACTCGCGGATGAACCCACAGGCAACCTGGACTCCAAAAGTGGTCAGGAGGTATTAATGATTCTACATGACATTACCCATGATGCCGGACACTCGGTCATTATTGTTACCCATGACCCGCGCGTAGAGGAAATTGCTGATCGTATACTTTGGCTGGAAGACGGACGGTTTAGGGACCGCAAAAGTGAAAAACACTCCTGGGTAATAGACCCAGTCTGTGGCATGCGTATAGATGAATGGTCAGCCAATCTATTTTCGGATTACCATGGAAAACGTTATGTGTTTTGCTCTCATCGATGCCTGGATCGGTTTATGAAAGCACCGGAACAATACCTGTGATTTACCACTACGACTTCTAAGGTAACAATCGACATACCTAACCGAATTTTTCTCTGGATTCCACGTCTCAGATACCATGAAACCCCTATATCAGATTATGAAACAAAGGCTAACAGCGGCGGTCACGCTCGCCTTTATGCTAGGCAGCGCAGTACCTGTCTTTGCCGGCCTGGATAGTGAAGTAGATACGCTACTGGCCGCCGAGGCATCACCGGAGGGGGTAGTTTTCGAGGTAGTAACGAATAAGCGCGAGGCACTGGACACTGCATTGCCACAAATTATCTCAGCGGTTAAACGACTACGTCAGCGCTGGTCCAAACTGGATATTGTTATTGTCACTCACGGGAAGGAACAGTTTGCTTTAACCAGTGCCAATTTCCAAAAACATTCCGGTATTCACAAACAGGTACAAAACCTGGTGAAAGAAGCCAGCGTGGGTGTCCATGTCTGCGGTACCTTCGCGCAACGGAACAATGTCGCCCCCGAGGAATTTCCGGATTACGTTAATGTCAGCGCTTCCGGCCCCGCCCAGATCAATGATTACAAGACGCTAGGGTACGTTGTAGTTTTGGTCACACCGTAACGGTTCAAGGTACCGATGTGGGCAGGACTGGCGCTCACTCTTCTTGAATTTTAACCGGTTAACATAATAAGTTCCTGTAAATATTCAATAAATTAGATCGTAATATTTAGATGGTTTCTCGGCTGCTGATTCCGGAATCAGCTAAAAATAATTGACAAAAATCACCATACCGAAGTTTAATAGCTTGCGCTTATGTAGGCATAAATAAATATTAGAAAATACTTAAATATAAATCTAAAACACGTAAGCGTCATTTCAAAAAAAACAATATCCATGCAGTGCATACGGACGTGGCTTCACGACAAGTATGTCTACCATTAGCTTAGCGTGGCTATCTGGCCAATTGTGCAAACTGCACGAACGACCGGAAAAACTACACCAGTCGAAGTTAAGAGAGGTAGAATATGTGGTATGGAGTATGCTCACTAGGAGAAGTTGGTAGTTGTGGTAGCTGGATACCCTATAAGAAATTCTGTAGATCTTTTTTAAAATTACTCGTTTGTGTTTTAGCCTTCATTACCAGCCCCATTTCGTGGGCTGCGGATTACAATCTATTCATTGAGACCGGTACTGTAAACGTCTCTGCCAGTCCTGAAACCGGGAATGGCGCAATAACGATCCCTGTTTGGAGCTACACAGATGTCAATGGTGGAACAGCGACACTACCAGGTACGTTGCTTGAGTCGGTTGAAGGGGGCAGCATTACAGTTTCGGTTAGAAATAATCATAATCGAAGCCACAATTTTGTTGTGCAAGGATTAACCAGCGACACTACAGCAATCCAACCGGGGCAAACCCGAAACTACACTATCAATACCCCTACGGCCGGTGTTTATCTTTATTCTGACACCCTTAATAGCAACGTAAATCGCGCACTGGGTCTCTTTGGTGCATTGGTAGTCAGGCCATCTGGCGGTGTTAAGCGGGCCTGGACCGGAGGGCCAAGTTTTAACCAGGAGAGGCTCTGGGTCATTAATGATCTGGACAAACCACGCTGGACGGATGTTGCTAATAGCGGTGGAACAGTTAATACAAGCGTATACAAGCCTAACTACTTTTTCATGAATGGCATGAACGGTTTCCAGGCCATGGGAGATGCGGCAACCAACCTTGAGGGTTCGGTTGGCGAAACTTTTCTCGTGCGGATCGTAAATGCCGGGCAGTTCGATCAGTCTCTACACTTTCATGGAAATCATTTTCTCACCATTAGCCGGAACAATACCCGTCTAACCACTTTTGAGTGGCAAGACACAATCAATGTCAAGGCCGGCACAACTGCAATGGTTTTATATACACTGGAACAGCCTGGACACTACCCCATGCATGTGCATACCGCACAACTTGAAACCGGGAATGGCGTATACCTGAACGGGACAGCCGCCATGATCATTGCACATTAATGGGGAGGGTAGAATTATGAAACTCAATCAATATTCAATTCGTTCTTGCGCCACGATTCTAGTGGCATTGGCCGCGCTCAGCGCAAACCCTATGACAATGGCCATGCATAGAGGCGGTGGCGGCGGTGGCGGCGGTGGCGGCGGCGGCACGACGATACCAGTGCTAAACGCCACTAACGTTAGTCTGTCTGTAAGTTCGTTAACACGCACTATGAGCGATGGTCAAAATGTAAACTTCTGGGTTTTTTGCCAAGGAGGCATGGGTGGTATGGGAGGCGGAGGTTGCACCTTACCCAGCCCCGTTCTTGAGCTGGGGGTTGGACAAACGGCCAATGTAAGTTTGAACATGATGATGGCGCCGCAGGAACCCTCTCCCTATAACGGCCATACTATCCATCCACATGGCCTGGATGTGCCGACGAGCGAAGATGGCGTTCCGGAGACAGGTGCCTCAGTTAATGGCGACACTTATACGTTCAGTGTCGATAGCCGGTATGTGGGTAGTCACGCCTATCATTGCCATGTTCATACAGTAAAACACCTGGAAATGGGTATGTACGGCGCCTTTATTGTGAAAGACGGCAATCGTATCAGCAGCGGAGGACCCACTTATGACTATGAATGGAACATGGTTCTAAGTACAGTCGACCCCGCCTACCACACAGCGACAGGAGACTCCACAGTCTTTGCCGACTATAACCCACGCTATTATTTGGTTAATGGTCAGGAGGGGTTGAGTACGGGTGCGCCTGCAGAGACTTTTACCGCGGCGACAGGAAAAAAAGTAGCTATACGATTAATTGGTATGCAATCTGTCAACTCAACATTTCGAATAAGAAATGCAAGTGGCAGCTACCAGTCTTTTACAATATACAATAAAGATGGTTTCGCCTTGAGCAGCCCGCAAACTGTAACCAGTGCTGATGTTTCGCCTGGACAAACTATGGACGTGATGGTGACATTGCCAAGCAGTAGTAGCTCCTGGTATCCGCAGGTGACTTATAAAAACCTGCGAAACGGTGGCAGCTACAGCAACGGCACGGTTTACACCAGGTTGAATTTTTAACGCCTTGAAACCGAAAGTTCCAGAACGAAAAACCGGGAGTAGATTCTCCCGGTTTTTTTTTCATAACTAACGGTAATATCTTTCCGGACTAGTGATTTTTACTCTTAAATTGAGAATGATTTTTGGGGTTGCGCTTGGCCGCATACATGGCCATGTCGGCATGTTTTAACAACTCAAGCTCCGAATACCCGTTTTCCGGATAACAAGCGATACCCATGCTTCCGCAAACAGTTAGCTTATGACCCTCTATATAGAATGGTGGGCTCAGCGCGTCCTTTATTTTCTGGATTACCGTAGTAGTTGCTGGTTTCTCGGCACCCGGCAGAATAATCACAAACTCATCTCCTCCCATGCGCCCGACTGTATCGGATTTCCTTAATACGGCTTGAACTCTTCTGGCAACTTCTTTCAACAATTCATCGCCAATCTGATGCCCAAGCGTATCATTTATATGTTTAAAATGATCCACATCCATTATTATAACTGATAACGGTTTGTTTTCCCTGGCGGCGGTTCTGATGCCGTGGAGCATACGATCATTAATCAATGAACGGTTGGGAAGCCCGGTTAATGGATCATGTAACGCCTGATACTCAAGCTTCTTGTTAAGTCTTAGCAGCTCTTCAGTGCGCTCGGCGACACGCTGTTCCAGCTGTTGATTAAGCTCCACTGTCTCCTTTTGAAGCAATTCTGCCAACTGGACCGCTTGATTCAGACAATGAAAGTTTGATGCATTCTCAATGGCAATACCGGCCTGGGCGGCAAACAGCGATAATAAATGGAGATCGCGCTCGGTAAA
>JAOUNW010000090.1 GCA_029880755.1 Gammaproteobacteria bacterium
CAGTCGCTCCAAATCCGCCTCCATGGCATCCAAAAATATGCTGTTTAAAATGTGACTGGCGATCTGCGCCAGCGACGGATAGCCCGTATCCTGAATACGCTCTGCTTGTAGATCATTTTCATTGGTAACACCAATGACCAGAATGCGTTCCGCCCCCAGGTGCAGCGCCGGGCTCAACGGGGCGGTCTGGCGCATAGAGCCGTCACCGAAAAATTCACGATGGACTTTCACCGCAGAAAAAATAAACGGTATCGCTGACGATGCCATTAAATGATCGACAGTAATGTTTGATCTCGAACCCAGCCGGCGCACACGCCGCCAGGAGGTTATGGAGTCTTTCCCCTGATAAAATGTCAGGGATTGACCTGACGTGTAGCCGGAGGCGGTTATCCCCAAGGCATCAATAACGCCGTTATCAATGGACTCCTGAATGCGTTCGCAAGGCATATAATGTGTAAGCAGGCGCCGCAGCGGAGAACGGTCCAACAAAGACGTGGGGTTATATTTACCCAGCCCTCCCAAAAACAACGCCAATAACCAGTGGGCGCCACTCTTGATAATTCCTACCGGATCGGCACGAAATACTTTTTCGGTCTGGAAGTTGCGCCAGACACGCAGTAAGCGGTTTACGGCCTCATGAAAATTTGCGCCATATATGGCAATAGCGGCAGAGTTAATCGCACCGGCAGAAGTCCCACAGATAATCGGAAAAGGATTGCGGGCATCCTTAGGCAAAAACTCACAAATCGCCTTTAGGACTCCTACCTGGTAGGCGGCCCGGGCGCCGCCCCCTGATAAAATTAGTCCAATTTTTGGTTTTTCTTGCTGCATGAGCCTTTTATCCTAGCCTAGTGTATTTTATTTGGTGCAAACCTATTCCCACCAAAGATTAGCGCAATCACATCCAAAAACTGAGCCCGGGAAAAGATGCGGGGTTTTACCGGTTTTGTCCTAAAGATCAACATGATGCCGTGAATAATATTAGCATTTCCTGATTAATATAGTAGGGCTATGGCTTGCCAAATGCCTGTCCCTTGTTATGATGGCATCCATGACTCAAGCGGAGAAACAAATTGTGAGCACTCGTAAAGTAACCGAGGCAATGATCTATGAAGCATTACAGGACGTAATGGATCCTGAACTCAATCGTAACGTGGTCGATTTAGGCTTTATCCAGGAAATAGACATTGCCGGAGATTATGTCCACCTGGATATTCAGTTAACCACACCTATGTGTCCACGCGCGGAAGAAATTGTTCAAATGATCAAAACTGCAGCCGAGAGTGTCGAGGGTATCCGGGAGGCAGAGGTTGAACGTGTATGCATGAGGGGCGCCTGATTACCAGGTACACCTTTGGCGACCACATCCGCCACAGCCGGCATTAATCTGGATCAGGAACGCACACTGGCACTGGCCGCTATCTTTCAGGCGGCCCAGATTGCGCACCAACTTGCCCGTACCGGGCGAACCGACTCGCAAGCGTTATACACAAGCCTCAATAGCATACTGATCACTGACGCAGATAATGCTCGTGCCATCTTCGGCGACACAAAAAATCTGAGGCTAGGCCTAAAAACCTTACAAGACAAATTCTCCAATCAGCCCGCGGCCGATGATCTGGATCTGGCACGTTATGTCATCAGCCTGATCCAGCTTCAATCAAAGATAAAGCGATATGAAGCTGTGCGGGAAGCTATTTCTCGGGGCATCCAATCCATCAAGTCGCAAAAAGATTTTTTCAAAAGCGAGGAAGAATTTTCGCTCCATCCGACAATTATTAGCAAATTGGCGGAATTGTACAAACAAACCGTGAGCACACTCGCACCACGCATCATTATAAAAGGTGACCAGAACTTCTTAACCAGCGTCGTTATCGCGGACAAGATAAGGGCAGCACTACTGGCGGGAATTCGTGCTGGTTTCCTATGGCATCAGCTTGGTGGCCGCCGCTGGCATTTGTTGTTTCGCCGCGGAAAAATTATCCGCCAAACACAGCGCCTTCTTCAGGAAAATAAATTAGGCGCCTAATTTCTTTTTCAGTATCTGATTCACTTGCGCCGGGTTGGCTTTACCCTTGCTCGCCTTCATTACCTGGCCGACAAAGTAGCCGAATAACTTTTCCTGACCAGCCTTATATTGCGCAACCTGTGATGGGCTATTAGCCAACACTTCATCAATGATGGGTTCAATGGAAGCACTGTCAGTGATCTGCTTAAGCCCTTTCTTATCAATGATAACATCAGCATCCCCCTCGCCCTTCCACATGGCATCCAGTACGTCCTTGGCGATCTTTCCGGATATCGTGTTGTCTTTAATGCGCTTTAACAAACCAGATAGCATACCGGCGGTAACGGGAGAGTCCTTTATGTCCACCGCGTCTTTGTTGAGATATGCCAACAACTCTCCCGCCACCCAATTGGCAGCAATTTTTGCCTCCACACCGGATTCGCTTACCACTGTCTCGAAGTATTGCGCCATTTCCCGGCTGGCAGTCAATACACCGGCATCATAATCCGATAACTGATAATCATTGATAAAACGCCTGCGCTTGGCATCGGGCAACTCGGGTAAGCTTCTCGCAACGGCCTCTATAAATGACTGATCCAGCTCCATTGGCGGCAGGTCCGGATCAGGAAAATAGCGATAGTCGTTGGCCTCTTCCTTGCTACGCATGGAGCGCGTGACATCCTTGACGGAATCGTAAAGCCGCGTCTCCTGTACCACTTGGCCACCACTTTCAATTACATCTATCTGCCGTTCCACCTCATACTCAATGGCCTTCTCGATAAAACGGAAAGAATTGATGTTCTTTAGCTCTGCGCGCGTGCCGAACTCTTTTTGGCCCTTGGGCCTCACTGACACATTGGCATCACAACGGAAGGAGCCTTCCTGCATATTGCCATCACAAATCTCCAGATAACGCACCAACTCATGCAGTTTTTTCAGATAAGCCACCGCTTCCTGCGCTGAGCGCATATCGGGCTCGGAAACAATTTCCAACAAAGGTGTCCCGGCACGGTTCAGGTCGATGCCGGTCATGCCATGGAAATCTTCATGCAAGGACTTGCCAGCGTCTTCTTCCAAATGGGCGCGGGTAATGCCAATTACCTTTTCCTTGTCATTCACAGCAATGGTTAAACTGCCTTTACCGACAATGGGTAATTCATACTGGCTTATCTGATAACCCTTAGGCAAGTCGGGATAGAAATAATTCTTGCGCGCAAAAATAGAACGGTGATTGATTTCTGCGCCAACAGCCAGGCCAAACTTCACGGCCATGCGCGCTGCCTCCTTGTTCATTACAGGCAACACGCCCGGCATCGCCAGATCAATAATGCAGGCCTGGGTATTGGGCTCAGCACCATAACGGATAGAAGCACCGGAAAAGATTTTGCTCTTCGTGAGAAGCTGAACATGAACCTCCAGACCAATTACCGTCTCCCAGGCCATTATGCGTATTCCTTGGGCATGCGCCGATGCCAATCCGTCACCATCTGATAGCGGTGCGCAACATTAAGCAATCTGGCCTCGTCAAAATATTTCCCAATAATTTGCAGACCCACGGGTAATCCCTGGCTATCGAAGCCGGCTGGCACGGAAATTCCGGGCAAACCGGCCAGGTTTACCGATATGGTGTAGATATCATTCAGATACATGGCAACGGGGTCATCAGTCTTGTCACCTAACTTAAAAGCTGTTGTTGGTGACGTCGGGCCCATCAAGACATCACATTGCTCAAACACCTGATTAAAGTCCTCCGCGATCAGGCGCCGCAATTGCTGAGCCTTGAGGTAATAGGCATCGTAATAACCTGCCGACAAGGCATAGGTGCCAATCATGATACGCCGCTTCACTTCGTCACCGAACCCCTGCGCTCTTGTCTTCTGGTACATATCGATCAGATCGCCGTACTCCTGGGCACGCAAACCGTAACGCACGCCGTCGTAACGGGATAAATTGGATGAAGCCTCCGCAGGCGCCAGAACATAATAACAGGGCACTGCCAGATGACTGTTGGGCAAACTGACTTTTACAATCTCGGCTCCCAGTTTCTTGTATTCACCAATGGCTTCCTCCACCACGCTGGCCACTTCTGAATTTAGGCCCTCGCCAAAAAATTCTTCAGGTAATCCGATTCTCAAGCCCTGTAAATCGTGGTTTAGCGTTTCAGTGAAATCAGGCACCGCGATACCACTGGAAGTGGAATCCTTGTCATCAAAACCGGCCATAGCGTTTAGCAATATGGCGGCGTCCTTGGCGGACTGAGTCATGGGTCCGGCTTGATCCAGACTGGAAGCGAATGCAATCATGCCAAAACGGGAAACACGACCGTAACTGGGCTTGAGTCCGGTAATACCGCAAAATGCCGCCGGTTGACGGATAGAGCCGCCGGTATCCGTACCCGTTGCAGCCGGCGCCAAACGCGCCGCCGTTGCCGCGGCCGAACCGCCAGAGCTGCCGCCAGGGACCCTACTAGTGTCCCAGGGATTTTTTACCGGACCGTAAAACGAGGTTTCGTTGGAAGAGCCCATAGCAAATTCGTCCATGTTGGTTTTACCCAATACCACCGCACCAGCCTGTTTCAATCTGGCAATCAGGGTCGCGTCATAAGGCGAGATAAAATTGGATAAGATTTTTGAACCACAGGTTGTCAGCATGCCCTGGGTACAAAAAATATCTTTCTGGGCGATGGGAATGCCGGTCAAGGCCGTGGCCTTACCGTGCTGGATCATGACATCGGCCTCACGGGCCTGCGTTAAGGCCTGGTCTCTATCGACAGTAATATAGGCATTGAGATCTTTGTGTTGTTCTATGCGGTCCAGAAATCCTGCCGTCAACTCAACGCTGGAGCAGGTTTTCTTCGCCAGATCCCCGGACAGTTCGGCAATGGTTTTTTTATGAAACATTCGAGAACTTTACCTGCACAAAAATTTGCAATACGCCAACAAGTTTGGGTTTATTCAATTACCCTTGGGACAAGGTATAAACCGGCTTCAACCGCGGGTGCAATTGCCTGATATTTCTCCCGCTGGTCAGTTTCCGTGATACTGTCTTCTCGCAGGCGTAAGGAGACATCCCGGGGATGGGCCATGGGCACAATACCCGTGGTATCGACAGCATTCATCTGCTCGATCAGCCCGAGTATCCGGGACAAGCTTTGGGTATAAACGTCGAGCTCTTGCTCACTGAGTTCCAATCGCGCAAGATGCGCTATCTTTATAACATCGTCTCGATCAAGTGACATAAAACCGTCCGGGCGGGTGCTGGCTTGGAGGGCGCAAATTACCATATTCGAGCCTTAGGTTGAACCCGCCCCTTTGGGTTGCTAGAGTTCAATTATTCAACGAAGTAGGAAGGAAATCTCAACCATGTTCAAGAACCTGCGCGGCCTGTTCTCTAGCGATCTCGCTATAGACCTGGGTACTGCCAATACCCTCATTTATGCCCGCGATAAGGGCATTGTGCTCAATGAACCCTCTGTTGTTGCTATCCGCCAGGGCCAGGGACGCAATAACCGCAGTATTCTGGCGGTAGGCGCGGAAGCCAAGCGCATGCTCGGACGTACCCCCGGCAACATTGAAGCCATCCGCCCAATGAAAGAGGGTGTTATCGCGGATTTCACTGTCACAGGTGAAATGCTCAAGTACTTTATCCGTAAAGTGCATGAAAACCGCCTGTTTCAACCAAGCCCACGAATCATTATCTGTGTCCCCTGTGGTTCCACCCAGGTGGAACGGCGAGCCATCCGGGAATCGGCCATGGCTGCAGGGGCCCGGGAGGTATACCTCATCGAGGAGCCCATGGCGGCCGCCATTGGCGCCGACCTGCCCATTGCTGAGCCCAGTGGTTCCATGGTGCTGGATATAGGCGGCGGCACCAGTGAAGTGGGTGTCATTTCCCTGGGCGGTATCGTCTATTCCCACTCCCTGCGCATCGCCGGAGATAAAATGGACGAGGCCATTATCGGCTACGTTCGCAGAAAATATGGCCTGCTCATTGGCGAGGCCACGGCTGAAAAGATTAAAAAAGACATTGCCACCGCCTGGGCAGACAGCGAGCCCCGGGAGATGGAAATCAAGGGCCGGCATATTGCCGACGGTGTGCCACGTACACTGGAGTTGACCAGCAAAGAAATCAACGAGTCACTTCAGGAGTGCCTCACCGGCATTGTCCAGGCCATTAAGACTGCGCTGGAAAAAACACCGCCGGAGCTGGGGGCTGATATCGCTGAAAAAGGACTGGTGGTTACCGGAGGCGGTGCCTTGTTGCGCGACCTGGATCGATTGCTGAGCGAACAAACTTCCTTGCCCATTATTGTCACAGAAGATCCGCTTACTTGCGTTGTCAGGGGTTGCGGAAAAGCGTTGGAAGACGCCGAAACCCTGGGTGATGTTTTTCTTTATGAGTAAACGGGGCTACTGAAGCGACACATGGATGCTTCATTAGGTCGGTCATTACAGATAAGAAAACCCTCCAGCATTACCCGGCTGGTAATGTTTGTCATTTTATCCGTTGTCCTGATGATGGCCGACCACCAGGGAATCCGTTTACACCAGATACGGGCAAGCTTATCCATTATTGTTTATCCGATTCAGATTGTGGCCGGCATACCTTCAAGTATTGGCCGCTGGATATCAGAAGCTGCCACCGGCAAAGATACCTTGCAGCATGACTACGAGGAACTGCAAAAGCAGAACCTATCACTTCAAGCAAGACTGCTAAAATACGATGCGCTGGTTGCCGAAAACAACCGCTTCCGTTTTTTGCTAACCTCGGCAGAGCGTGTGGCGGACCGGGTCATTGTGGCGGAACTGCTATATGTCCAACCCGATCCGTTTACACGCAGTGTCACTATTAGTCGCGGTACCGCCGATGAAATTTATGTCAGACAACCGGTAATCGACGCACATGGTATTATGGGTCAGGTCACAAGCACTGGCATTCATACCAGTGTTGTCACATTAATCACGGATCCAAGTCATGCGGTACCGGTTTACGTTAATCGCAACGGTCTTCGGACCATCGCCGTGGGAACCGGCGCCCCTGATGAAATCAATCTTCCATATTTATACAATACAGCAGACATAAAAGAGGGTGACCTGTTAATGACATCGGGCATGGGCGGCACTTTTCCTGCCGGTTACCCGGTGGCTACCGTGACTAAAATAATTAACGATCCTAATGAGCCATCCTTGCGAATTAGCGCCAAACCCATGGCAAAGCTCGATCACAACAGAGAACTGTTACTGATTTGGCCCGGCAAACAACCCATCAAGTTAGATAACGAGATACCGGCAAATGGCACCGAGCACACGAAATAAGCTGGTTATCACCGCAAGTTTTATTGCCGCCTTTATCCTGATCAGCATTCCTGGCCCCAAATGGGCGGACCAGTTTCGCCCCGACTGGGTGAGCCTGGTATTGATTTACTGGTGCCTGGCGATACCCCAGCGGGTCGGTGTCGGTGTCGGTTGGACCGTGGGCCTGATGCTGGACGTGCTTTATGGTTCCCTGCTGGGACAGCATGCGCTTGCCAAGACCATTATCGCCTTCCTTACACTTAAGCTCTATTTGCGCGTGCGCATGTTTCCACCATGGCAGCAGGCTTTTTTTGTTTTTCTGCTGCTGGCAATCAATCAACTCATTATTCTCTGGATCAAGGGTATAATTGGCCAACCGACCGAGACCCTGACCCGATGGACCTCCATAATTGTGGGTATGGTTGTCTGGCCGTGGTTGTTCGTTATTCTTCGTAAGGTTCGTAGGCATTATCACGTCAGTTAACGATGCTGGATATTCCAATAAAGGACCACTTTCGCGAAACGCGTGTCTTTAACACGCGCCTGATTATTACAGCCGTGGGTATTGTGGTGCTCTGCGTGTTGCTAACGATCCGCCTGGTTTACCTGCAGATCATTAATCACAAGCAATACGTGACAATGTCGCAATCGAACCGGATAAATCCTATTCCCATATCGCCTGTACGAGGTTTTATTCTGGACAAAAATGGCGTCGTACTCGCCCAAAACTACTCTGTCTACGCCCTGGAAATTATCCCGGAACAAGTTGACGACCTGGACAGCACTCTTCAGCAACTGTCACAACTGGTTACACTGACAGAAGATGACATCAAGGATTTTAGAAAAGAGTTGCGCAGGAGACCCAAGTTCGAAAGCCTGTTATTAAGATCACACCTGAGCGATGAGGAAGCGGCGCGTATTGCAGCACTGCGCCCTTATCTTAACGGCATTGAGCTGCATGCACGCCTTCAACGCCATTATCCCCTCGGACCACTTGGCATTCATGCCATTGGTTATGTTGGCCGCATCAACGAAAGGGAGCAAAATGAAATTGATGAAACCGCCTATCGCGGCACGAAACATATTGGCAAACTTGGCATAGAGGCAAGTTACGAAAAGCTGTTACTTGGAAGGGTCGGCGTGGAAAAAGAGTGTGTCTA
>JAOUNW010000190.1 GCA_029880755.1 Gammaproteobacteria bacterium
CCATATCGAGCCCACATCCGGCGCACCCGAGATTGAGATTATTGAATGACCGAACCCGGTATTAACGTTGTCGCGTTAATCTCGGGGCGCGGCAGTAATCTGCAGGCGATTATTGATCAGGCTCAAAGTGGGAATCTCCCCATTACCCTGTGCGCCGTTATCAGCGATAATGCGAACGCCGCTGGACTGGAACGTGCCCGAAAAGCCGGGATACCAGCCCTTGTAATCGAACCGAAATCCCATGATTCAAAGATCAACTTTGAGCAGGCCTTGATCAAACATATTGATGACTACCAACCGGACCTGGTAGTGCTAGCAGGCTTCATGCGAATCCTGACCAAGGAGTTTGTTCAGCACTATACCGGCAGACTAATCAATGTTCACCCTTCCCTATTGCCGGCCTACCCGGGGTTGAATACACATGCCCGGGCACTGGCTGATAATGCCAGTTGGCACGGTGCCACTGTCCACTTTGTTACTCCCGAGGTGGATGCCGGTCCTGTAATTATTCAAGCGGCGGTGCCCGTAAAGAAAACGGATACAACCAAAACCCTCGCAGCCCGGGTACTGGAACAGGAGCATCGTATTTATCCCATGGCGATCCGCTGGATCGCCCAAAAGCGCTTACAAATCCTGGGCAATAAGGTGCTGCTGGATGGCAAGCAGCGCGAGGAGCAGGGTTTGATTAAGCCCGATCTTACACCAACCCCGTATCCACAATAGCGCTGTGGTTCAGGAATAAATTGACGTAACCTATCGTCAATATTGTAATTATCGCAACTCTGTTAATAATTGACTTATTTAATAAGGTATTCTAGGTTTGGGTATATGGTAAACATTCGCAATCTCTTCTCCTGCACCCGGGAAGCCCAGGCGAGGCTGCAACAGCAGCGCCATCGCCTTTACCGGGTGGCCTATTCCTGGAGCCACAATGCCGCACTGGCTGACGACATCACCCAGGAGGCACTGACCAAGGCCATGCAGAAATTCTCGCAAATACGAGACCCGGAATCCGGTGAGGCCTGGTTGTTTACCATTCTTTCCAATTGTTACCGGGATCATTTCCGGCGACGTAAAGAAACAGAAGACATTGACGAATATAACATTACCACCAGCGTAACCCCGGAAACGGACAACAGCGAGCAACAAACTGTCACTCGCGTACGTCTGGCGGTTGCGACCTTACCGGAAGGACAACGGCAGGTAGTGACATTGGTGGATCTAGAGGGGTTTAGTTACGCGGAAGTGGCCAGCATCCTGGACATTCCGGTCGGCACTGTCATGAGCCGGCTATGTCGGGCACGGCGCACATTAAAAGACGCGCTACTCGAGGAATACAGACAGATTAGCGAAAACATTGAAAGTCCTGCGGATACCGCAGTAGTCAGGAGAATTAAATGAACAAACATGACGACCAAATGTCGCCGGAATTTCTTAACGCCTTTGTTGATGACCAGCTAACCAGCGACGAAAAGGCCGAAGCATATGGCGTAATCAACAAGAACGCTTCGTTGAACAAGTGCGTCTGCGAGCTTCGGAAAATCCGTGACATGGTACAACTGGCATATAAGCACCCACCCTTACCAGCTGACGGCATGAGCAACGGACCTGACAACAAAAAGCGTTCGTTTTTCGGTATTGCTGCAAGTATTACACTGGTGGCAGGCATATTGCTGGGCAGCTTTGTTGGTACGCAAGTTCTTCGTTCTCCGGCAGGCGAGCGTGTAACGGTGAACACGAAAACGGATGCTGCTAAAAATACCTTGGCCGCTGCAGAAGAACCCGTCCGACTCCTGGTGCACATTAACAGCGGCGATAACACGCGGCTTAAAGAGGCCCTGGATGAAATAGAAAATCTCATGGCCTACTACGAAAAAACCGGCCAGGCAGCAGAAGTTGAGCTGGTCGCCAATGGCCAGGGTATCAAGCTCCTGAGCAAGGATATGTCGCCTTACCCTGACAGGGTGGTAAGTCTGCTTAAGCGTTATAAGAATTTGCGCTTTGCTGCATGTCAGAACACGCTTGAAAATGTAACAGCAGAAACAGGGTTTGCACTGACACTTATTCCGGGTGTCACCGTCATTGATTCCGGCGTGGCCGAAATCATGCGGCGCCAACATCAGGGATGGGCATACATTCAGGTATAACAATGATAACTATTACCTGCGTCTAATCCACCATTAAGTCACTTAACCCAGGAGATGATTATGAGAAAACTGTTAAGCATTGTAATACTAAGCGTCATGGCATTAGGCGCTACTGCCGGCACCACCTATGCGGCTGGCTACGGCAAACAAAAAGTTGTTTATCATGTGAACTTCGATGATGAAAAACGCCAATTGGGCACTTTGCGTAATATTCAGAATCATATTAACGCCGTGGGTGCAGACAAACTGGATCTGCGAGTGGTAATGCATGGCGCCGGCCATACCATGCTAAAGCGGGCTAATACTGATCCAAATTTTGAACAAAGCGTGGCTAATCTGAAAAAACAGGGCGTGAAAATGCAGATCTGCGCCAATACCATCCGCGGTAAAAAGATTGATGTAAAAAATGATCTCTATGATGTTGATGAGACCAACGATATCGTTCCAAGCGGCGTCGCAGAAATCGCTCACCTGCAACGCAAAGGTTTCTCCTACGTTAAACCGTAAGCGCAACAACCTATAGCAACTGCTATAGTTCCTCCTCCTCCCGCACCCACAAGGTGCGGGTTTTTTCTTGCACATTTATAATCACAACGTAATGACTTGGCGCTTACCCTGCTTGACAGCGAAGTAATCCGCCAGAATTCTGCCGTGATCAAATGCCAGATCTTTGGGCAGACTTTGCTCGCTCACAACCAGAACTCCTGCCGCATCATCGCGGGCAACAGGTTCGCCATGGGCCTGGGCAATATAGACCACCGATACTGTATGCCCCCGCACATCGCGGTCAGGATCTGAATATACTCCCAGGATCGCGGTTAGCTTCACCGTCAACCCGGTCTCTTCTCTAGCTTCCCGCACTGCCGCCGCTTCAATGGTTTCGCCAATATCCACAAACCCCCCTGGAATTGCCACGCCTAAAGGTTCGTATTTTCGCTCAATTAATACAAAAGGCCGATCCTTATGATCCAGCAGTTCGATAATGATATCGGCCGCCAAAGCGGGGGTTTCAGGTCTTGCCATAATGCCTTCCAATTGCTGTGCTAAATAAAATTATCAATAGAAATAGGCAGTTGCCAAC
>JAOUNW010000191.1 GCA_029880755.1 Gammaproteobacteria bacterium
CGGTTTGGTATCGAGAATTTCTCTTGCCTTCTGAAAAACCGTTTGAAACATCTTAGGGGTTAAGCGCCGGGTCTGGGTGTTATATCGGCTGCAGTGGTAGGAGTCGAGCAGGATTCGGTGTTCATTAAGGCGATGTACTGCGCCATGAGCAAATTTATGCGCACTAAGGGTCAAGTCGTGCGCTCTGAGAACCGAGCTATGAGCGATTGAGCCCAGTGCCAGCACCACGCTGTTTTTTGGTAAATCCTCCAACTCTGTACGCAGATAACGGTTACAGGTTTTTGCTTCCTGGCCTGTCGGCTTATTTTCCGGAGGTAGGCATTTTACTGCATTGGTGATACGGCAGTTTAGGAGTTTGAGGCCGTCATCAGTAGCAACAGATTCAGGGGCTGAGGCAAAGCCATATTTGTAGAGAGTCTGGTACAACAGAATACCGGCATAGTCGCCGGTAAACGGTCTGCCGCTTCGGTTAGCGCCGTGCATGCCTGGAGCCAGACCGACAACAAGCAATCTCGCTTTATTGTCGCCAAAGGGCTCTACCGGCCTGCTGTGGTAATCCGGGTATCGTTTTCGTACCCCGGCCAAAAAGGTGGCGAGACGAGGGCAGTCGCTGCAGTGAAGATTAAAAGATGCCATAGAGGCAGAATGCTATCACACTTATCTGACTATAAATAACTTTAAGAAAATAATGTAACTAATTGTAATAAAACGTATAAATTCATTCAATAGAAAGATATTATGCATCCAGGAATCATTTGTATCGGTATGCACATAACAGGAGTTTATTTTACCTGTTGCAACAGTTTTGTCCCCGCCCTTTCCAAATGATCCTGAGCTGAATAGAATCAGCGCTCGCAAAAACTGCAAAACTATTTTTTTCAGGTACCCAGTCTTATGAAAATCTCAGCATTCGAAATCCGCCCCGGCCACTTGTTGGAGTACAACGGCAAATTGTGGCGCGTTAGCAAAATTCAGCATGTCAAACCGGGCAAAGGCGGCGCTTTCATGCAGGTGGAAATGAAGGATATTGCGGCCGGGACCAAGCTGAACGAGCGCTTCAGATCAGAAGACAAGGTGGAAAAAGCCCATGTAGAAGCCCGACTCATGCAATATTTGTACGAGGATGGCGACAACCTGGTATTTATGGACAATGAAAGTTATGAGCAGATCTCCATTCCCAAAGAGGATCTGGAGGACCAGATGGGCTATTTACTGCCCAATACCGATGTCACGGTGACTTTTTTCGAGCAACGCCCTATTGGGCTCGAGTTGCCTTCTAACGTGATTTTGGAGGTCGTAGAGACCGATGCCGCTATCAAGGGCCAGACGGCTTCTGGTTCTGGTAAGCCTGCCCGGCTGGAAACCGGATTAACAGTCACAGTCCCGACATTCATTAACGTCGGGGACAAACTGAAAATAAACACCGGTACCGGTGAATACGTGGAACGCGCCTAACCAACCTGATGTATCAGTGTTTGGTGAGCTTTTTAATGTGCTCGCTGAACCCTGCCCCGTGTACTTTTTTCCTGACAGGTAAGGTTCGCACTGGAAGCGGTTGTTCGCCTTGTTGACATAGGTGCCCCGGGTGACACCACCGCAGAAAGTGCCGGTAATATCGGTGCAAGCCATACCCCTCTTTCCCCGCTTTCAAAATACCCTTCTGCCGCTTCTGCGGCGGATGCCAGGCCGAGACCAAATTGGTCGACTTTGGCGTATCATAAAAGTTTAAATCTGACAAGAATGCCAACTTTTGTCATTTTTTAGTTGACATTTGTCCAAATATTAGCATCATACGCACTAACTTATGTCCGCGATGTGGGGGTTGTATGACCAGCACAGGATTTACCAGCCATCAGGCGGCAGCGATTACGGGTGCCAGCTTACGCCAGCTCAGCTACTGGCGAAAAACAGGGCTGGTTGTCCCGTCGAGCCAGACCAAGGGCGGCCATGCCCGCTATAACTTCACGGATTTAATCGCCCTCAAGGCGGTCAGACAGCTCATTGTGTCAGGTGCCTCATTGCAGCGCATTCGGCAAAATATCAGCTCCCTACTCCGCTTTCTCCCTACCTTAAAGCAGCCGCTGTCAGAAATGTCACTGGTTGCTACCGGAGACCTTGTGCTTGTGTTCCATCAGGGCAGCGCTTTCGAGGCGCTGACCGGGCAGCAGTGGATTTTCGAGGTGGCGCAGCTTGAGCGAGAGGCGGCAAAAATAATTGACAAGAATCCTGAGCCTTATCAAGAAGTATTAAATTTTGATGACGAAGCCGGAAGTAGTAGCAACGGATTGGCGCAAGTCGGGGGGTGGCACTAACTGACAAAGCACCCTGACGTGCAGTAACAGGCGGAAAAACTAGCGGGTTGAATCACCTCCGCCATCCTTAACCAAGCAGCATGATTTAAAGATGCATGACATAGGAAAGGAGAGTCTGTTATGAAGCGAATAGCCATTGCCAATCAAAAAGGTGGGTGTGGAAAAACAACAACGGCGATCAATCTTGCGGCCTGTCTGGGCAGGAACGGTCAGAAAGTATTGCTCGTGGATATGGACCAGCAAGGGCACTGCGCCCTGGGGCTTGGAAAACAGTGCCATGATTTACCCGGTCTCTATGAGGTGTTTGCCAACGAGGCAGTAATTCAAGAAGTAATTATAAAGAACGTGGCGCCGGGTGTGGATCTGGTGCCCGGAACGATCTCGTTAGCAGCCATAGAGCATTTAATGCCGGACTGGCCAAGGGAAAAGGAGTTATCGCTTTATTTAACCCAGCTGGAACGGGCCTATGATTATGCCATTATTGATTGCCCTCCTGCCCTGGGATTGCTTTCTATCAATGCATTGTTGGCGGCTAATGAGGTATTAGTGCCTATTGAGATGAGTGCTTTTGCTTTTGACGGGATTGAGCGGTTGTGCGAGACAATTGAGATGCTGGAAGAGCGTTATAAATTTAGAATTCCCATGCGTGTATTACCCACTATGGTGGATAACCGGACACGTCTTGCACGTTCATTTTTGCGCAAGATCTGGGAGCGATTCCCGGATGAGGTATTGCCTTTGATGATTCATCATACTGTGCGCCTGAAAGAAGCGGCGGAAAAAGGGATTTCTATTTTCGAGCATGATCCGGATTGCCCGGCAACGGCCGATTTCGAGAGACTGGCTACCGGTATACTTAAGCGCTATGAACCAGAATATTATGAACGT
>JAOUNW010000032.1 GCA_029880755.1 Gammaproteobacteria bacterium
GTTTGAGAAAGTTTATCGGTATTCGATAACGCGAAGCCTGGCGTGATAAATATACCAACCAACAGAAATCTGACCAGAAACAGCTTAGACATAAAATCAGATAACCTTCCGCTGTCCCCGTCCAACATAGGGCGTCACTTGCAAGCGCTCGCCTTCGCCGTTAAGACCAATCTCCTCATCATCCAGGTAACAAGCCGGATCTTCCGCCCAGGGATCTCCAGTCAACTGGTATGCTCTAACCCGGGTATTTCCGCCACAGATATCAAGATAACGGCACTGGCTGCAACGGCCCTTAAGTGGGCGCTGTGACAACTTGAGACCAGCCATCAGCGGTTCACTGGTATCCTGCCAGATCTCAGAGAAGGGTCGCTGCCTTACATTACCCAGTTTGTAATGCCACCAAAAGGTATCCGGATGAACCTCGCCCAGATTGTCTATATTTGCGATATTAACACCGGATGAATTTCCTCCCCATTGCGCCAGTTTGGCGCGCAAATGCTCCACCTGCTCCGGAAAATGCTTCATGGCCCACAATAACAAATAGACGCCATCTGCATCATTATTGCCGGTAACAAATTCCCGTGATTTGCCCTCCAATTCGTAGCGTCTACAGGTATCAAACAATAACTCCATCGCCCGACGTGTAGTTGTCAACACGACATCATCCTTACGGTTCTTGTTGCCCCGTCCCGCATAATTCAGATGGGATAGGTAAAACTTATCAATGGATTCGTCTTCCATTAATTGCAGAACCTGTGGCAACTCCGGCGCATTATCCTGCGTCAGGGTAAAACGCATCCCTACTTTAATACCATTCTCATGACACAGACGTATGCCATTCATGGATGCCTCAAACGCCCCCTGTTTTCGGCGAAAGCGATCGTGGGTATCCTTTATGCCATCGATGCTAATACCAACATAATCATACCCTACGCTGGCAATACCTTTGATATTTTCCTTATCAATCAATGTGCCATTGGTCGATAGTCCCACGTAAAATCCCATGTCCTTGGCTCGATGCGAAATTTCAAAAATGTCGGGCCTCAACAGAGGCTCGCCACCAGATAAAATAAGCACTGGCACCTTGAAGTGTTTTAAGTCATCCATGACATTAAACACTTCCTCCGTGGAAAGCTCGCCTTCAAAATCCTTGTCAGCAGAAATAGAATAGCAGTGCTTGCATGTCAAATTGCATCGCCTTATCAGATTCCAGATAACAACAGGCCCAGGTGGCCTACGCTTTTCCCCCAATGGACTGGGTGAAATCAGCTCGCGCATGTATTGTGTGATTCGGAACATAATTCAGATACCTTTGTCAGTACGCGGCTAAGTTAAACGCAGACCGGTTTTCTTTAAAATTCTCTTGCTATACAAAAGCGCATTCCCTCTGTTGTCCTCTCCGAGCACGTTCTCTATTTCTCTGATCTTTTCCTCAACAGCAGCCGTTGATTTTCCATGAACCATCGCAAACAGATTAAAGGGCCAGGACGGCAAATGCCGAGGCCGCTGGTAACAATGACTGACGAAATCCAGTTGTCCCACTCGCTCTCCCAGCTCCGTGATTTTCTCATCGGGAACGTCCCATACCGACATGGCATTCGCTGTATAGCCTAAAGCATAATGATTAGGCACAACACCGATTCGGCGAATAACCCCGTCCTGTATCATTTTCTGCATCCGCGCCATAACCTCGTTCGCCTCAAGCCCTAACTGCAAGGCAAGATCATGATAGGGCCTTTTTGTGACTGGAAGACCTGCCTGGGTGGCAATAATAATTCTTCTATCAGTCTCATCAATCACCTGATCACCATGAGGCATCTGTCTCTTCATTGCGGGCAGGTTCATGCCTCCAGTCTCAACCCTATGAAAAATTCCTGCTCCTTAGGCATATTGAAAACTGTATAGCCTGCCTGACTTTGTATATGCTCAAGCACATTTCCTACCTGCTCCGGTTTATCTGTAGCAACCACAAACCACATATTAAACTCGTGGTCACGCTCATAATTGTGTGCCACTTCAGGAAAACCATTGACAATAGCAGCGACACGATCGAAATCACTCTCCGGAATACTCATCGCCGCCAGCGTAAGTCCACCACCCATGCGCTCGGCATGATAAAGAGGACCAAACCGGCTTAACATGCCATCGTTCAATAGGCCCTGGATCCCGGACATAACCTGCTCTTCACTCACGCCCAGACGTCCAGCAACCTCCGCGAAGGGATTTTCCGAAACAGGAAATCCCCCTTGAAGCTCATTAATAATCTGGCTTTCTAAAGGACTCATTGATTTCCCACTATCCGAATTTTTCGGCTGCCATCCGGCACAGCAGATAAAGCGGACTGGTTTCCCTGGTCACGGCAATATACAGCGCCCCGCTGTTTAAATCGCCGGCGACTAAACAACACCTCGCAGGGAATACCCTGAATACCGCAGTGATTGATCAACTCTGAGAGATGCTTCAGTACAACCGCTCTGTCCTGACCGTGTATCATGCAATACAGATTGTAAGGCCAGTGCGGCAGCGAACGAGTGCGCTGATAACACAGCGTTACAAATTCAAACTGGCCCATACATTTTCCCAACTCCTGTACGCGCTCATCAGGCACATCCCACACTACCATGGCATTGGCGCGATAACCCAATTCATGGTGACGCACAACTATGCCAAATCGCTTAATGATTCCGTAATCCTGAAACTGTCTTATTTTTTCTACAACCTCCTGCTCGCTCATACCGATGCGATCGCCGATCTCCCTATAGGGTCTGGATACAAGCGGAATACCGTCCTGTATTGCTTCTATCAATTTAATATCCATTTCAGATTTTAAGGTCATAATCATTAAGACAACGGATCCTCGAATTTCAGATTAAAACCCAGATCGATGTGATAATCCTCAACCATAGGTAAACGTACAACTGTCAGTCCAGTATTCTGCTCGATATCATTAAGAACGCTATCAAGTGACTCGCTGTCCGGCGCGGTCGCTACAAACCATAAATTCAACCTATGCTCTCTTTCATAGTTATGATTAACTGCCTCATAGGAGCTCACCAGATCCGCAATGGCCTCCAGCTGATCCACCGGTACTGCCATCGCCGCCAAAGTGCTCGCCCCTATACGTTTTGGTTTAAACACAGCACCTATCCGGCTAATCGCACCGGACTGATTTAGCTCCTTCAGCCGATCAATCACCTCATGTTCTGTGATGCCAAGCTTGGTGGCTATATCGGCATACGGCGCAGCACTTAGAGGAAAATCTCTCTGGAATTCGTTCAGCAGGCGTTTGTTGATTTCGTTCATGTTATCTGCTGCCTATAGACCAATATGATTGGCGCGCGAGGTAAAGAAAATACCGCTAGGCTTATCCGCATCAAGACTGGAAATGCGCGCGAAGGTTTCCGTATCAAAAATATCCAGACGATCATCGTCCCGTACGGATATCCATACACGCTCCCCTCTTGGTGTGAACTCCATATGCAACACAGCCTTCCCGGGTTTCAGTGTTTTAATGATTTTTCGGGTTGGGACGTCGATTACCTGCACTGTATCGTTATTTGGATGAGCAAAATTTACCCAGACCTGACGTCCGTCCGGGCGCGCCATAACAAACACCGGCTGTCCATGCACCGGGATACGGTCAACCTGTTTCCAGGTCTGTTTGTCCAGCACCAGCACATCGTTCCGGCCGATTCCTGGTACAAAGGCATAATTGTCAGCGATTGCCCAGCCCTCCAGGTGCGGCATCTTATAAACCGGCATTTTGATTTCGCCGCGGCCGTAATTGTTTAATATACGTTTTACACCCTGCTCGGGACGCCATAGATCAAGCATAGCCATGCCGTCTTCACCAAATAAACCGGCAATGTAATAACGTCCGTCACTGGTAATCAACGCATCATAGGGCAGCTTGCCAACGTTTTTGTATTTGGTAACAACTGGATTAGCAGGCTTGTTCATATCGGCAATCCAGATTTCCCCTGCATCATAAAGAGAAAAAATAAAGCGTTTTCCCGGTGCCTCGACCAGACCAACTACTTTGGAGCTATTTTTGTTACCGTAAGCCGCTGGTATTTCCGCTATCAATTCCAGGCTGTCCGATGAGAATACATTAACGCCTCCGGGCGTATAATTCGATACAGCGATCAATGTGCCATCCTGCGATATGGCCCCACCAATACTATTACCCGCCTGGATCACACGTTTGGCGATACGCCCGGCCAACATATCAATTTTGGTCAAACCACCATCGCGACCAAAAACAAAGGCAAAACGCTGATCACGGGAGTAAACCACCGAGGCATGAGATAAGTCCCCCAGCCCCTCCACACGGGTTATTTCTCGTCCCCGGGTGGTCTCCACTATCTTTACATTACCGGACGCCCGCTCAATAACAACACCCAGATCACCCGTACCTCTGACCACGGGACACGAATCATGCTTACCATGCCCATAAGAGCAACCAGTAACCGCGATACCTGCAAGCACCATCAGCGATATCAATACAATGTATTTTGTGTACCCGCAATCAAGGCGCATCTGTTACTCCTTGTAACAACTGATTTACCAGCCAGCTGACCTCGGCCGGGCTTAGTAGTGTTTTCCAAGGCGGCATGGGCGTACCGGGGACACCGTCCGAAACAATACGTTCCAATGCGACGGCAGGCTTGCCCGCCAGATCTTCCGGTAATAAGGACGGTCCCAGCCCGCCTTTCAGGGTCATGCCATGGCAGGATCCACAGTCGTGTTTGAGAAGATGTAGCAACGCAGACTGACGTTCTGCGGGAAGTTCCCCGGCCTTGGCAATAGTAGATGAGAACCCGATTAACACTATAATTGTAACGCTAAGCCTTGCACGCTTTCTGGCCATCTTCATATTGGATACCACCATTGCAGACCCCGAACCAGCTCAATTCTCTTTCCAAATGCACGACTTGTCCAATCACTATCAGTGCGGGTGATTCTACAATGTTGGTGCTGGCGCAAGCGGTCAATTCATCGACACGCGTAATCAGGCAGCGCTGCTGTGGCGTAGTGCCTTTTTCGATAATAGCTGCCGGGGTATCCCCTGGCAGGCCGGCCCCGACAAGCCCGGAGCTGACCTGCTCCAGGTTTGACAAAGCCATATAGAAAACAAGCGTGGTTGAATCATTCGCCAAGCGCTTCCAATCCAGATTCAGGGGGTCGTCGGCGGAACAATGGCCAGCAATCAGATGGGCACTATTGGCCATACCACGGTGGGTCAGCGGGATGCCTGCATAAGTTAAGCAGGCAGTAGCAGCAGTTATGCCGGGAACAACTTCAAAATCTATGTTATGCCGACTCAGATATACTGCTTCTTCACTGCCCCGGCCAAATACAAACGGGTCGCCACCCTTCAAACGAACCACACTATGGCCCTTACGAGCCAGATTTACCAAAAGGGAATTAATGCTGTCCTGATCCAGATGATGGGCACCCGGTGCCTTTCCGGCATAAATGCGCTTTGTCCCAGCGGGTATAAGCGCCAACACTCCAGGGGAAATCAGACGATCATAGACAATAACTTCGGCTTCTTGAATCAGGCGTAAAGCCTTAACGGTAAGAAGATCCGGATCACCCGGTCCTGCCCCTACCAGAAATACCTTGGCACTTATCACGCAAGCTACCCCAATTATCTGCTGGTTGTTATGCAATAGCCGGGAGCACTACTAATTCTCTCCCGGCTATGCGCCTGCAACAACTTTTAGCTTCTAGTAAACGTCGTGTTGGGTGTTATACACGTTGAATTTACCAGTGGGTGTAGCCAGACGTTTATCCCTAATAACTTTCTTCAGCTTGCGGGTCTTATCGTCAACTACCACAATCGCGGATTCCTGTTTAATGCCGCTCCAGACAGAGAACCACACCTCGTCACCCTTCTTGTTGTATTCAGGTTGTACCACGCGTTTTGGTCCTTCACCCAAACCTGACCATTTCGCAATCGGCAGTACCTCAAATCCCTTCTCCAGATTATTGATATCAAATACTGCCACTGACTGGCTCATGGCCTCGTTAGGATTCAGTGCCGTATCAACCCAGAGGTTGCTGGATGTGGGATGTGTCTTGATAAACAGGTTACCGCCGCCCTGGCCCTTTAAGGTTCTAACCACTTTCCAAGCATTCTTGCCATGGTTCTTTGGATCAGTACCGATCAAGGAAATGGTCTCATCGCCCAGGTGACCTGTCGCCCATACTGGTCCAAATTTCGGATCAACAAAGTTCGCTCCGCGGCCTGGATGAGGGATCTGTCCTACATCCACCAGTTTCACCAACTTATCCTCTTGGGAATCGATGACGGCGATCTTGTTGGACTTGTTAGCCGCAACCAGGAAATAACGCTGGGTAGAATCCCAACCGCCATCGTGGAGGAAGCGGGCAGCACCAATGGTGGTCACTTTCAGGTTATCGATATCGCTATAGTTAACCATCAATACCTGGCCGGTTTCCTTCACATTCACAACAAATTCGGGGTGAGCATGGGATGCCACAATGGAAGCGACCCGGGGTTCAGGATGATAGTCCTGGGTATCCACTGTCATGCCACGTGTAGCCACGATCTTCTTGGGCTCCAGCGAATAGCCGTCCATGATGACATACTGCGGCGGCCAGTAAGAACCGGCGATGGCGTACTTATCCTCATAACCCTTGTACTTGGATGTCTCAACAGAGCGCGCCTCCATACCAATTTTAATTTCGGCGACTGTCTTTGGTTCTTTCATCCACATATCAATGAGGTTGATCTTGGCATCGCGACCAACGGTGTAAAGATAACGGCCAGAGTATGAAATACGGGAGATATGCACGGCATAACCTGTATTAATGACACTGACGATCTTTTTACTGTCGCCATCAATCAATGCTACCTTGCCAGCATCACGCAAAGTCACCGCAAAGACATTTTCCAGATTCAGTTTGTTCAGCTTCTTTTTGGGGCGTTTATTGACCGGCACGTGAATCTTCCAGCTCGCTTTCATTTCCTTCATGCCATATTCCGGTGGCTGCGGCGGCTCATGCTGGAGAAAACGGGCCATGATGTCGATATCTTTTACGCTCAGATCTCCGGAAGTACCCCAGTTAGGCATGCCTGCCGGTGAACCATAATTGATGAAGGTCTTCAGGAACGCGGTACCACGTTGTTTTGTAATATCCGGAGTTAATGGCTTTCCGGTTGCACCCTTGCGTAATACACCATGACAGCCTGCGCAGCGCTCAAAATAAATCTGCTTGGCCCGAGCGAACTCATCCTTGCTAAGCGCGGGAGCCTCCGGCGTAACGGACTCCTTGGCCTCACCGGGTTTAATAGGAACCGGAGCGCCCTTGTAGCGCATCTCCGATTCAGGCGTGCCCGGGTGCTCGGAAGATTTGGCAGCAAATGCGGTACCTGAAATAAACCCCGCCGCAACAAACGCCGTTAAAGAAACTACTTGCCAGAAAGTGCCTCGTTTCATTTTTCTAACTCCAGAGTGATTTTTGGATTTTTAACTGGGCCTATGATAGTGGAACGGGAAAGCCCTAAACATTGATCTAAATCAAGCAGACCGGGATTAAGGGTATTTCCTGTTTGACCAACAAATACCTGACTTAAACAGTTGAAACAACTAACAATCAAAAAGTTACGCGGAACAATGAAACAGGGTCAGGAGATCTTGGCCTCAAGTCGTTCTCGGGTTTTACGCAGCTTCGCCAGGGGCGGGCATTTTCGATTATTGAAATAGGTCACTTGGCAGTCCAGGCAATAGTGACACTCATTCTTGTTAATTTCGCCGGTGGGCGATATGGCACGAACCTCGCATTCGTTAGCGCAAACCTGACAGGGTTTACCGCACTCATTTCTACGCCTTACCCAATTAAACAATCGGTTTTGTGCCGGGATCACCAGCGCTGCGCCAAGCGGGCATAGATACTTACAAAAGAATTTCCGATTCACGATAGATATCGCCATAAGCACGACAGCATAAACGACAAAAGGGGCTTCACGATTAAATCGAAGCAGGAAGACGGTCTTAAAGGGTTCAATTTCTGCTATGTATTCCGCCTGGCTGACTGATTGAAGCGAGATGCCAAACAGCATAATAAGGATCACATATTTCAGCGCCCACAGACGCTCATGCACCATATCCGGAAACTCCCATTGCTTGACTTTAAAGTGGCGGGCAACCACGTTAATCAGTTCCTGAAGAGCTCCGAACGGGCATAGCCAGCCGCAATAAATTCCCCGACCCCAAAGGATCAGAGTAAAGGCGACGAATGCCCAAAGAATAAACATCAACGGGTCCAGCGCAAAAGTCTCCCAATGAAATTCATGAATTATGGCATTGACAAAAGTCAGAACGTTTACAATGGACAGTTGTGCCAGGGAGTACCAACCTATAAAAAACACGGTGTAAATCAAAAATGAGTGGCGCACCCACTCGTAAACACGAGACCGGCGTACCAACCAGTCCTGAAATAATAGGATAGTAGTAAGAAATACCAAACTTATAACTAGCACCACAATCTGAAACTTCTTTTCTTTCCAGATAATCACCCACATGGGCTCGCGTTGATTATCTTCATTTTCCAGTAGCAATAATTTCGGTTTTTTGGTCTCTATGGACTTGCTAATTTTTCTGGGTTCCGCCTTTGCCGGCTTGGCTGCCTTAGGTTTCTGCTCTATGGGTTTTCCTGCCGCTGTAATTCCGCGAGAATCAGCAACCTTGCGCGCCGATTCGATTATCGTTGCATTAGCCACCATAACTGTAATCGATGCTCCAGAGATAGTGTCAATGGCAACATTGCCAGGACGCGACTCACCCCCTACCCGCACACGATCAAAAATACTGACGTTACGATATTGGGCAATAAAATCGCGCAATTGCTGCTCACTGACCCCTGCCAACAAAATCGGTTCATGATGTTCCAGGATACGGGTTTCCAGCAGGCGTCCTCGCAGATCAAGACCAATCAGAATATTAATCGGTTGGCCGGAATAAGCGGGAATAGGGAAAACATCATTGGTAGCAAACAAATAGCCAAGTTTTTCGGACTTCTGGAATACCGGTATCGCCAATGGATCGCCCGAGGGCGGACCGACACGATCCGCCTCGATAAAGATTTCTTTGGCACGATCAAGCCAGTCATCTTCATGTTTATCTTCGTCGGCCCAAAGAACTCCAGTACCCAGAAACAAAAGAGTAGAAATCAAAAGTCCAATTAAATTATGCGGCCGATATATGGTGAAGATACGTGATGTCAACGATAAACCTTGCCTTGTCAGCGAAAAATAGGGCTCTTTTTCAGCCCGTCGATGAATTTGACGATAACAGACCGCCCCTGCCATTGATATAGATCAATTATAGACCGCCTCATTTTATCTAGGCTGCTACTCTGGGTGAAATTCGGTATGATTCCTTGTCTGCAATACGCCTGTATTAGGAGTGAATAATTGGAAATCTTATGGTTCACCGCCACTGGTATCGTACTTTACGTAGTTTCTGATGCCATTTTACGAAAAATCGAAGACATCAAGGGAAAAACCCTGGCAAACCGTAGCATAATATTTTTTGCTATCTTTTTGCCGCTAACTCTAATCAGTTTCCAGTTAATTCAGTATCTTTTGAGTAGCAGTCAATAGCGCCTGGGCATTACGTTTTCTTTGGCGCCAGCATGGCCTCCAATACAATAAATACAAATATCACGCCACCGATAATCGCAATCAGACCACCCAGACCCATAATTCCCATGGCGATTTGCTTTTCCAGACCATCAAGCACCTGGGCTGTACCCGCCACTTTTCTTTGAACGCCATACCCTCCTGACCACACAAGGCCAGACACATGCAATAACTGGCCGCCGCCGTAGAGATAAGGCTGCAGGTAGGCCATCCTTAATCGTGGATGGGAATAACCCAATTGAGGCAATAACACATAGGTCAAACCCATTAACGCCAGCGTTACCCCGACAATAGATCCATGATAATGTGCCGGTATTGTGACATTGGTGCCTTGGATAAAAAATCCGATAAGCCCCCCAACACCAAACAGAATCATGGACGAGATCAATGCCGAACGATAAGGGCGATTGGCCTCCTGTGCTTTCTGCGAAATCAACAAACCATAGAATACCGCCAGCCCCAACGGTAAGCTTGCAAGACTGCCACCATAACGCATAAGCCAGGTAAACAGTTTGATGTGCTCCACCGACGTCACGCTATAGGAGTAATAAATTAATGGCGTCAGGAATACTGCAAACAGACCAATGGCAAAAAAAATGAGGGTCACCCGCGGGGTCAATGGCAAATTCACATTCGACGCAGACGCCAACCATAACCATGCAACCAGCAGCAAAAGCGTATAGGTAAACTGGAGCACATGACCACCACCCCAAAACAGCAATTCAAAATAGGCCCTGCCTTCAACAAAATCAGGGATCATAAAATAGGTCCAGGCAAAGGCGACAATAGCCATGACTGCAGATACCGCGGTGGTATTCAAACCGAAACGTAAGGCGCCAGTACCGGACATAGCCTGACCCACCAGGGGGATTGCACTCATACTGCGCCAGACCAGCAGGAACATGCCTGAGGCAAAGATAAGGAGACCTACATAAAATATCGGGTGCTGAAGAACCGGGATGTAATTGCTCATCAGCGCATTACCAGCACCCAGGAACGGCGCCAGCGAAATAATTAGCGTACCCAGCGCACTAAGCGCCAATGCAGCCCAGCCTAATAAGATAAAACGAGGCGTTGAATTCAAACTCCACAATACTCCCGCAAAAGCCAGAAACCATACCAGCACTGACAAGTCCACATGCACCACTAATGCGGTATGAAAAAAATTGACCCAGGGAATCAGCTCATGCACATGAGGCGTACGCGACAACACCAGAAGAATGGAAAATACGCCTGAACCTAGTAGCGCCAACAAACCGAGCCATAGCCAGGCCCTGACCAGGGCTTTGCGTTTATCATCCGGTACGGGGATAGTAAAATCGTTTGCGGGTATCACGATATTTTAGGGATTGGGTCTAACATTAGTACACTAGATTACTAAATAGCGACAAACTTACCAAGCAAATTGTCAAAATGAATCACCATCACCTGCGATGGCGCTAATGTTAGCGTTTGCTCAAAATGATAATCATATCCTTCAGTATTGACGTCATCCTTCATGCGAACCTGAACACGGTGCTCGCCGGCCTTAATGTTAAAACGCCGGTAAGCTGTCGCCTCTCCATCACGCGTTAAACCGAACGGCAATAACGTTTCCTTATAAATCTCTTTACCATCGACTATCATCTCCAGCTTAATAGGTGAACGTTCTCTGGGACAATCCATGGACACACGCATATTTGGCGGCAACTTCGCCATCTCCTCTTCACTACGCTGTCTACATTTTTCTTTTAATTTCCCCGAATGATTCATTGTCAGTTTGATAGTCGCCTGGTCCGCAGTGGTATGAGAGTAAGTAGGATAGTTGGATAACACCCCCAAAAATCCGGCAAAAAACAGATAGGCGATAATCTGTCCAATAAAGTTGCGTTTTTCCGTCATAGTATTACCTAAAGGCCCAACTTTCCGTGCAGACGCGCATCGTGTTTTTTGAAATGGCCCGTAAACCAGGCAGCCAAGTGGTCAGCCAGCTCCTTCTCATTAAAATAGCCCTGATTTTCATAGACATCCATCATATCGCGTATATCATCCAGAAGGCGCTCGTGATCTTCCTTATGCTCGGCAATCTGATCATATTTATGGTTGCGCATAACCTTTTCTTCCAAAGCGAAATGGGATGATATTTTTGCAAAGATTTCGCCAAGAAAATCATCAACTCTGAAGCCTGAATCTTTTTCCTGGAAATTTCTGAAGCCATCATTAATAAGCTTCACAAGCTCTCTGTGTTCATGGTCGACCGAGGGCACGCCTACAGAAAACTCATCTTTCCACTCAATCAGTGTCATGGATATTCCCTCCCGTTTCGGAAGATACAAAAGACAAAGACTGTTTCATCGAAGCATAATCGTCTCTCATGGGACCTACATCCCGTAATCGGGAACGGAACTGCTTGATCTCTTGTTGTACCCTGCCACCATTTACAGCGCTGGTCCATAAGCGGGCGACACGCTCTCTCGGTACACGTTTACGTAATTGTGGATCACGTTTGCCTTCTATACGCTCCTCTGTCCATTGACTGCCATACCGGTGATAGCAGTTTGCGGTTTCACAACCGGTAAGAAACACACCGTCAGCAAGCCTTTTTGAAATCACAAAATCAATAAAGGACGGGGGCAACATGGCGATACAAGGCAATGGCACAACAGCAACACCTGGTTGGCGAGCGAGTTTATCCTTCCCACATTCACTGCAGGCGAACGCCATCACCCGATCAGTGCCGGACAGCGTCTCACTCGCCTGCAACACTTCATTCCTCAGATTCTTTAAAGGAAATTCAGCCAATTCGATTCCGGCTACCAACTGTGTCTGTCGCCGAAACGGCGTCGCCGTGGGACAGGCACCGACGCAGATACCACAGCCAACACAAAGATTGGTCCTTACTACCGCCTCATGAGAAAACGACATACCATCGGTTCGAGGCTGCATAGTAACGGCATCGTAGGGACAATCAATGAAACATCTCTCGCAACCATTGCAGTTCTCAAGATTAACCGTGGCGATAGAGTACTTTCCTTTTGGCAATATCCAGGGAACCACAGCAATCAGCAATGTAATAAAGCCAACCAGTCCCCATAAATCTCCAGGCGAAACCGTATCCAATAATGGATACAGATTTAGAAAAAACCAGTCCAACTGAACATCGGTAACTGCCCTGTCCAGGTTCGCCGGCGCCTGGCTCACCGCCGGCTTGGCAATGGACAGTATTATCAACGCTGCCAGGGTACCTAATGCCAGACCTCTGGGCGGGTTACTTTTCGCTTTGGCCATACGCTGTATATGTACCCACATCATCAGTAGCAAAGTCAGAGGTATGCCAATATGGAGAAATGCCAACAACGAGAAAAAACGATCGCTAAGACTGGCTTCATTCAAAAAGTTCTGCGCCATGGGAGCACTAAAAAAAGGTAACCAGTCAAACCATTCTGCGGTAAGAATCGCGATATATTGCGCCAACTGATCCCACACCAACCAGTAGCCGTTAATACCCGAGGCAAACACCAGCCATAATAAAGGCACACCTGTAAGCCAGGAAAACCATCGCGCACCACGAAACCGGCCCATCAGAAATTCGCGAAAAAGATGGATAGTCATGGTCACTACCATGGCATCCGAGGCATAGCGATGCAGACCTCTTATAATCCCTCCAATATAAAAATGATTATTGGTAATTGATTCGACTGAGGTATAGGCACTGGTAATACTTGTATCGAAAAAGGCATACAAGTAGACACCGCTGGCGGCCACAATCCAGAAAAAGAAAAATGACAGGGCGCCGAGGTTGTAAAAGGGGTTCCAGGACTCTCCAAAGGCGGTGCTGAATCTGGATTCAACTACCTCAAACAGCTTCATACCCAGTTTCTGTGTCGATCGAATTATCAAAGTAGCGCTCTACGAGAATGCGGTAGGTGGGATATTACGCCAATCGATGTGCTCAGGCGTCTGACGTACATCAAGAAAACCCTGATTTTTGTCGGAGCCATTGGCGAACCACTAGATACAACACCGCCACCAGGGTGCTAAGACCAATGGCCATGCCCACAAAAATTGAGTAGTCAATACGATAACGGTCATTGGCGGGGTCGTAGACCGTGCAAAACAAACGGATTTTGTTACCAATATGAGTAATCAAAGGAGTACTCTCACTTGTTCCGAACACCAGTGCCTTCAACGGCTCCACAAGCGACGGCGTAGCGAAATTCATATCATAAACCTGATGGTAAACTGTCCCTTTGGCGTCCACGATAGTTGCCTGGATCAGATGATCAAAACCATTGGGTGATGGGTAAAACAGGAACCCAAGATCCTTCGCTAAATCCGTGATAGTGTCTTTGTTGGCGCTGACGAAAAGCCAGCCAGGAACATCAACGCTTTGCTGTGCGGCAAAGATGCGCATAGCCTCCGGGGTATCATTTTGTGTATCAAAACCCAGCGTTATGACGGTAAAACTGTCCTGGCCTAACACTGCCTTGGCCTTTCTCACCACCTTGGCCAGGTGCTGGGTTGTTGTCGGACAAATGTGGTAACAGCTGGTGTAAATCAAACTGAAGACAATGGGCTTGCCGTTATAATCTGAAACGCGCACTGCCGTTCCATCCGGCTGAGTGAGTGAATAGTCTCTTATGGTTTTACCGATCACTCCCTGACTGAAAGCCAGGGCCTCCTGTTCGTTAAAACTCTTGGGTCCGACAGTCGATCCACTATCAGCAGCAGCGGGTAAGATCGCGCTTATTATTAAAAAAAATGGAAAGATCAATAAACAACGAGACATCGAGGTGCATAGCAACCGGTTACGGGCAATAAGCGCCACTGGGGACCCCTGCAATAAATGAGTTAACTAGCGAGGAAATGAATATCCACAATCGCGCAAACAAGTATCAAAGTCAACTGCACCAGCGAGGCAAAGAAATTACTCATGGCGCTCGATCGCTCAGGCCGTTGCACTAACTGAATATTTTTATAGACAAATAATCCACCGCCAAGAAACGCGCCGGTTAAATAAACCCAACCCAGACCGAATTCAAAAAATACAGGCAACAGGGAAACAGCAACCAACACAATGGTATTCACCAGAATAACCAAAGCTGCCCGTTGATCGCCAATCACCACAGGTAACATGGGTACATTGGCTGCGGCATAGTCCTTACGGATAGCAATAGCCAGACTCCAGAAATGAGGCGGCGTCCATAAAAACAGTACTGCTGCCAATAACCATGCCGCCGGACTCAGGCCGGGATCAGCAGCTGCCGCGCCAGCCAACACCGCAAAGCTACCGGCCAGTCCACCGATAACAATATTGAGGGAGCTGCGCCGCTTCAGCCAGACGGTATAGACAATGGCGTAGAAAAAGGCGCCCATAAAAACGTGAAATGCCACCATGGCGTTAAATAAAACCGTCGCCATTACTACTGATGCCAACAACAATAGCATGATCCCCCACAACCAGATGGGGCTATGTCGAAACCTTCCGGTAACAAACGGCCGCTTGCTGGTGCGCGTCATCCGGGCATCCAGATCACGCTCTACATATTGGTTAAAAGCGCCGGAACTGGCAGAAGACAATAGCACCGCCAGACCAAGGAGAAAAACTTCGATTGCGGTTAGCTGTCTACCAGGTGTCACGGCGTAACCAGCCAGGGCCGTAAACGCAATCAAGAAACCGATACGCAGCTTAAATAGATTCACCAATTGGGCCAACATAAGCAGACTATCCTTCCGGTCGTACAAACACTGCTATTGTTACTAACTGCGGCGGGAGAGGAACCTTACAACACTCTCCCGCCGAACTCCTTCTATCTAAACACAAATCAACTGAGACCCCAGGTTTGTGCTAGATATTTCCAATTGACGAAGTAGTAGAGAACAAAAGAGGTCAGGAATACCAATGCTAACGTTAAGGTACCGGGAACAGCGATCTTGCCTATTCCGATACCATGATAGTCAGCCACCGGCTCCGCTATCATCGGCGTTGCAGACCGCTCCTCTCCCTTACGTTTACCCAACAACAGCGAGCCCACAACAATCAGGCAAAAGAGTGCGCCGCCGACACAGGCCAGTACAACAGAAACTCCCGCCAGACCCATCATGGTGAACGCTGTTGCCGGAAAATCATGGGACATCAAAGCGCCGGAGAATGCCATGTCCCAATGGCGCCTTGGTACGCCTAGAGTGCCGGCACCCATGAGGAATATGGATACACCTGACATGCCGATACCAAAGATATAGGGTTGCAAGGCCGCCAGGGGTTTCATGATCACTTCACGCCGGAATAATATGGGCACCAGCCAGTAGGTAATGGCCATAAACGCCAGCGTTGTACCGGTTGCTACTGTAGCGTGGAAGTGACCGGGCACATAAACCGTATTATGGATAATCAGGTTTAACTGCTCTGTACCCATCATGACGCCTGATATACCGCCCAGGAACCCAAAGATAATCAGCGACAG
>JAOUNW010000192.1 GCA_029880755.1 Gammaproteobacteria bacterium
GTCGCGCCGGGGCCGGAAGTTACCAGCACCACACCCGGTTTACCGGTGGAACGGGCATAACCGTCCGCCGCATGGGTGGCGCCCTGCTCGTGACGTACCAGGATATGTTTCACCGCTTCCTGTTTGTGCAAGGCATCATAGATATGCAGCACAGCCCCACCCGGATAACCGAACAGGAACTCTACATTTTCATCCTGCAGATAACGGACAACGATCTCAGCACCTGATAATTCCACGTAAACTTTCTCCGCAACAAACCATGAAAAAACCCGCATTCAGGAAACTTGGCGCTCCATCCACGGGCAGCCCTAAATGATACCGGGAAGTGACGGATTTTTCGATTATTTTCAGAAATGTCAGGGTAAATAACCGTTAAGTATAGAAATCCGGGCCAATATTGGAAGATTTCCTGAAAACACCCTCTTTTCCAATGTCATCGCACCCTGCACATTGCTACAAAGACCAGTAAACCACAATTATCACACGTTATTTTGTTAGGACACCCACCTCTTTCTGCATCCATATTTTGTTAGGACACCCACCTCTTTCTGCATCCACGGCATTCGGGCCCTCGCCCATTTCCTGCCCTATAAGCATCTTATTTTTTGTGGAATTATGCAGGCGGAGATGCTGGGACACCCACCTCTTGGAGCAGAGATGCTGGGACACCCACCTCTTGGAGAGATGGTAGAGAGATGCTGGGACACCCACCATTTGAGGGATGCTGGGGGAGAGAGATGCTGGGACACCCACCACCGGAGGTATCAATCGGTCCATTGCCAATTCGGCATAAACGGGGCATGCCCTCACTCAAATGACAGCTTGAGTCGAATATCATCTCAGGAGCCTGTATAGTCCGGACCTCCCGGACCTGGCAGGTAACAGTGATAACCAATAAAATTTCTAAATGTAACAGCACGAAACGGGGTCTGGAATCAATCCAATCCGGACTGTTGAGAAATTAAGACCGGGTTTTATTTCATTTTGCCGGTGAACTTGCTCCGCATATATAACTCACAGCTAGCCGGAAGCGCCTTGACCACCGGGTGAAACGTCCAATTTTCCCGTGTGCAGGTGCTAATTCATTTCACCCAATGTTATTGACCAGCCATCTGATTGATTTACAACATATTTTTCGTGTTATTTCGATTTTATGGGTGGCTTAAGTCAAATTCGCCTAAATGGACCAGAAAAAATAGTCGATTTTTTGACGAATCGGCACCGAAACCTGAAAAAATGAGTAATAGGTCACATTAATTTACCCATCATTTTAATTAAATATTCATCTCGCTGCGGTAGAGTCCGTTGTGACCATGGAACGGTAAACGGGCGCTGATGGGATTAAAGGAAATACCCCACCGGCCGATGAAGGGGGGCTCCGCCCCGGACGGCACCCCTGTAGTAACAACCAAATTTGAGGATCTCAATGACTAGTAATTCTGAACTGCAATACCTGACAATTCAGGGGCAAACCGCTCAAGGCCGGAAATTCAGGCCTTCAGATTGGGCGGAACGTTTATGCGGCCTGCTGGCCACCCAGGACCGGCGTCAACGTACGGCATACTCCCGGCTGCTCAAGCCCATAACACGGGATGGCGTAAAATCCGTCGTGGTTGCAATGAATCTGGCTAACGAGCAACCTGGCTTGTTCGACCAGATCATGCATTTCGCCAACTCCAATCAACTTGTTGTCATCTACCCGGAAAGTCATCTGCCCCAGGCCAACGTGGCCTGAGGCCGGTGACCTGCATCCAAGCAATCCCTTGAAAACCAGATTCGCATACCTCACCACCCCACCGCTACCCCTGTTTAACCAGTTGACCGCATAATACCTCCTTTAACCAACGAGGAGACGGCTTATGCCCCTGTTACAGATCACCACGAATGAACCGATTAATCCCGCCGAAGAAGCGGATTTTTTGGCATCGGCTTCCCGAACCGTCGCGGAAATTCTGAACAAGCCGGAGCAATACGTCATGGTGAGTTTGGCACATAATCCGCACATGATTTTTGCAGGCTCCCGGGATCCGGCAGCCTATCTGGAACTTAAAAGTATTGGTTTGCCTGAGAACCGGGCCGCGAATTTCTCCGCCGCCCTGGCCGGGCTTATCAACCGGGAAACCGGTATACCCGCGACTAGAATTTATATTGAATTTACCAATGCGCCACGCCAGTTGTGGGGCTGGAACGGAGAAACCTTCTAGATGCTGCTCAAATCAGTTTTTTATAAATTAGCCTTCGTACTGGTGTTGCTGGTGACCTGGGTTATTTATGATCGCTGGGATCAAATCACCGGCTCCTATTACGCCGCCACGGATGCGGTAGTCGAAACCGCCGACAAACTGGGGCTGGTGCCCGAAGAAGAAATAACAAAAACCACCGTTTACAAGTGGACGGATGATCAAGGCAAGGTGCATTTCAGCAATAAAGCGCCACTTGAGGCAAAAAATACCGAAACGAAAACGTTTAATTCCAACGCCAATGTTATGGACCCGGTAAAAATTCCCCGTAAGGCCCCGGACAACGCTAAGAGTAACGATAAACCCGCAGGTACCCTGGGCAATATGGCCACAGCGGTGAAAGACGCCCGCGCCGCCAGAGGGCAAATGGAACAAAGGCCCGGGCAGGTGGAAGAGGCCCTGCGTCAAGCCAATCAATAGTGGCTTACAAAAAAATCTCTGAAATCTGGTTAATCAACCTATGGTGGCGCAGTAGCTGTTAAGCGCCTGGATATCCAGCGATACCTTTTCCAGATCCGCTTGCCGCGCCTGAGATTCGATTTTGGCGCTGATCTCGCTGATCGTGGGAAAACCAAAACTGGCCCCCAAGCCCTTTAAGTCATGAGCGATAAATGTCAAGCCTGATAAATCCTGTTTACTGAACAGCTCATTCATGCGCGCCAGGTATTCCGGTAACTTGCCAACGAATTTCGCCTTGAACTCAGCGATTAATTCCGCTTCCTCATCCGCTTCCAGCATGCCATCCCCGGCTCGCTGTCCTAGAGTCTCTTGTGGGCTGAGAAAATACCCCAACTTGTTAATTAATTGACGTTGATCAATCGGTTTCGCCAGAAAATCGTTGGCTCCAGCCTGCTGATACTGCATGCGGTCTTCCGCCATGGCATTGGCGGTTAAGGCAATGATTGGAATTTCCATACCCCGCTTGCGTAACTCCCGGGTCGCTTCCAGACCGTCCATCA
>JAOUNW010000193.1 GCA_029880755.1 Gammaproteobacteria bacterium
TTTGTCTTTAGTCCGGAGATTAGCCACAGCCAGAAAGACTTTTTGCGCAACGAGTTTGTTGTTAATGTTATTTGATGCCGCCGTCAATTGTGACAGCATATTCGGAAATCGATGCCAGGATTCCTGCCGCAGAATAAGCAGCGCCGCTTTTTCGTATTCCATGTTGCTCAGCAACTGAGAAATGGCATGGTGCTGTTGTTTCTGGTCATCGGCGGTCTTCTGTGAGTCCAATACCGCGCTATCGGCGCAACCTATTTTCGACTTTCCAACGAATCCGAGAATGGCGCCACCTATCAGCCCGCCCGCATGAGCCAGATAGTTCACATTGCTGTCAGGGTAGATTACCATTTTCAGCAATTCATAGCCTATCCAAACCGGTAAAACAACTATCGCGGGCAACTTGATATAGTTGAAATAGAATAGGACGTGGTAGAAGAAATTAATTTTGCGTAACCCGAATAGCACTACATACATTCCCATGACGCCAGAGATCGCACCCGAGGCGCCTATTCCGGTAACGATACTGCCGCTATTGAATACTAGATCAAAGCCCCCGGCGACGACACCCGCAGCAAGATAGCTAAACAAATAGATCGTCTTACCCAAAATCATTTCCACCACGTATCCCACCAGCATCAGAAACAACATATTTCCCAACAAGTGACCGATACCCCCATGAAGGAACATGTGCGTTAGCATTTCCGTCGGGCCTGTATAAGCGGGCCGCATACCATAGTTGAACCAGGTAACCCGCGATAGAATCTTCTTAACCTGGTCATGGTGCCGCCACCAGATTTCAAGCTGAGGCGGGTCCAGCGAATTACGAAGTACATCCGGTAAGTCGGTGATAAAATCCTCATGGCTGTATATTTCCAGCAGAATCGCCGCCGGGGGTATCATTGGCCGCAGTTCGGGGTCACTGTGCAAGATCGAGTGATAAGCAGGTTTCCGGTCCTGTAAAAACTGTTCGTACAAAGGAATTTCAATGGCACCAAGATCGGACTCAAAATAATAGGCGACGGCCTCGTTGAGGGCGGCATCATCGTCCCGCTGTGGCCCCCAGAAAACGGCGCAATTGATGATCACGAGCAATAACGTCATTAAGGGCGGCTGGCGCCAGTCAAATTTTGAGTAAATTGGTAGGATAACCATGAGGATACCGCGTACTTGTTATATAGGAATTTATCGTCGGAATTTTCTTGTTCCTTAAGAAATGTAGGTAAAAAGGGTTGGATAAATTAAGGGGTCCACGTTAACAGGCAGCCACGGGGCTGAAAGCCGCCCGTCGGGGACGGGGACGGTATCACCGGTTTATCACTATAAATATGTTCAGCATATTCATATATTGATAGCGATATATGCGATATCCGTTTTGGGCATACAATGGAAGTTTGGCCACGGCGGATTCAGGCTCCGTTACGTCCATTTTTATTGACCCGCTTACCAGTATTAAGTACGGAGAATCTTCCTATACCATAGCAGCGCCCATCACCGCCGGTACCCATACGGTGTCACAATTCCTGTCAACCTATAGAACTGGAACGAACCCGCTGGAAACCTTCTTTTACAACCGGCAACACTTTACGGTACTGTTCGTGCCTCTGGGTAACGGTTCAGTAGCTGGCATCGCCGCCGCGCTGGGTACAACCGGCTCGACATCAGACAACCTGGATACGAACGGTGAGTAGGATTAATAAGTGGCAATAACTTGGCAGATTAGGATGCGTTAGAGTTTGGACTCGGAAAATCCAACTAGTTGACAAGATGTTCCGCTACAGCCGGGCTTACAAAGGAACAAAGCGTGCTGAATCATAGGTTTAAGCCATGAATTTACCACCCTGGTTGAGATAAACATTTGCCCGCTTGAATTTTGGAGACAGGGAAATCAAACGCATACAGAAATTATCCAGAATTTTTACCGCGGCAGGGGCGTGTTTCTGAATATCCAGGAATAATACGACGCGAAATTCTGCAGAGTCATTGACGACGGCGTGGGTCAGATTGTCATCGAACAGTATGCCCACGCCCTCCTGGTATTCCAGGGTCTGTTCCTCAACGCTTATGGCGCATGTGCCGGTAGACGGTACTACGAGCGGAAGTTGGTAGCGCCAAATACCTTTCAGTTCCCCTCGATGCGGCGGAATCCGGTTTCCGGGTTCCATTATGGAAAACATAACAGCCGTCACGTTTGGCATATTCTTAAACAATTGATAGGTTTGTGGGCATTTATCGCAGTTTTCCGTGAACCAGCCCCCATAAACTTTCAGATAAAAGGTGCGCCAACCGGGTCCCTGATCGCTGGATATGGCATTGTTGTACTTATCTACCTGGTGTGCCTTTGGCACTTTCGCGCCTATTGTCAACAATGCCAGACATTCCCGCTTAATCGATTCACAGTGACTCTGTACCAATTCATGCTGCGGGAAATAGCTGCTGATATCTGAGATGAATCGCACTTTCTTATCGACTCTATAGGCCAGTTTGTGCAGCCAATACAAATAGAATCTGGGCTCGGCATGCCAGATTGCGACACCAGTCAACAGTACTATAGTGCCCCAGATCATCGTCAGTAGCCCCTGTAGTTTTTACCGGCGACTAAACGTTGTTCCATGGCGGTTAAAAATTCTTTTTTTTCCTCGGGCAGGTACAGAACCGGCATCATCTGCTGGTGCACCAATTTCCCAAGGGGGGTTAAGCGCCATATACCGAACAATCGATGCCAGCGTCCAAGTCCCAGATTAGTCCAACGATCCAGTTCCGCCGTGTGATGAGTCATAGATTCCGCGCCATATTTTCGCCTGATGGACCTGACGCGAACGATTGGACTGTATAGAATATCGAACGTCAAGTCGCGGGTGGCGCGCTGGTGATTATTGAGTACGGTCCAATGGCTAATGGGCGATTTTCCCTGTTCCAGTTTATCGCAGTAGGAAAAAATATCACGTTCGTTCAAATACGTCGCCTTATCGCCAACGGAAAAGCAGGAGTTGCCGAAACCATGGTATAGCAGCTCACCGTATGCCGGATTGGCCCGTGTCCGCAACCATTCGTAAAGTTCCCGCCGCCGATGCCGGGGAGCGCGAAAGAACCGGGTGCCAAGCTCCGTCCAGCCGATACGGTTGAACATTTCCCGGGCTTTTGCCTCACTTTGATAGGTTTCCAGGGCTGACGGCAAGCTTTGTGGTTTATTAAAAG
>JAOUNW010000194.1 GCA_029880755.1 Gammaproteobacteria bacterium
CCGCAGCCGGATTCTGGATGGTCATCCACGTATAGACGGTCGCGATACACGTACAGTACGTCCTATTACCATTCGTACAGGCGTGTTACCGCGTACTCATGGCTCCGCATTGTTTACCCGCGGTGAGACCCAGGCACTGGTTACTACCACCTTAGGGACCGGTCGTGATTCTCAAATTATTGATGCCCTGGAAGGTGAGCGACGCGAACCCTTTATGCTGCACTACAACTTCCCGCCCTACAGTGTGGGTGAGTGTGGTCGCGTCGGCAGCCCAAAGCGCCGCGAAATCGGTCATGGCCGTTTGGCCAAACGCGGCGTGGCAGCTGTTATGCCGGATATGGAAAACTATCCTTATACTGTTCGCGTGGTATCGGAAATAACGGAATCCAATGGCTCCAGTTCCATGGCCAGTGTCTGCGGCAGTAGCCTATCGATGATGGATGCCGGTGTTGCGATCAAGGCACCTGTCGCTGGTGTTGCCATGGGCTTGATTAAGGAAGAAAACAAGTTTGCCGTATTAACCGATATTTTGGGTGATGAGGATCATCTAGGTGATATGGATTTCAAGGTTGCCGGTACATCGGAAGGTGTGACTGCGCTGCAAATGGATATCAAGATAGAAGGCATTACCAAAGAGATCATGCAGGTTGCGTTGGATCAGGCCAAAGAGGGCCGTTTGCATATTCTGGGAATCATGAACCAGGCAATTTCTGCGCCACGAGAGGAAATGTCGGATTTTGCACCACGTATTATTAGTTTCAAAATTAATCCTGATAAAATTCGTGATGTTATCGGCAAGGGCGGCGCTGTTATTCGTGCCCTGTGTGAAGAAACCGGTGCAACCATTGATATTACCGATGATGGTACTGTGAATGTTGCCTCCGTTGACGGCACGGCTGCCCAGGAAGCGCGCCGGCGTATCGAGCAGATTACAGCTGAAGTGGAAGTGGGTATGATTTACGAAGGCAAAGTGGCCAAGTTAATGGATTTCGGTGCTTTTGTTACCATTCTGCCAGGCCGTGATGGACTGGTGCATATTTCGCAGATTTCTCACGAGCGTGTAGAAAATGTTGGCGACAAACTCAAAGAAGGCGAAACAGTCAAGGTGAAGGTGTTGGAAATTGATCGCCAGGGCCGCATTCGCTTGAGTATGAAAGCACTGGAAGAGAAACAGGAAGAAACCGCCTAAGAAAGGCTACTTTCTTTATCTGGTTAAACAAAAAGGGGCATTCAGCCCCTTTTTGTTTGTCCGGTAAAACGAATTATCTTCTAGAACTATGGCTGGATACCGTGTTGCAGGGCTACTGTAACGGCTTCTGCGCGGCTAAGGATATCCAGTTTAATGCAGATGTTTTTGAATGTGTTGTTATTCTCTAGTTTACGTGTATCGATTACCCACCAGCGCGTAATTCTTCAGGATTGATCGATAGATGCTTGCTTGGCTGCGCCTGTCGCGTCTGCAAAGTATATTCTTGTGTGGTTGTGGTTGGCACTGGCAGGAAGCCTCGGCTATACCCGTTTTGTATTTCTTCATTATCATGGAGTATCCACGAGCACCGATCTCTCCCCTAACAGTATGTTTCGCGGAAGATCATCAATTCTGCTTTTAGGTGAAATATGTCATTCTGGTCCGAGAGTATTGGTGTGTATAAAACCAGATAATGTGGATTGAATTAGATTTATAACACAGTGTGCCGGTGGGTTTTTCCCGTGTCATAAGACGTGATTCGGCTGTCCTAGAGTGCCTTAGCCGGGTTGGGGATTATATCGCCGGGGTTGGCTCTGATCTGGTTCGCCTAAAAGGGACGTAAAACAATAACTGTTAGCAATTAGAGGGTTATGCTTGCGCAACCAGTAGCGATTGGGTCTGCCACTCATGCTGTTAAGGGAATCTCGCCTATTAATTCCTCCACTTGTAAACGCGATTGTGCAATGATCTCTAATACCTATAATCAATATGGGCATTATTTTTCAGGGAGAATAAGCTATTTTGGTGACAAACAAGTTCTTTCAGTTTTTAAGGGGTAACGATTCCTGCCGAATTATCAATCTCACCACTGTGGTTTTGGGATTGATAGTGCTGTTTTTGGTCGGCATCATGATGTGGCGCATCTATCAAAACTATCAGATGGCCAACCGTATCGTACAAGCCAATGAACTCGCAGACAAAATACTTATTGCTGCCAGTATTCAGGCAATGGAGCGCGGGTTAACTGCAGCGGCATTAGGTTCACCAGGTGGATCTATCGGTAGTATAGGTATGGAACAGCTTCAGGACCTGCGTTCCCAGGGTGATTCAGTCTGGGGTGAAGCTTTGAATATCGCGAAGGATTTGGCCTCCCGTATCCCATCCGACTCGGCATACAATAAATTATTTGTTGAAGCCGTGCAGCGTCATTCGGCACTGCAAAAGATGCGTCAGCGTGTGGATCAGGGCCTGATCACCGGAGAACGTGAAATAATTGACGAGTGGGTTGCTACTATTACAAATTTTATTTCAGCAGCGGCCAGGCTTAGGGATGCGGCTTTTGCGACAGCAGAGGGTGTATCAGATGAAATCTCTTATCTGAATATTATCCTCAGAAGAAATGCCTGGTTAATTGCTGAACATACCGGCCTGGAACGCGGAGTGCTCGCCTTCTATATTGCCAGCAGGCGTGCTGTCCCGGAAGAGACGCAGGATGTGCTTAGGGACTACCGTGGAGTGGTGGAACGCAATCTGAGGGAGTTATCCACTGTAAGTGTGTTGCTCGAATCAAGTCACCGTTATTCAGACGCTATTGAGATATTGCAAAAACAGTTTTCCGGAGAGTTTGAAAATTTACGGAAGTATGCCTATTCCGGAGTCAGAACAGGCGATTACCCATTAGGTGTTGACAGATGGTGGGATAAGGCAACGGAGGCAGTAGATGCGGTACTAGCGGTGAGTAGTCTGGTTGGGGAAATAGCGAACGAGAAAGCGCGCATATTGGCGGTGGAAAGTCTTCGTCTATTGGTTGGATATGCGGTTTTGTCTGTGGTAGCGATTTTGTTCGTATTAGGTAGTATCACCAGGGTAGGAAGAACAGCCAATGCTCTTTCCCGGCAAAAGGAGTTGGCGGAAGTAACGCTACATTCTATTGGCGATGCCGTTATCACAACGGACACTTCGGCAAATATTGAGTACCTGAATCCATTGGCAGAGGAGTTGACG
>JAOUNW010000005.1 GCA_029880755.1 Gammaproteobacteria bacterium
TCAGTATCACGAAAGGCTGCGAGAGCTTCTTTATTTTCAAAAAAATAGATACCGCACACATCACCCGTTGCTTCATCTCTACCATAGATTTTCTGCAATAAACCTGGGACCTCAAGAAAACGCGGCTTGCGTTCGTTTAGCCGACGATCTAGTTCTCCAGGATCGAGATCAGATTTTATTCGCACATATAAAATAGCAGCCATATCGTTCCTCTCAAAATACTTACTTTATTGATTATTAATTCAATTTCGCTTTTCTACATAACATTAAAGTTCGGCCGCGCCGCTTTTTGGCGTCGACCGGGACGCCTTGTTAGAGCGATTGTACCTATACCAACCCAAATATGATCCGCTCACCCATGCAGCCAATAACACAAAAACTCGATCCCATGTAAGCGACGCCCCCATTCCATGCCCAGAACCAAACAGATAATAAGAATAGACAAGTGACACTAAAATACCGATTAATATAACAGTATATGTATTTAGGATGTTCAGTTTATTTAAAATCACAAAGATCGGGGTGAAAATTATGAGTCCTGTCACATAGCCAGCAACACTAAATATTGGTGTGAATAGCAAGAAATTTCCTTTCATAAAGCCAAGGTAGTGAGAATCTTCGTATGTAACAACTGTAGAAGCCGCGCCGAGCACCAAACCAACAACAAGGCTACCATAAAGTATGGATAACAGAATCCTTGGCAAATTCGTACTCCTCTTATTCGCTCTAACGTAAATAATTTCCGCGCTATTTCTTCGTCGGCTGGAGTGATTTGTTAAAACGATTTATTCAATACTTTTAGTCGTACTTGTTTTTCTATTTCTATTATACAAAACATAATCACACCTACTATTATAACCAGAAAACCATCAAATACATTTATTGCCTGGGTTTCAAATATAGTCTGAAGCCATGGCACATAGGTAATTGCAAACTGACCCAAAGTAACTGTAATAACTGCAGCCCATACAGCACGAGTACCAAGCACGGCTTTTCGGTTTAATGACGTACCGTACATATTTCGGATAAAGAAAAGGTGAAATATTTCTAGCACGACCAGTGTATTCATGGCTATGGTTCGCGCCAAAGCTTCGGAATATTCTTTCTTAATGGCATATTCATACATACCAAACACACAAATAATAAACAGCCCCGTAACCAGTGTGATATGCCACATTAAACCACCACTGAGCAGGGCTTCATTGCGTGGTCTTGGCGGCCTGTGCATTGTATTTTCTTCGGTGGGTTCAAAGGCCAACGCAATACCAAGGGTTACGGCAGTTATCATATTAATCCATAAAATCTGAACAGGCGTAATCGGCAGGCTCAATCCTGCCAACATGGCAAAGATAATTGTCATGGCTTCGCCGGCATTGGTTGGCAGCGTCCAGCTAAGAACTTTTTTAATATTATCATAGACGGTACGACCTTCTCGTACAGCCGCGACAATAGTAGAAAAATTATCGTCCGCTAATACGATTTCAGACGCTTCTTTTGCTGCTTCGCTTCCTGTCTTACCCATTGCAATCCCGACTCCGGCGCGTTTGAGTGCAGGAGTATCGTTAACGCCGTCTCCTGTCATGGCTACGGTCATTGCATTCGCCTGTAGTGCCATGACCAGGCGTAATTTATGTTCCGGGCTAGTACGTGCGAAGATACCAGTATCACATACTACAGATTTGAGTTGATCGTCGTCGAGCTTATCAAGTTCTTGGCCGGTTAATACCCTGTCACAATTTAGTAACCCCAGTTGTTTTCCAATTGCGGATGCAGTAACAGCATGATCACCCGTAATCATCTTTACATCAATTCCTGCATTATGGCACTTAGCTATTGACTCGATAGCTTCCGGACGCGGCGGATCGATTAAACCTGCCAAACCCAGGAATATTAATGAATCCCGCACATTGTTATATTCAAGCACGGTATGTTCTGGATTAACGGGTTTGGCAGCAAAGGCGAGTATCCGCCGTCCCTTAGATGCGATGAACGTTGCCTGTTCTTCCCAGTATACAGTATCTATTGGTGTGCTTTTATCGTCATTAACATACTGTTGCTGGCACATGGAAACGATGGTCTCGGGCGCGCCCTTTACAAAAATGTAAGCATGTCCTTCGTGATCATGGTTAAGCGTAGCCATGTATTTCTGCTTGCTATCAAATGGGATGACATCAGTTCGTGTCCATTGATTCCTTATCTTGCTACTATCAGTACCGACCTTTGATGCAAGGGCTAATAGTGCGATTTCCATTGGATCGCCATGCCCCGTCCAGGTGTCGTCTTGTCGAATCAGTTCCGCATCGTTGCAAAGTGCGGCTGCCTTGCCTAATTTTTGCAAAGAGGAATAGTTCTTTACGGTAATAACATTATTACCTGATTCAATGTCGCCAGATGGTTCGTATCCAACACCTTTAATCGTAAAGCACTCACTACTGGTTACCAGTATATCGACCATCATTTCATTGCGTGTAAGTGTACCTGTTTTGTCGGAACAGATAACGGAGACTGAGCCCAGGGTTTCAATCGCGGGGAGTCGGCGAACAATTGCATTATGTTGCGCCATCGCTTTCACTCCCACGGCCAGCGTAATGGTTAACACAGCAGGGAGTCCTTCAGGTATGGCCGCAACTGCAATGCCCACAACAGCCATAAATAGATCGGCAAAATCATGATGTAATACAAAATAACCAAAAAGTAACATGAGTACCGCAACGGCGAGTATAAATAGGGTAAGCCATCGCGCGAACACCGACATTTGTGACACTAAAGGTGTTTCCAGGGTCTGTACTTCGGAGAGCAAACCACCAATTCGTCCAATTTCAGTGTTTTTACCTGTAGCGATAACTACTCCCATACCTTGTCCACTGGTGACGGCTGTACCACTAAATGCGATACAGAAGCGATCGCCAAGCGGAGCATCAAGCGCAACCGGGATTGTCTGTTTTTCAACGGGAACTGATTCACCAGTTAGTATGGATTCCTGAATCTGCAAACTATGTGACTTGAGTAACCGTAGATCAGATGGCAATTTGTCGCCTGCCTCCAGTAAAACTATATCACCGGGTACAAGTTCCTCACCTGGTATGACCTTGCGTTTGCCATCTCGTATGACCGACGCACGCAGCGCCAACATGTGCCGAATCGCTTCCAGAGCCTTTTCTGCCTTACCTTCCTGATAGAAACCGATAGCGGCATTGATAATCACTACCGCAATAATGACACACGTATCGACTACATGACCGAGTAGCGCTGTAATTCCTGCCGCACCTATAAGGACATATATTAAGATATTATGGAAATGTGATAAGAAGCGCTGTAATAAACTTCGCTGTGCGGCTTCAGGCAGCTTGTTTGCGCCGTAAGTCTGTAACCGCAACTTAGCTTCATCTTCACTTAAACCATCAAGTGTCGATTCGAGAACGGCTAACGTTTCATCGGATGTTTGGTTGTGCCAGTCTTTAATTTGATGCATTGATTAAGGTGATTGTTTTGTTTTAACGTTTAAGTTAAAAGGCTCGACGCTTTATCGCGTCCTTTTTGAACGCCTTGTTAGCGCCAGTGGCAACACGAATTGCACCCGTTGTCACTGCTCCAAGCTGGTACGAATAGCTTTCATTTGTGACAAACTCAAGAAAGTTTTTCACGTGCAGGCAACCACATCAATATTGCGAGACCCACCACTGCGGAAAAAACGGATGCGAGAAATATTCCCAGCTTAGCGCTATCAATTAGGTTCTCGTTAAAAGCCAGATTTGCAATGAACAGCGCCATGGTGAAGCCGATTCCGGCGAGAAAGCTGCCGCCAGCCAGCAATCTCCAACTCAGTTCCGGAGGGAGAATCGCAATGTGTGAATGCACAGCCAGCCAACTGAACAACATAACACCTATGGGTTTACCCAGCACGAAGCCTAAGAATATCGCCACAGTAACCGAGCTGCCAAGGTCGCTTAAAGTGAGTGGTAAGCCAGCGTTGGCAAATGCGAACAGAGGCATAATGACAAAACCCACCCAAGGATGCAGCGTGATCTCCAGACGTTCCACTGGAGACAGTGTTTCACGCGCGGCAATTTCAGCCATCTGTAATGTCTGTCGATCCATCGTGTCTCTACTGCTTTCGTTGCGGGCTGGATGCGCAATAACCTGGCCCAATATCGAGTACAACCGCTCGTCACTGACCCATCGGCGTGCTGGAGTCATTAAACCGAGTATAACGCCAGTGATGGTGGCGTGGATCCCGGACGCATCGACTGCGAGCCAGATGAGCATACCCACCAATATGTAGAGTGGAAAGCCGCGAAAGCCAAGCATTGCCATCGCGCGTGTAAACAGCAGGCCAAGTGCAGCCACCGCCAACGGCCACCAGACAATATCGCTACTATAGCCAATCGCAACGACAAGTATGGCACCGATATCGTCAACAATCGCTAATGACAGCATAAATACCCGTAAGCTCTGAGGTATGCGGGTGCCAAGCAGCGCCAGACAACCAATAACAAACGCCGTGTCAGTTGCCATGACAGTACCCCATCCAGACTGACCGGGCTGCCCTGTTTGTAGTGCCAGATAGATCGCAGCAGGGACGATCATACCGCCGAGGGCGGCTGCTATGGATAGTGCGGCCATGCGAGGTTTGTTCATCTCTCCGAGAACCAACTCGCGCTTGAGCTCCAATGCGACAAGAAAGAAAAACAGCGTCATCAGGCCGTCGTTGATCCACTCGCGCAACGAACGGGCAAACTCGAGTGAGCCAACCTGGAGACCGATCTGTGTCTCCCAGGCATGGTCGAACGCGTCAGCCCAAGGCGAGTTGGACAGAACGAGTGCGGCAACGGTGAACAATAGAAGTATTGCCCCGCTAGCTGACTGAATGTGCAAGAAACGCACGAAGGGGTTCGTGAGCCGATCAACAAATTCCTTCGGCAGTCGAGTGGTTTCTGGATTTGCTTTCTGATCTGTAACCATAAAAAGTCGTTCCGACTGTCAAGCGCTAACGCCTTACTCAGCGAAAAACTTTCCGCGTAGCCGATAGGCAGAGCGGGTAGGTTTTCCTCTGAAGTTGATTGTTAGCATAATTTATTTCTTTATTCACTCTTACCACGAGTAAGCTTCTGATATGCGCCAAGACCGACCACGACCAGAACCGCAGCGACTAACAAAAATGTTGGGTAAATCAAATTAGTAATATCTTTTTTTCCAGCATCAAAAATAAATACCAGCGCTTCCAGACTTACGGCGATAGAAATAATGACAAGAAACTTTATTAGTGTCTCTCTCTGTTTAGCGGGTGTCTTAGAAGCGACCAATAGGGTCAGACTCGATTGATCAAAGCAGCGACCTACGAAAATACAGATCAATCGAGTCTGACCCTATTGCTCTTCATGATTATTTATTTGCTCTAACGTCCACAATAAGGGGCGCAAGCCGCAACGCGGCGCAGCGTCCCAGCGAGTGAAGCGAACGACTTGATTGTGTTGTTAGGCATCTGATATTTTGACACGCTTATTTCTCTTTTTGTATTTGCTCTGATAAATCCGACGCTGCTTAGTTACTTCATATAGAATGATACCAGATGTTGTGCCAAGATTTAGACTCTCAATCATGCCAAACATTGGGATGCTTACACACATTTCGCAATGTTCTACGGCTAGATCACTTATGCCTCTACTTTCATTTCCAAACCAAACCGCCAGTTTGGCATAGAGGGTATAGTCGGCTTCGTCCAATATAGCATTTTCCTTCCCCTTTACATGAGGTGAAGTGACAACTGAGGTGAAGTTATTCTTTTCTAAATGCTCAATACAATCTTCAGTGCTATCAAATCTTTTGACAAAACTCCATTTGATCGCCGATACAGATGTCTTAGAAAGGGATCTCTTTTCACGCATATCTTGCCAGTCTTCTGGCAAGGCTTTCCTGGGGTCAACGATATAAGTTTTTTCTACCCCAAGAGCATTTACATTTCTAATGATCGTTCCGATATTTTTTATATCGCTAGGATTTTCGATGACCGCGATAAGGTTTTTACACCGGTAATTCTTTATTTCGTCAGCGCGCTTTCGGACTGAGGTTTTACTTTTCTTTTCTTTTTCCATAGGTATATACCGCTCTGGTTCAGATGCCTAACGATATAACTCAGGCGCGCTGCTTTTCAGCGTCGCTTGAAGTGCGTTGTTAGGCGTTTATTCTGATAAGTCAATTTCATCTTTTAGAGCATCTAGAAGATAATTATTTAAATATGCTGTTTTACGATTGTATTTCTTGTCTATTCTAACTAATAAACCCGCTGCCCCAAGTTTTTTTAAATATGTATGAGCTGTAGAAATACTCCCAGCTACTCCATGTTCTACCAAATTATTTGCGAATATAATTGGACCACTGAAAAGAACATTCACTAGATCTTGTGAATACATTTTTACGTCCAATTCTCTAATTTTATGTTTAACTTCTGACATAGCTCTGCGTACCTCTAGTGCACGTACTGTTGATCTTAAAGAAGCACGATGGACTAATTGTACAAACCACATCAAATACGGAAGAAAATCATTCGTTTCATGTGTGCTTTGTAACAGCGTGTAATACATCTCTCTATTTTTTAGGATATCACCTGATAAAAAGAGTACTGGGACGTCAAGTAATTTTTGTTCCACCAAATAAAGAACAACCATTATTCTACCGGTTCTTCCATTACCATCGGTAAATGGATGAATTGATTCAAATTGATAGTGCGCTATAGCAGCTTTAATTATTGGATGCACATCATCTTCGGAATTCATCCAATTAAATAAATTGCCCAATAAATCTCTTAATAAATTTTCCCCATCAGGTGGGGTATAAACAATTCTTCCAGAGCTATGTGTTAATGCCGTACCCGGAACTTTTCTGACCTGCACAGGTTTATCACGAATAATTGAACATATTTCTTCCATTACGTTTGTGCAAAGTGGTTTATCCGACAGCCAGCCATGACGCATAGCTTCAGCATAACGGCGAACTTCTTTTGTCATAGGGTCAGGTGCTTTCTGCGGTGATTCTGAACCAAACAATTTATTATCAGTTGTAACAATCTGCTCTATTTCTGAGGATGCTTTTGCTTCTAGTAAAATAACACTTTCGTACAGTGCGGCCTGATTTGGTAGGTGCTCGGCTGTAGCTGAGAGCTTGGCTAGCGCCTCTGATGCTGGTACCAACGCCTTGAATAGCTCGATGGATTCAAGAGCTTGCACCGGTGGCAATAGTGGCAAATCATAGTAGGGCTTATCTGGGTTGAACATAAGGAACTTGCGGATCCGTTACAATTTTCGCAAGTATACTCCTCGTACTTGCGAAAAATCAACAAAACCTGTAAGTACATCGGCGATATTTGCTAAATTGCCATATTCTTAATAAGGTTATACGCCTTTTTACGCCTAACGTGGTTTTAACCGGCGCGGGCCAGAACACTTCAGGAAACAGTGCGCCGTATCACCGCGTCCGGTTGAAAACATAGTTATAAGGCTACCTGATCATGAGTTTATATATGGCGATAGGCGTTAGACAAAGGGCCAAGAACCAGCCGCCATACGATAGGCATTTTTCGCGATGATAATTGCCTTTCTCGGTAAAGAAGTAAGGTATAAAGAGGTAGATTGGAATGAGTAGCCCCCACCAACGCCTCCAATTGAAATGGATGAGGGATCCAATGAAATGTCGAACCATCATGAACCATAGGTAGAATCCCACCATAAAGATCGGCAGGCCGATGATAGCAATGATGATGTCGAGGAGTCTTTCAGACATCTGATAGTGGCGCCTTATAACGTCTTGCTCAGTGGAAAACTACCCGTGTAGCCGATAGGCGGAGCGGGTTGGTTTTCCACTGGAGCTGATTGTTATGCATTTAAGTTGCCCTTCTAGCCTAAAGCTTTCCGCTCAGCCCTTTTTAGTTCAAACCTTACATCTAGTACTTTATTATGTAATTGTTTTGCTTTTTCTGAAATGTCTAAGATCTTTTTTAATTCATTTTTCATTAAATCTTCATCCTCTAACTCACCAAGGGTAAATAAGAATGACTGATGTGCAATATAGTTTCTTTCTTGCGTGATGTCTCTCAGCTCTTTATGTAATTTAGAGTCACTATTGATTTTTACAAAATTATTTATAAGTGAACCTAGAGGAAGTTTAGATATGTCTTTTGCTTTATAATTTACTGGAAAAAATGGTGCTAATTTATTCTCTGCTATTTTTACTGCCGAAAATATGCACTCTTTTAGCGCTTCTTCAATGAATTGAAATCGCTCTAAGGCTTGCATTATTCCTGCTTGGTAATCTTCACTTGCGCCCAAGTATATTGCCTCATTCTTTTATTTTTATTGCATAACGTTTAAGTTAACCCTGCGGCGCGTTGTCTGCGCAGTCAGGGTTGAACGAGTTGTTAGCCTCTTTACTTAGTTGAATGAAACGCTTTCGTTTAACCCAAAATAAAATAGCACCCAAAGGTATAGATGCTGAAATAACCCATGGTGCATGCGGACTAGCCGCTACAGCAGCAGCACCCAAAAGATGGGCGCTTATTAATTGAATTGCGTATTGTCCGGTTGTCCAATTGATTTGGATTGCACTTACGCCTAAAAGAATAAAAATTACCCATAACCATTTTCTTTTTTGTATTGGTGTACGGATACAGAAATAGGTTGATATTAAAATAAATACCGGTACAGCAACGGCCATTACAAGAACCAAGTAATGCAGAAGGGATTTATTTGATAGGTTAAATGCGTGAATTTCTTTTTGTGACATCTCGGTTTGATATACATTCAGTCCTATAACTTCATATTTGTCCCCCACTTTGCGAAAGGCTGCGTTTGCTAGATTCCAACCTTCTGAAAAATGGTACTCGAATGAAAAATTACCCTGCCACACCCCATTAAAGACATTTACCTGAGATCCAATAATTTCTGTTGATATTAGCTCTCCACCTCTAAAGTAATCAGCCAATTGAATTAGCAGTGCGTCTGTTACCTGTGGTTTTAATTCATCGCTAAGCTTACTTTTTATATATTCAAAGTTCTTTTCTCTTAATTTAGTTAAATAATCCTCAGCCATTTTTGCTTCTTCTTTCGGGACAAGCTTGTCCATCATGTCCTGGTATGTGCATGAGGTTAATACAAAAAGGCTAAAAATAACGTTAACCGATAATGTGATGAACTTCTTCATGGTTTCTTCATTGTCCTTATGAGGCTAACGTTTCGCATAAAGGGCCGCGCGCAGTTTGCGCGGTCCCAGCCCGCTGGTTTTGCGGGCGATTTTGATGCGGTTGTTAGGCATTTTTATGGATATGATTCAACAATACTAATAACGTTACCGTTTAAATCTACTTTTGCTTTAACCCAGTTAACAACTACACCACCAAAAGCATTTTTACCCCTGAAAGTAGTCTTAACAATAAGATAGCTACCTCTATCCCAATATACTGTTTCGACATGATCATAACTATCAGGGTCATTCATGGTTTTTTTGATAAGCCGTTCTAGCCCTCTATGAGAACCATCCCAGGCACTAAACAGACTCTCAATCTTTTTCTTTCGCTCTGCAGCTATTCTTGCCTTTTCTTTCGCCTCAGAGACTTTGGCATTATAGAAATTAAGTTTCTCTTTATACTGCTTATTCTCTGGATGTAAATTAGCTAGTTGTTGATACAAACTTTTATTTTTTTCATATTGTTTAGCTGGCACTGATTTTAATTCATCTAATAGTTTCTTTGTTTTTTCTACTTTTTGTATTTCGGCTAGTTCTTTTTTCGCTTGGGCGTTCATTTGCGCAAGCTCTTTGTCTCCAGCGGCTAGGTATTTATTTGATTGTGAAATAGCCGATTTATAATCTTTTGATGAGAGCGCAGACTTAACTGAAGAAATAATTGTTTCACGATTGGCATTGAAGTAATTAATATTTTCTTGTCGGATTTGCGCAATTTTTTCTTCTTTTTGTTTTGCTTCAAGAGCTGCTTGTTCCTGTGCATTTCTTTCTTGCGACTGACCTGCAAAGATACCGAAGGCTATAAATAATACAAAAATAGAGATAGCTCTGGCTTTTACCGGAAATTCTTTGTTTGTTTTGGAATAGATGAAATTTCTAATGGGGGGGAGTAAGAGAACAGAGATAACAAGCAGACAAAGCCCTCCCAAAGGGTTATCTACGAGAGAAACCACGCCTGCCAATAGGAACAGGACACCAAATCCCCAATTAAGTGCTAAATACACATACTTCATTATTTTCTCCTTTTCTGGCACATCACCCTTTAATGCCTAACGATTTGCTAAGTGGCGCGAGCCGCCCCGCGGCGAAGCGTCCAAGTGAGCGATAGCGAACGACTTGAGCAACTTGTTATACCATTCTCTAAGTTAGATTTTGATCAACAAACATCATTGCGAATTGCTCACCCTCTAATACTTGTCCATTGTCTTTTGCTATTTTTTGGTTTTTATTCCACATATCAATGATCAGTGATGGCATATTCTCTGGTAAGTCCATAACCTTTCGTATGATTTCTTTCCAGCTACCTTGTGATTTATAGGTTGCTTGTAAATTAGGTGTCATTTTAATAAGAGTTTCTTCATCTTTATCGCTTAATTGCCCAATAGCGTCGAGAACATAAAGTTCGAGCAATCTTAAGAATGGTTTTCCAGTATATCTCTCAGTCATTGCGTTTCTCTTTGTTGGTATAACGGTTGAGCTAAGGGGCGCGCTTTAGCGCGTCCCGGTTCTTGAGCGATTTGTTATAAGGAATTTTCTGCTTGTAGTTCGCGCTTCCATAAAGTGCAATTCCTTATTATCAAAACTCCAAATATCGTACCAATTGGAAATACAAGCAACAGTAGTACGCCAAACACAAAAGCGCCGTCTTTTGCCCACAGCTTTTCGTTTTTTGCCCCTTTCTCCAAAAGGTATGCAATGAGTATAAATGGAATATATGCAATTAGACCGACTGGGTTTATTCCATTAGCACCAAGCAAATACGAAACACCGATAACTACACCTATAGCAATATATAACCACTTCATGAACCAGAATATCTTTGCTAGTTGCTTACTTCCTTGAACTTGATTTTCATCGTACATTTTATTTCCTTATAACGATTAAGTTGTGGGGCGCAAGCGCGTTAGCGCACAGCGTCCCACACGAACGCCTTGTTAGCCCTTTTTATAAATTACTCTTTCCCAAATTACACTTTGAACAAAGAGTTTGTAGATTTTCCATAATTGTTTTTCCTCCTTTGCTCCACGGGACAATATGATCCACATGAAGAACAACAGAAGGATCTTTTGCTGGGCTGGCGCCACAGTGTTTACAAGAGAAATTATCTCTTTGCATTACTCTAAATCTTAGCCTTAACGAAGGATCTCGCCCCGTTTTTCTTTCTGTTTTTTCTTGCTCTTCAACCTCTGGGGCTGTCAATTCTTCACCATTAGCCCAAACTACAAAATTCTGTAAAGCATTTGTCCAGTTATTAAATCTACGGTTATAGGGGCTTTGTGAGTATTTTGAGAGGGGATTAGTTAAATCTGACCTCCGTGGCTGACGGCCTAGATGCTCCCAAAGCTCTAGAATATTAGTAAAAAGTTCTTCATCAGTTACATTTATAACATTAGAGGCTTTGAGCCCCGCCGCTTCAAGCGCCTTATTCCAAGACCCAAATTTTCTACTAGCGGTACTTACATCAAACTTCCCTTTTTCAGCATAAATACGCTGTGTAATTTTCTCGCTACCCAATTCGTCCGATACACGTCGCAAATCCTCCAGTATCTCATCTTCACTGACTGGTGCGTTTGGTGCTTTAACGAAAGTAAATTGATTATCCATATGTTCTTGTAGGGCTAACAGTTGATTAAGAAGCCAAGGCTTCATTTGTTTGTGTCTTGGTCTCTATATTAAATGACTAAGCCTCTGAGTGGAAACGATTAAATGAATTTGTATTAGAGATGGCTCATGATGATATACCGCCATGGCTTCGTTTGTTTGTGCCTTGGCGTCGTTATTTTTTGATAGTCGCCTGATTGATAAAGATTTTTTAAAACTGCATTAGGGTTTGCTGATGGTATTAATAGGACCGGGAGTTGAATTTTCTCGACTACTGTATATAATCACAGTACTGCCAAGGAGGGCCATACCATGGACTACGAACGACCACCGCGCCTGTTGGAGCAACTTAGGTTCGCGATCCGCATACGGCATTACAGTCTCTTTACGGAGAAGGCCTATGTCTATTGGGTTCGGTTTTATGTCCGCTATCACAAGATGCAACATCCCAATAATTTAAGCGAATCTCATGTGGAACAATTTTTGGGATTTTTAGCGGAGAAACGCAAGGTTTCCTCTTCCACCCAGAATCAGGCGCTGAATGCCCTAGTATTTTTATATAAACATGTGCTCAATAAACCTCTTGGTGAATTTTCCGCTCCCCGCGCCAAGCGACCTCGCAAACTTCCCGTAGTATTAAGCCAAAGCGAGATTGAGAACATATTCAAATACCTGGCCAACCGCGAGCGTCTTGTTGTACGGTTACTTTATGGCACCGGCATGCGTTTAATGGAAGCACTACGATTGCGGATTCAGGATGTGGACTTTGACCGCAATCTAATACTAATACGGGACGGTAAGGGCAAGAAAGATAGAGTTACGCTGCTACCGAAGACGCTTACGCCGGATTTACACAAGGCGGTACATAACGCACTGGCGGTTCATAAACTGGATGTCTCACAGGGATTTGGCGAAGCATCTCTTCCTTATGCCCTGGCCAAAAAATACCCTAAAGCGCCCTGGCTTCCCGGGTGGCAGTATGTTTTTCCCGCAAGCAAGCGCGGGGTCGATCCTGTCTCTGGAAAGATCAAGCGCCATCACATCCATCATACCGCGCTGCAAAAGAACTTTCGTCGCGCGGTTCTGGCGGCAGGCATACGCAAACCCGCACATTTGCATACCTTGCGCCATTCCTTTGCCACGCACCTATTGGAAAGTGGATATGACATACGCACGATTCAGGAGTTATTGGGCCACGCCGATGTAAGAACCACTGAGATTTACACGCATGTTCTTAACCGCGGCGGCCGGGGAGTAATCAGTCCAGTTGACCGGTTAGAGTCACTTTGCGGTGCCAACACGCACGGTTAGAAAAGATAAAGTTTACTTCGCCTGCGCGATAAGATCGTGATCTGTCGCGCCGGTAATAGTCACTTCCAGAAAATCACCCGGCTGCACTTCGGTTTCCAATCCATCGATGATAACGGCGCCGTCCACTTCCGGGGCGTCTGCCCTGGAGCGCGCCAGCAGCAAACCCTCTTCGCTGTAGCCGTCGATAATAACGGTTGTGGTTTGGCCGATCTTTGCCTGGAGTTTGGCGGCACTGATGGCGGCCTGTTTTTCCATAAACTGTTGCAGGCGTTCCTGCTTGATGTCTTCCGGTACCGGGTTGGGTAAATCGTTGGCTTTGGCCCCTTCCACCGGCGAATAGGCGAAGGCACCGACACGGTCCAGTTGTGCCCTATCCAGAAAGGCCAGCAATTCCTGAAAGTCTGCCTCCGTCTCGCCGGGAAAGCCAACGATAAACGTGCTGCGCAATGCGATATCGGGGCAAATCTTTCGCCAGTTTTCTATACGCTGTAACACGTTTTCGGCATTGGCCGGGCGCTTCATGGCTTTGAGTATGCCTGGGCTGGCGTGCTGAAAAGGAATATCGAGGTACGGCAGGATTTTTCCCTCGGCCATCAATGGTAACAACTCGTCTACGTGCGGGTACGGGTATACATAATGCAAACGTACCCAGGCACCCAACTCACCGAGGGCGGTGGCAAGTTCGGTCATGCGGGTTTTTACCGGCCGGCCATTCCAGAAACCGGTTTTGTATTTGATGTCCACGCCGTAGGCGCTGGTGTCTTGTGAGATAACCAGCAATTCTTTCACACCTGCATTGACCAGACCCTCGGCCTCACTTAACACCTCCCCCACGTCCCGGCTCACCAGATCACCGCGCAGTGCCGGGATAATGCAAAAGCTGCAACGGTGATTACAGCCCTCGGAAATTTTCAAATAGGCATAATGTCCGGGTGTGAGCTTGATACCTTGTTTGGGGATTAAATCGAATCTTGGATCATGCGCCGGCGGCAAATGGGCATGCACGGCCGTCATCACTTCGTGCATGGCGTGGGGGCCTGTCACTGCCAGCACATCCGGGAATTGCTCGCGCACAATATTGCCGCGGGCACCGAGACAACCGGTAACGATCACATTGCCGTTTTCGGCCATGGCTTCTTCGATGGCATCCAGGGATTCTTCTACTGCATCTTCAATAAAGCCGCAGGTGTTAATCACCACCACGTCCGCTTCATTGTAGTGTTGCACAACATCGTAACCTTCGGCACGTAATTGCGAGAGAATACGCTCCGAATCCACCAGTGCCTTGGGGCAACCGAGACTGACAAAGCCGACGCGGGGAGTGGCCGCGCCCTTGCCACGGCCGTTCACATTTTTACTGGAAGCCATGAACAAAAACTACTGCATCTTGAGATAGGCAAAGCCCTTGGATTGCAGTTCCGCCAGACGTACAACACCGGACGGCACCAGCGTGATACCGGGCAGGAGTTTCTTTTGGCTGAGATTGACGCTGGTGAGCGTGATATTGCATAACTCCAGTTTCACGTCCTGCACTTCCCGGGCGCTGGTGAGGCGCTCCATTAACACTTTCTTTTGCGCTTTCAGTTTCTCGTCTTCGGCAAACGGCGTGCCCTTGAGCGGGTCGTCTGTCAGAAAACGAATGCCCTCTCCGAGAAACACGATGCGCACGTCGTATTCCATGAGCGATTCCTGGTAGGTGTTGACCATATTATTGATGCTCACCAGAGTGGCGCCCAGCCGGTCCGGGTCGGCAAAGTCCACGTGGTATACCACTTTGGCCACCGGTTCGTCGGCAACGGCAAAAGCCGCCACACCTGACAGCATTAAAAGCGCCATGGCGCCGGCCATAAACTGTTTCAATCCTCTACCCGTTGTTCGTGTCATCTTGACCTCCTTCCGTTATCGCGGAATTGCTTGCCTTTACCACTTGCTTCACTGCATTCAAACGCGCCTGACGAATTCGTTCACCGACCAGCGCACCCTGTTCGCCGTTAATGCCGGCCACCTTGGCGATCTCCGTTGTGTCCACGGCGGCGGCAGCCTTGTAGGCCTGCCGAAATCCCTCGGCCTGCGCATAAGACTCGGACTCCTTGCCTTTTCTGCCGCGGGAGTCGGCCTCGCACGTCAGCAAAAACTGTTGAAAGCGTTCCGGTTTACGGAAGGCGTCCAGTGCCTCCAGCGTTTTCAGAACCGTTTGCGGCGTCAGTTCGTCAAAGCGATGGCAGTGGGTGTGATAACGGGCAGCGATAACCGCCAAGTCACGGTAATCATTGGGGATACGAAATCGCTGGCACAAGGCCTTGACCAGTTCGGCGCCCCGTTCTTCGTGATCAATGTGCTTGGGCCACTCGGCTTCCGGCGTTGTACCCTTGCCCAGATCATGCACCAGTGCGGCAAATCGCACCTGTTTGTCCTGTGTTAATGCCGTTGCCTGATCCAATACCATCATGCAATGGACGCCCGTGTCCACTTCCGGGTGATGGGCCTCCGGTTGCGGCACACCGTACAGGGCATCGATTTCCGGGAACAGGCGAGCCAGGGCACCGCAGGCGCGCAACACCTTGAAGAACCGGGAAGGTGCCGGCTCCCCTAACGCCCCTTCCAGCTCTGCCCAGACACGCTCGGGCACCAGGTAATCCACTTCACCGTTTTCCACCATTTGTTTCATGAGCTTGTGGGTGCTGTGGGCAACACGGAATCCCCATTTGTCGAAACGGGCGGCAAAGCGGGCCACGCGCAGCACCCGCACCGGGTCCTCGACAAAGGCCGGTGACACGTGGCGCAGATAACCTTCCTGCAGGTCCTTCTGGCCATGAAAAGGATCGATGAGCGTACCGTCCTCGGCCTCGGCCATGGCGTTAATGGTCAGATCGCGGCGTTGCAGGTCTTGCTCCAGGGTGACATCCGGTGAAGAGTAGACGGTAAAACCTTTGTAACCCTTACCGGATTTACGCTCGGTACGCGCCAGGGCGTATTCCTCTTTGGTTTCCGGATGCAGAAAAACAGGAAAGTCGGCGCCCACGGGTTTAAACCCCTTGGCCTCCATGTCTTCCGGGGTGGCGCCCACGACCACGTAATCCCGGTCCTTGACCGGGAGCTTTAACAGCTTGTCGCGTACGGCGCCGCCCACCAGATAGATTTCCATTGGCTAATCCTAATGTGGCATAGTCAAAAGACCAAGGACTAATACACACAACGATGCCGTCTTCTTACCGCTTTTGCCGTTTCACTGCTTTTTTGCTTGTCTTTTTACTGAGCGGTTGCGGCAATCTTTCTTATTACGCCCAGTCTGTTGGCGGCCAGTGGCAAGTGTGGCGCGCGCAACAGGACATCGACGCCATACTCGCCGATCCGGATAGCACACCGGTACTCAAGGAAAAACTGCGAACCATTCTGGAGATCCGGCGTTTTGCCAGTGAGCAACTGTCCCTGCCGGACAATGACAGTTACCGCAGTTACGCCGACCTCAAACGCCCCTATGTGGTCTGGAATGTGTTTGCGGCACCGGAACTTTCGGTAACACCGGAACAATGGTGTTTTCTGTTTGCCGGTTGCGTCAGTTATCGCGGCTATTTCTCAAAACAAGATGCGGAAGACTTCGCCAGCGAATTAAAAACAAACAACCGGGATGTGTACGTGGCGGGTATCGCCGCCTATTCGACATTGGGCTGGTTTGATGATCCTGTACTGAATACGGTGATGCATCGCTCCAGCACTGATCTTGCCGCGCTTATTTTTCATGAACTGTCACATCAGAAACTTTATATCAAAGGCGACACCACCTTTAACGAGTCCTTTGCCACTGCCGTGGAGATGCTGGGAACCCGGTACTGGCTTGAAGTTAACAATGATCCGCAGGAGTACGGCGCTTATCTGAAACGTAAGCAACGTCATGATGATTTTATCCAGCTGGTAACGCAGTCCCGCGAAAAATTACAGCAACTTTATGCCAGCAGCGAAACTGATGAAGCCAAGCGGGATGGGAAGCAGAAGACGCTACAGAAATTGAAACAGGACTATGCACGGCTGAAACAACACTGGGATGGCGATAATCGCTATGATGCCTGGTTTACCACAGATTTGAATAACGCCAAGCTTGCCTCGGTTGCCGCCTACCATACGTGGGTGCCGGCATTTCTGGCTATATTTGAGCAGTCGGGAAAAGACTGGCTAATTTTTTATCAGCAGGTGGAAAAACTGGGCAAGCTCGATAAAACGCAACGAACCGCCGAGCTCAAGAAGTTAACTCCTCCGACGCAATAAAAATTCTATTGCGCCCTACGCACGATTTCGATTCACAGCGCGACAAAAAACTACGGCGGATTTGCTCGCGCTCATCCGCCGTGGGTAAGATTGGTTAAGTGATCTCTGTGTAAACGTTTAACTTGCGTACCTGGCCTGCATGCTTTGCCATTGATGACGCGCATGCATATGACTCCAGGTTTTGTCATTAATGGGGCGCAACACCAGGGGCAAGCCTTTCAGTTTTTTCCCGTTAAGCGCGCTGATGGCGATATGGGCCTGGATGCCATCCTCCAGATCAATAATGGCATAACCTCTTGAGCCGGGTTTATTGGGATCCGCAGCACGCATGAATAAAATCTTTCCCAGACCCTGGCCCTCGAACAATAAATGTATCTCCGCCTCGTTGACGCTGGCTGATAAATTTCCCACATATAAATTCATAAAACCTCCCTGACTTCACTGGCAAAACACAATCTATGGACTTCCAGTATCGACCCCACGACCGGGCAACACAACGCACCGACCCTTCCACTTGTCCGGATGATTTGGCCTGCCGTCTTTTTACGAATGGGGAACAATGAAAAGTGCTGACAAACGGCACTTAATTTTCTGAGTAAACCTTAGGGGCTTTATTGAGGTTGCTAGGAACGCCGGGCCCAGTGGCGAAAACCGGAATAGCTGTCGCTCACTGACGGCCCGAGATACGTTGGCACAACACTCTCCAATGTTGCCGGTGTGATACCGAAATCCTTGGGGAATCCCCGCGAACACACGCTATCCACTTGCAGGGATTTGTAATTATCCAGCGAAAATGGTTTGCCCGGCACGAACTCCAGGGCCATTGCCTGCAACCAGGAAAGCTGCTTATTCAATTTAATAATTCGGGTGTTTAAACCGAGTTGCGCGGCAATGTAGGAAACCAGTTCATGCAGTTGATAGGTCCTGGGGCCACACAGTTCATACACCTGACCATAGGTATAACGATCGTCCATTGATGTGACAATAGCCGCCGCGACGTCCTCCACGTAGACAGGTTGAAATCTGCTATCGGCGCAGGCCAAAGCAAACACCCAGGGCGAAAGTTTTAACAAACCGGCAAAGCGATTAATAAAACTATCGTGTGGCCCGAAAATCACTGAAGACCTGAAGCTGGTGGCATGAAATCCGGGTATACCGGAATGCAATGCCAAATATTCACCGCGGGCCTTGGTACGCAAATAATGACTGGGCGCCCACTCCGACGCACCCAAAGCACACATATGCAATAAACGCTTTACGCCGGATTTCTTGCAGGCCTCAACGACATGCGCCACATGGTGCACATGAGCATCGGCAAAACCTTTACCCCGGTGGCCCCGTTCATTCAGGATGCCCACAAGATTAACCACTGTGTCAGATTTTTCGAACTCTCTGGCAAGCAATGCGACATCTCGCGGATCACCCTGGACCACATCAACACCTGGCAATACCAGTAAATCACGATGTCGCTCGCGGCGGCGGGAAATCACGCGCACCACATGGCCATGCTCGGCCAGTCGCCTGACCACGCTATGGCCGACAAAGCCGGTGCCGCCAAGAACTGTAACGTGATGCTGTGTCATATCAGAGATTCGCTATGAAAATTACCATTAATGGTTGGTAAGGCCTGTTTTTTGTACAGTTCAGGCCAGGCAAAGTCAAGTCTGAACAAGCCTATAACAGACCCGCGCAGTAACTATATTCTTTCGACAATTGCCGAGGAGTAATTCAGACAGCGACGAAATTAGCGCGATTCTTCCGGCGTGACATCAGGCATACGGACTCGAAGCGATTTGGGCTGTTCACCCAAACGGTGATCGTATACTGCCGTAAAGCTCATCACATTTTTTACGTAGTCACGAGTTTCATTATAGGGAATGGTTTCTACCCAAACATCGGCAGGTAACGTTTCCTGATCCGGCAACCACTTTTTCACGCGGTGAGGGCCTGCATTATAGGAAGCAGTGGCAAGCATCTGGCTGCCGTCATTACGCTCCAGGACTGTCTTTAAATAATTGGTGCCCAGCAACACATTATTTCTTATATTAAGAATCGTTGAGTTGTTGCGTATGGGCATTTTTAATCTGCGCCCTACCTGACGCCCCGTTGCCGGCATTAACTGCATCAAGCCCAATGCGCCCGCGCTGGAACGGGCGTCAGTAATAAATGCACTTTCCTGGCGTATCACACCGTAAATCCAGCTGGCCTCAATACCTGTACGCTCTGCGTAATCCTCCACCACATCGCGATACAAAACCGGGAAACGTAAATCCAGATCATCCACATGATCTGACTTGGTAACCGTATAGATTGCCCTGTCGTGCCAACCCCAATGACGCGCCACCACCGCAGCCACCTGCAATTCCCGATTGTTCATTCGGCGCAACACCCAGTTCCATTGGCGCCGGGCACGTACAATATCACCCAGCGCATAGAGCTCATGGGCTGAAAGGATACCGGGGCGTGCCAACAAATCGGTTAATTCATCAGGTGTGGCCTCGATACTTTCATGTTGCATGGCGTAGTCTTGATCCAATCGGTCAGCTGCCATAAAACCGTAGTAACCGCGCTCTGTCGCCACTGTTTTGAGTATATTCATGGCTGCTTTCTTGTCGCCGGTTTCTTCCAGCACACGCGCGCGCCAGTAGCGCCAGCGGGAGGTACTCTGCTCAGGCTCCGGCAGCGCCGAAATAAACTGGCCGGCAGTCGGCCAATCCTGCGATCTTAAAGCGGCCTTGACTCGCCATATTCTGGTTTTTTCATCATCGGCAGCGACAGAGACTGCGGCAAGCCAATGGAGAGCATCCGGCAAATGTTTTTGCGCGGCCAGTATGCCAAGCTTTCCGAAAACATAATTTTCGTCTTCGCCGAAAAACTGAAACCGGTCTTTCAGATCACGCCAACGATCCATGGCCACTTCTGGATCATTGTAGGCCAGGCGCACAACACCGTGTTTCACGATCATTCGTGCCACGGGAGTGGAGACATCATAGTCGATATTTTTTAATTCACGATCGGGATGCCAATGCACCGCCTCCCAACGGCGCATCCATATTCGCTCTTTGGTGGGCAGGCGTTCCGCCAGTTGTCTGGCCAGGCTGATCTGGCGACGCTCCATGGCCAGCTTGATGCGTTCCCACACCAACTCCTGGGTCATGTGTCCGGCCTTGTGCCAGGAATCAAATACCTGATTACACACGGAAGGCAGGCGCTTGCCGGTCAACCATAGCTTTTCCACTTCCGCCATTAACGGTGCCTGATCTTCACTCGTGCGAATCAAGTGACGCAGGCGATAACAGGTTAACTTGGGATCATCGTCAACGTTGTTGTATACCAACATAAAGGTTTCCCAGTCGTCCTTGCGTGCAAGCTGATACAACCATTGGGTGCGCAGGTTTTCACCGACAGGTGCATGGGTATTCTGACGAATAAACGTAAACAGGGTCTGGTAGGGAATACGGGAAAGATTGGCCTTCAAGTATTCGTACTGGGCGTAATTTTGCAGGACATAACCATCCAGCTCACTATATAGCTTACGAAATTTACTGTAATTACCTGCCTTAACCGCTCTCATGGCCTCGCGATAACTGGCCCGCTGGCTGTCAATATCAGCTTCCCGGGCGTCAGACTCCATAACAGCCTCAGATTCAGCGGTGACTTCATTGTCCTGCTTCGCGGACAAGCCGGAAGGCAGCAATAACGCGACGGCAAAAAACAAGGCGAACAGTTGATGATTTGTTGTCATGGCACTAAGTATAGGTAACTATCTTGGTTAGTCTAATTGAAAATAACCGGGAAAATGATGAATGGCCATTGAGACGCGCAATCCGGTAACCGGAGAATTACTGAAAGAGTTTCGAAGCTGGAACAGCACCGAACTGGATTCCGTACTAAACGACGTCGCCCAGGCAACGCCACTCTGGCAGAAAACAACACTTGATCAACGGGCGCAACACTTACGCGCGGCAGCATCGCTGTTACGCAAAAACCAGGAGCAATATGCCCAGCTAATCACCATGGAAATGGGAAAAGTCATCGCTGAAGCCAGGGCGGAAGTGGAGAAATGCGCCACGGGTTGCGACTACTACGCAGACAACGCCGCCGAATTTTTAAAAGATGACATGATCGAATCCGATGCAGGACGTAGTTATGTTGCCTGCTTACCTCTGGGGACAATCCTGGCAATCATGCCCTGGAATTTTCCTTTCTGGCAGGTGTTTCGTTTTGCTGCACCCGGACTCATGGCGGGCAATACTGTCGTACTGAAACACGCCTCTAACACGCCGCAATGTGCGCTCGCCATCGAACAACTGTTTCTTCAGGCCGGTTTGCTCAAAAACGTTTTTCGCACGCTCTTGATTTCCGCAGAACAAACCCGGTCCGTGATTGAAGATCGCAGAATCCATGCCGTTACCCTTACCGGCAGTGAGACTGCCGGGCGGCGAGTGGCCTCCGTTGCCGGCGCCTGTATTAAAAAGACGGTGCTGGAACTGGGTGGGTCCGATGCCTTTGTGGTGCTGGAAGACGCCGATCTGGATGAAGCAGCAAAGGTGGCTGTGAAGTCGCGATTTTTAAACAGCGGTCAAAGCTGCATTGCTGCCAAACGCATTATATTGGTTGAGGCAATCGCCGACGCATTTGTTGAACGTTTTGTTAAATTAGTCCGGGCGCTGAAACCGGGCAACCCCCTGGATTCTGACCACCACATAGGTCCCCTGGCGCGTCACGATCTGCGGGACACGCTCCATGAGCAAGTCAGGGACTCCATCACACAGGGCGCGACACCAGTCCTGGGATGCAAAGTGATTGATGGGCCCGGTACGTTTTATGAAATTTCCATTCTTGATAATGTGCTCCCCGGAATGCGCGCCTATGATGAAGAGCTCTTTGGCCCCGTGGCCTGTATTGTTCGGGTGAAAAATGAGCAAGAGGCGTTACAAATGGCCAATCTCCATAAATATGGTCTAGGCGCTTCAGTCTGGACGCGGGACGTCGCACGCGGTGAACGTTTTGCGCGGGACATGCAATCCGGGGCAAGTTTTGTTAACGGTCTGGTGAAAAGTGATGCGCGCCTGCCTTTTGGCGGCATCAAGGGCTCGGGCTATGGCAGAGAGCTGTCTCGTCATGGCATTCACGAGTTTGTGAATCTTAAAACCATCTGGATTAAATAAAGCCACCACCCAATACCAATGGAACTGTTTATTCAATACCTGGTACTGGGCGCCTTTGCCGGCACATTAGCGGGACTGCTCGGGGTGGGTGGTGGATTGGTGATCGTACCGGTGCTGGTTACCATCCTGAACCAGCAGCAGGTAACACCCGATATCGTCGTACACATCGCCATCGGCAGCTCACTGGCCACCATTGTCGCCACGTCACTCAGCTCGATTTATGCCCACCATAAACGTGGCGCCGTGTTGTGGCCGGTGTTTTGGCAACTGACGCCAGGGATAGTTATTGGCGCACTGATAGGCGCGCTATTGGCCGACGCCATGCCCGCAGATATTCTGCGCAAGGTTTTCGCTTTATTTGAGTTCGCTGTTGCCGCGCAGTTATTGTTTGGTCGTCTGCCGTCAGCTCATAGAGTATTGCCTTCGACGTTGGTCTTGTCCGGTGTTGGCGCAATCATCGGGGCGGTTTCCAGTGTCGTAGGCATTGGCGGCGGCACCATGACTGTACCGTTTCTTATCTGGTGCAATACTGTGGCCCAAAAAGCGGTTGCCACCTCCGCAGCCTGTGGCCTGCCCATCGCAATTGCCGGGGCCATCGGCTTTGCTTTTACCGGCTGGCACACACCTGGCTTGCCACAATGGAGTACCGGTTATCTTTATTGGCCGGCAATAATTAGTATTGTACTTGCCAGCAGTTTGTTTGCACCCGTAGGCGCACATATTGCCCACAAATTACCGGCAGCCAAACTTAAAAAGATGTTTGGCCTGTTTTTGGTTATGTTGGGATTAAAAATGTTGCTGTACTAAACTGTGCTATGCATTAGTTTCAGCACACCGAACGAATCTTACTGTTGAGAGCAACGGCAAAACCAAGATCTTGCTAAGCAGGCTTATTATAACTGCGCCAAATCAACCAGATGCCAAACAAAATCATGGGCAAAGAAAGAAGCTGGCCCATGGTAAACCAGTTAAATGCCAGATACCCGATATGAACATCGGGCTGCCGGGCAAATTCAACAAGAAAACGAAAAACGCCGTAACCGCACAAAAATAAGCCGGAACGGAAACCAATGGGTCTCGCCTTATTGGAGAATACCCACAAGATAACAAAGAGGGCAACGCCCTCTAATGTTGCTTCATACAGTTGCGATGGATGGCGCGGTAGCGGACCACCGGTTTTAAAAATCATTCCCCATGGCCCGTCGGTTACACGGCCCCACAACTCCTGATTAATAAAATTGCCAATACGCCCGAAAAACAAGCCAATGGGCGTTAATACGGCGGCAAAATCGGTAACTGCAAAAAATGTTCGCTGCGTATGACGACCGTATAACCACATGGCGCTAATAGCACCCAACAGGCCGCCGTGAAACGACATACCGCCGGCCCAGATATAAAATATTTCGATGGGATTGGAGAGATAATGACCCAGGTTATAAAAAAGAATATAACCAATACGCCCGCCCAGGATGGCGCCAATGGCGAAATAAAATACCAGATCGGAAATCTCCTGCTTTTCCCAGCCGGCCTCCTGCCGTCCGGCACGATAACCGCCCACTAACCAGGCGCCGGCAAAACCAAACAGATACATGAGGCCGTACCAATGGACTTTGAGTGGACCGATGCCGAAAGCCACCGGGTCAATAGCAGGTGCATTAATCATAGACAGGCTTGGCTGCTGGTTCGGATAACAATGTACTAGGGAATATACTGAATCAGGGACGAAGCATCCCAGATTAAGACATGATTGTCACCATACGTTGCTTCAAATGTCGGCGCGACAGACTGGATGGGTTGCCACCGGCCTGTATAGCTGATGATCACACCATTGGGATAATACCCTGCCCAGGCATCCACCTCTTCTTCTGATACAAGAGAAAAGGGTTTTTGCAGAGCACCGGTAAAATGAAATTGCCCATGATAGCGACCCACATGAGCAATGGGGCGGTCGCCTGCCTCAACAGCGGCCAGGTAGCGAGTCACTTCTGAGACATCACCCCTGTCTTTGTACAACCAACCGGCGCCCAATATTGAAAAGATCACCAACATAATACTGGTCACGGCAATACTCATAATTCTTTGGCGCAGCTTTATGGAAGGCGCCCAGGCAAAGGCGATCCCTATAACAGATACACATATTCCGATGATGGGGTTCAGCTTCCACAGGAACTCCGGAAACAGTTCTGTTCGTGGCAACTGTGGCAATACCGCCAGCAAGCCGCCGATGGCCATTAATGGAAAACCCATGCTCGCCCAGATACTGTCTTCACCGTGATCTTTGAGATCATCATTTAACATCAGGTATGCTATGACCAGTGCGTAAAAAGGAAATAAGGGTAATAACAATTGCGGTTGGCGCACATTTAACGACATCAGCAAAACAATCACCGATGCCGCCAGTACCAGACTAAACATCAGACCACTGTCTCTGGCATGGGAACGCAAATGATATAAGCGCATCCATGGCAAGGGCCAAATGGACCAGGGGAATAACACCATCGGCAAAAATACCAGATAACCTAACCGGGGCTGAGCAGCATCAAATAAAGCAACCGGCTGCGGTATTAAATGGTGCTGCAACCACGTCATCACCCAGGGCCAACCCCGGGCATCCGCCACAGGCACAAACCAACAAAACAATATGGCGACACCAATGCCCATGGCCAGCGCAATGTGCTGGTACCAGATCCCTAAATAAACCTTGCTCCCCTTTCCTACCCATAGCGGTGCCAGTAGCGCAACCGGTAATACGATCCAGAAAACAATCATGCCATTGCTAAGTGCGCCCAGGCCCAACGCAAGACCAAGAAATAATCCTGCCACCCGGCTGCCACGGCATCCCATCAGTGCCAGACACCATAGGGAGATGGTGACAAAAAATACCAGCGCCATATCGGTCATCATGAGCGTTGAATAAAAGGCCCAGGCGCTGATACCGAGCAATATTAAAGGCGCATATCGTCCGACCTCAATTTGTTGGGGCCAGAACAATCGCGCCACCCAACTTAACACCAGCAGTGTTCCCAAACTAAACAGGGCCGGCAACATATGCGGCCACCAGTTATTAAAACCGAAAGCCAGCCACCCCAGTTGGGTAAGCCACAACATTAAGGGCGGAATATCCGGGTATGGCTGGCCATTGAAAACGGGTACGAGATATTCCGGGGTTGTCCACATCTCCCAGGCAACTGCCAGAAAGGCGGTTTCATCAGCAATCCAGGCGGAATGGGAAAGCAGGCCCGCAACAGCAACCAGGGCCCACAAACCTAACCACTTGGAAGCAAAGCGCAGTGCTTCCATCCAGGCATTCAGTTTAGTGTTTTTGGGTTTGCGTCGGGATTGTTCGGGTCCCATGCCGACGCCGCCACTGAGCTCGACTTCCTCAACAATTGTCTGATCCAGGGCAATGGTCTGATGGTCCTTGCCTACCGGAGCTTTTTCCCGCGAACCGGATTTTGGTCTTTTTTGTTTTTTGCCGAACAGTCCGAACATCCAGGTCACTTCCGTTATATTTTAAGATGAATACCGATAATGGTAGCCTAATCTGGCACAGGTGCTACCAGGGGCATGGACAACAGAATAAATTCGGCTGCGATCAGCGCGCTCCCATATATAAGGTATAGCCGTAGAGGGCGGCGTAGACTGCAAGCATGGAAAGCAGGTTCCAATGACCATTATTACTCACCATCACTTGCCAACTGAAGAATCTCACGTCCTTATTGAGCAAGCGGGACAAGGATGGCAGAAATCGGTTGGTGTCCTGACAAAAACGGATATAGGGTTCGCCAATAAGCTCCTGCAGATGTTTTTCCTCACGTTTGACCCGATTCACCATGTAGAAATAATAAAGTACCGTGTAACCCACGACGACATAGATGTTGCCAAACAAAATAACGAATCCCAGAACCAGGAAATAGCGGCCCAGGTACATGGGATTTCTCACCATGACATAAGGCCCGCGCGCTGTCAGTTCACGATTTTTTACCAGCGAGGCAAATGACCATAACTGGATGGCTTCGCCAAAAAGCGAAACAAGAAATGCCGCCAGCATTAACTCGGAATGCATGGTCTTGAGCAGCACCAGCACCAGCACCAATGCCAATACGTATCTGACTTTGAGAAACAATTTCCTAAGAGCGGGTTGGTTAAAAATATTATGAATAGACTGAAGCACGCGTTAATCCTGGTTCATGAATGGAGTGGTGAGATTATACTGACGGGCCCGGTGGTTCCCAATGCCTTGGGATGCTTTTTACTTGATTAGGGGTAAAAATACCATTCCCCAGACAAATACCGCCAACAGAATAGTCAAGAGAACTGCCGCCGAACCCAGGTCCTTGGCCCGGCCAGCCAGTTCATGGTGCTCCCGTCCCACACGATCCACGATGGCCTCAAGACCGGAGTTTAAGAGCTCGACGATTAACACCAGCACCAGACTCCCGATTAGCAATAGACGCTCTGTGTTCGTTGGCCCAAAGACATAGCCAGTAGGCGCCAGGACAATAAACAATGCCAATTCCTGACGAAATGCCCCTTCGTGGTGCCAGGCCGCCCTCAGCCCATTGAATGAGTAGCCGGTGGCTCTGATAATCCGCTTGAAGTCCAGGAGTGTGGTGGCGCTCTTTTTCATGATGTGCTGTTTATCTTGTTTTCCTGTTCAAAAGCAAGGAATAAAAACGGCGGCATATTTTTGTCAGTCACAAGATCCACCTCCGGTTGCCCTATTCCAGGAAACAGTCTATTCCTAATTAATGTAATAGAAAAATAATCTAACATCGTCAGGTTTGAGTTTGCCTGCAATCCGATTATCATCAGAGCACACATGGATTCCAACGTTCTGCAAAACGGTTATCAGCTGGGAGAATACGCCATTGAGTCCGTGTTGGGCAAAGGCGGATTCGGCATCACCTATCTGGCGCGGGATACCAAACTTGGTGCCCGTGTCGCGATCAAGGAATATTTCCCCCAGGGCCTGGCTGTTAGAAATCAGCAACTAGCAATTGTTTCCAAACCCGGCAACGCAACCAAAGATTATCAATGGGGCTTACAACAGTTTCTGAAAGAAGCACAGGCACTGGCCCGTTTCAAACATAATCACATTGTCAGGGTTTTGCGCTTTCTCGAGCTAAATGGTACGGCCTACATGATCATGGAGTATGAACAGGGCCAGGGGCTGCAGGATTACATGAAAGAAAATGGCCAGCTTGATGAGAAAATGCTGTTACAAATTTTTGTACCGGTACTTAATGGCCTGCAAGCCGTTCACAGCGCCGGACTGTTGCATCTTGATATCAAACCGGACAACATTTACCTGCGTGCCGATGGCCAGCCCATGCTCATTGATTTCGGTTCCGCCCGACAGACTGCCCGTGGGCCTGATGCCGAAGAACGCATTGCCCTGACCCCGGCCTATGCCGCCATTGAGCAATATCCCGACAAAGGAAAGCAGGGTCCGTGGACTGACATCTATTCCATTGGCGCGAGTCTTTATCACTGCATCAGCGGCAAACAACCGGTGGATGCCCTGCGCCGCTATCAATCACTATTAAAGTACAAAGCCGATCCTCTAACGCCCGCCTCTAAACTTGAGCAAAGTGGTTATTCGGAATATCTGCGAGAGTGCGTGGACTGGGCAATGCAAATCTATCCTTCTCACAGACCCAAGGGCGCCATTGAGTTGCAGGAAGGCTTGATGGGCAAGGGCAGGCCCAATAAAAAATCACAACCGATTATCGCGCCAAAAGCAAAACCACAACAGCCCGAGCCCGAACCT
>JAOUNW010000091.1 GCA_029880755.1 Gammaproteobacteria bacterium
CTTGCTCCAGCAACCTGACTGCTTCTTGTTTGAATTCCTTGGTAAACGTCTTTCTCTTGCTTGTCATGTGACACCTCCAGAGGCATTATCCTCTTAGTTGCAGAGGCATTATCCTCTTAGTTGGGTGTCTATGAAATGCGGGGTGGTTCACTCTGACCCCAATCTCACGTAGTTACTGTCGACACTCCATAGTCACTGTGTCGTACCAGGGTCCTTGATCAGCTCCCGTACCGGTACACGCGGGACGATAAACCATCATGTGTGGGTATTCATTTTGAGGGAGAGGATCTGGTTTCCAGCTACATTTCTGATCCTTAAGGCAGTCGGTTTCAATATAGGTATCTGCTCCTGAAACTGAAATAATTGCCGGTGGTTCCGTCCTGGGTCCCCAATTAAATGGAGCATTTATAACTCCCCCATCTGTCACAACCCGCGTTTTTGTTCCACCATTACTCTTCAATACATAGGAGGTTTCGCTTGCATGTATATTCCCCTCCGACAATGCTTTAAGTGCCACAACGTTATTGTTGTCAGTGCTTATCGCATCTATTCCTGTTCCATGTATATGCACCTCACCCAAGTTACTGAATGACTGGACCGCAATAATGTTGCTCGTAGCAATACCTGGATCGGATAATGCCCGAATATTAGACCCATAAACATGAACTATCCCAGAAGACACATCTATGGCGATTACTTTTGCATTGTTCCTGGTCCCAATCGCAGTTATTTCTGAACCAAAAAACCAGGTCTCTGCACAAGTACTGGTATAGGCGTTGGCTATAGGAAAAGTATCAGGATTGGTTTTGGCTGTAAGCTTACTGCTTGTCCAATAGTGTTTCGAGTTCCCTGTTGTACAATTTAGGTCGTACCACAGCTGACCATTACCAATAAGCTCGATGTTTGAATACGAGGAGTTCCCATCACCCGTCCAAAGTATTCCAAAAAAAGTATCTTTGGTATCTATAGTTAGGTCCTGAAAGGACAAACTAGTACAGTTATTGATTGCCAAGCCATATCCGGTAGCACCATCCGCCGCGCTGATTATTGAGTGTTCCCGTCCGGCACCCCGAAAGGTTACAAATCCCCTTTGATCACAAAACGCCCCAACATCCCCAGCATTCTCTGGAGTTGGTACATAAAAGAGCCCGGGGCCTATATCCACTATGACTGGATCTGTTTTGCTGGGAATTGGGCTCCGATGCGTCTTTGCTGGATCAATACCCCATAGCCACTCTAGCGTATCTACTAGGGAGGTGAAGCAGTTATCCAGTTGAACCCCTCCTGCGTTGCAGTTTTTCCTCAACTGAATTTCAGAAGCATCACTATCTATTACGGCTAAAACTGGTTGAGATAACAAAATACTTAATAAAGAAAGGCCAAATACTATATTTTTCATCCTTACTTCTCCTTGTCTATTTTGGTTAGTTCCAGTAATTACATCTAGGTCGGAGCAAGAACTACGTAGAAGCGATCCTTTACTACGATCTAATTTTTTATTACGACGCCAATTATGCCACAATCATAATGAGCTTGTTTATCAATCCACAATTGATTCTGATATCGCGCCCAAGCTAGGCGTCGACCATTATCCCCCCCCTACACCGGCACCTGCTTATACACCGCAACGTAGAAGCTGAACCACAGTATATTTGGGGTCAGAGTGAACCACCCCGCATTTCATAGACACCCAACTAAGAGGATAATGCCTCTGGAGGTGTCACATGACAAGCAAGAGAAAGACGTTTACCAAGGAATTCAAACAAGAAGCAGTCAGGTTGCTGGAGCAAGGTCACCAATCACCGGTCGAGATTGCCCGGGAACTGGGCGTCAGACGAAACCAGCTCTATAAGTGGCAGGAACAGATCCACAGGAGAGGCACTGAGGCCTTCCCCGGCAAAGGCCGGCGCTCGGGTAAAGACAATGAGCTGGCCAAACTGAAACGAGAGAATGACCGGCTCAAGGAGGAAAATGAAATCCTAAAAAAGGCCGCACGGTACTTTGCCAGGGAATCCGAGTGAGGTACCGGTTCATTCAACAGCAGCAACATCAGCACCGTATTGCGCATTTATGTCAGGCCATGAACGTTAGCCGGTGCGGTTACTATGCCTGGATTGCCCGCGCACCCAGTGCGCGGGAACAGGCCAATAATGCATTGCTTGAGAAGATTAAAGTCATCCATCAGCAACACCGATCCACCTGTGGCAGTGATAAAACCTGGCGACTCCTCAAACAACAAGGTGAGACCTGTGGCCGTCATCAGGTAGCACGATTACGGCGAACCCATGGCATCGAAGCCATTCGTATGAAACGGTTCAAGGCCAGTCGCGGGGCACGTAACAATGAACCTGTGTCCGACAATGTCCTGAACCGGCAATTTACCACCTCTCAACCGGATCAGGCCTGGGTGACCGACACCACCTTCATTCCGACCCGCCAGGGTTGGCTGTATCTGGCTACCGTGATGGATCTGTACTCAAGGAAGGTGGTGGGTTGGGCCATGGGCAATAGCAATAATAAACAACTGGTCTGTAATGCCTTAACCATGGCCATCCAGCATCGACAGCCTAAACCCGGACTTTTGCATCACTCCGATCAAGGCATCACCTACACCAGTGCCCAATACCGGGAACTGCTGAAACAACATAAGATGATTGCCAGTATGAGCCGTAAAGGCAACTGCCATGATAATGCCGTGGCCGAGAGCTTCTTCGCTAACTTAAAGAATGAATTAATCTATCACAGGGATTTTACAACAAGAGAAGAAGCAAGATGCGCCATCTTCGATTACATCGAACTGTTTTATAACCGCAAACGCCTGCATCAAACCCTCAACTACCAAACACCCGAGGAGTATGAAACAATGCAGGCGGCTGCTTAACTCTGTGTCTGTGGAATGCGGGGTAGTTCAGAGTATTTGAGTATTTGAGTATTTGGGGTCAGAGTAAAAACTCTTGATATAAAGTAAACAGCAACCATTATACACTCGGATCCTGTTTCCCTGACAAGATATTTCGACGATCCTCTCTACGCTTAACCAACTGCCAATTTCAGCTTCTGCTCCATCTGCCGGCAGGTGCTCTCCAGGTGTTTGCGATTTTCCACCGGCACCGATTCAATTTGGTTCATGCGATGGACGAACTCCTCCCCTAGCGGCAAAACCGTTTCTATGGTTGAGCGCAGTGTCTGGCGTGTGATGCCGAGGTTTTTGCTGAAATGCAACAAGGCCTCGCTGAAGTTAATGACGCTATCACCTTTGCCAAAAGCACCGTAATCACCGAAAGACATGGACACCATTAAGTCGTGTTTGCGGTAGGCACGCATGGGCGTGGGGTCGTACACAGGACTGAAGCCTATCTGGTCTCCGAATTGTCGCAATGATAAATTTTCCAGATGCAAATCACCGTTGCCGGTAACAAAGGAAAGCAATAACCGTTTTAGTAAATGCTGTTTACTCTGCGCCGGGTGAGACACCAATGGTATGGGTGAACGATCAAAGGCGCGGCCGATGTCGTCATACGTACCGCTGTAGTGGTTGGTGATTCTCCGGTCACCGCTTGCCATAACGGAATAAAGTGTTTCCGTAAAAATGGGTTTGCCATGCGCCGTGCGGTCAAACCGTTCAATAGCAATAGCGGGTATGCCATTAATATCAGTTAACCAGTATCGTGGTGTTTCGAATCCCGCCTCTTTGTGTACCTCCAGCGCCAGCGCCTCAAGCGCAGCAATCCCGGGATAGGTTTCCTTTTCCAGCTTTAGAATAATATCCGTGCGGTCGTCGCTGAGTTGGCGTCGGGGCAAGGCAACGCGTCCGTCCCAGCCGCTTGCCGGGATAGATAACAACAACTTGGGAATGGCGCCACCGACACTGGGCGTGGGGCCCAGGGCTTCCAATACGGAGTCCGCATCGTCATCCAGCCAGGTGAGAAACTCCTTAAGAGACAGTCCGAATTTATCGCTGACTTGAAAAAATGGAGTGGGTATTGCATCGTTGTACCAGGCACTCGCCTTGCTATCGTCTTCAAAAATATCCAGGTGACCGATACCACCGTGGCCCGACATCATCAGAATGGCCCAATCGCTATCGAACCCAGGTGCGGGTTGCCTGCCCTGTTGTTCCAGGTAGGACAAAATCAGCCGCCGTTGAAAATTCGACTCGCTGGCAGGAGGAATAAGCGACTGAATTTGAGGCTGGAAATCAAAATACGGTGTGCGTTCCCAGACCAATGTGTTGTTGCCGACAAACCCAGTTGGATAGAGCACACTCAAACCGGGCAGCCCGGTTTCCAGGTAGTCTGGCTCGTAGGTGAAGCGGCATTGGCGGTCGGTAACGGTAAGGTGGCCCATTTTGACAGGTGCCACCCCGGCGCGCGTCCAGATGACGGCATGACGGTCGGCGGCCACAGCTACTCTCCTGTGTCCGGTTTTCCGTCAAAGAGACTGCGACTCATTAGGCCCTGCAAGGTCGGATCGTTGGGTGTTAAGGTAAGGCGCAGACCCACGGCATTAGCCAGGCGAACCAGCGTGGAAAACCGAATATCGTCCGCCTGTTTGGCCTTGGACAACATGCTTTCGCCAACCCCGGCCTTCTCAGCAATCATTTTCTGATCCAGGCCTTGCCGCTTGCCCGCCTCTACAATTTCTTCAATGAGCGTAAGAATGACATCATGCATAATAATTACCTAATAAGGTAAATAATAGGCATAATATAGCATAATTTACTGTATAAGGTAAATAATTATTTACTCTATACGGTAATTTATAAATATATTTAGCTCCATTTTACCGTATTCGGTAACTATGGGGCACGGCGGTACCGAAGTGCCAGCCAAAAACTGGTCGCGGCACCTGCTGCGGTCAGGTGCTTTAGACTGTGCCCGCTTATACCCGTGGCGAGAAAGATCCCCTGGTCGAAATGCTCCAGCAGCTTGGACAGGCCATACCAGGCAATCACCCACCACAGGTAGCGCTTGCCGCGGAACCGCCCCGGAAACAAACTTAACATCAGCGGGATCAGCACCATGGGCAGAAATTGCACCAAGGCATAAAGACGCAAATCCCCTGCCCCAACCTGTTCAGTCAAATGCCAATAACCCACTGACAACACGCCTACAACCAGCAGCGGCCACAACAGGCGTTTCCCTGCGGTAACCGACAGGAATTCGGCAACCATGGCGGCAAAGAGTCCCATAAACCCCAAGGTCATGGGCAGGCGGTCCCAGACCAGGGTGTGATTAGCAGGGGTCCAGTGGTAATACGATGAACCAAACGTGGTCAGAAATACGCCAATGAAAAACAGATAATAGGCGTTTTTCATTTCTGGCAAACCACCTTGCGGCACACCTTTTCTTAGTAAAAGCAACCCCGCTAGCCCGACTACAAAAAATGGCAAATTGGAAATGACGTTCCAGAAATTGGGAATGGCAAACAGCACACGAGTATCTACGAACTGATGGTAGGCCGGATCCTGCGGGATGGCGGGTAACAGGAATATGCCAACTATCGCGGATACCGTAATCACTGACAACAACAGGAATCTTACTTTCATTGGCGCAACGGCTTTCGCCGCCATTCCATTTCATTCAGATACTGCGCCAGATAGCGTTGCCGGAATGTTTTTTCGTTCCAGGGCCTTACGCTTACCAAATGTTTTGCATTGTCTGCCAGGACATATGCCTGTGCCGTCACAGATTTTCCTTCTGTTGTGACTGCTGTGATTTGTTGGCGCACATACTCCCCGCCTTCATAATGATCAAGAAGATCGAAGGTAGCCGCGTCTATGTCAAAATGAAGTTTTCCCCAGGTATTTCCTTTCCCGGTATAACACATGCCAGGGTATGGTCGGTTTTTCAAATAATAGGTTTCATATTCTTCAATCAAGGCATCGACAGCAGGAAAACATTTTCCGGTAACACGATGAATTACTTCCGGAAGGGAGAGCGTGCCATAAGTAAACAGCACGTGCGCCATCACGACAATCTAACTTTCCTGAGAGCCACCATCCTCTCGCTCTCTTAATTCTTTGGCGTAATATCGGCAGGCATCGGTAGTGGTGAATATCCCAACTAACTTATGGTTCTCAACTACCAATACGGAATCGTCGTGGGTCTGTGCCAGGTACTCCAGCACATCGGCTAAAGAAGCCTCCGACGAAACCACATAGGCGTCCTTCCGGCAAACATCCCCAACCAATATCTCGCCACTGTCCATAATCCCCAGATCCGCCGCCAATTGCACATCCCGCTCTGTTAACAAGCCGGTGTAGCCTTCTGCAGATTTTACCGGTAGATGATGTATTTTGAATTGTTCCATCATGCGTTTGGCGCTACGTAGATGGTTCTCAATCTCGATAGAATAAGGAAAGTTGGTCATCACGGATTTAATAGTTTTCATTAATGCAATCTCGTCATTTCAATTTTCGGGTTCGCTGGCGCATTGCTTCAAATAGACAAACGCCGGTGGCAACGGAGACGTTCAAGCTGGATACCGTACCGTGCATGGGTATGCTAATGAATTTATCACAATGTTCCCTTGTCAGGTGACGCATCCCCTTGCCTTCGCTGCCCATCACAATAGCCATTGGTCCGGTGAGGTCTGCCTCATACAGACTTTCTTCGGCATCGTCTGAGGTTCCTACCAGCCAGACTCCCTTGTCTTTGATTTCACGCAAACTACGCGCCAGATTGGTGACTTGATACAACGGCATGACTTCCGCAGCGCCACTGGCAGCGCGGCGCACCACCGGCGTAATAGACGCCGCTTTGTCTTTTGGGATAATTACCGCTTGCACACCAGCAGCATCGGCGGAACGCAAGCAAGCACCCAGGTTATGCGGATCCTGTATACCATCCAATACTAACAGGAAGGCATTGTTATCCAGCGTTTCCAGAAATGCTTCAAAGTTCAGCGGCGGGATCTGCGCGTTTAAGCGGGCCACTACACCCTGATGCCGCGTCTGCTCGCCAACGATCTGATCCAGCTCAACCCTGCTTACCTGCTTGATTCTTACGCCGGCGGCTCTGGCCCGTTGGACCAGAGTCTCTGCGCGTTTTTCCCGCTGTTTATCCTGCAGAAATATTTCGGCAACGGTATCCGGATGATGATCCAGCGCAGACAGTACGGCGTGGTACCCACATATCACGTCGTCTCGAGGCATACTCAGCGTTTTCCTCGCCGTGATCGCTTGCTGCCTCCCTTCTTGCCCGTTTTCTTCTTGCCTGTTTTACCGCCTTTGCGCTCACTTTCGGATTTACGTTTGCCGGTACGCTTGCCCTTGCCTTTTTTCTCTCCACTGCGGCTAACATCAGATTTACCGCGTCCTGCCTTTTGCCTCGGCACCTGACCCACCAACCCAAAGTCGATTCGGGCTTCATCCAGATCAACCCGCATCACCTTAACCCGCACCTGATCCCCCAGGCGGTAGGTGTGCCGGGTGCGCTCGCCTACCATTCTGTGTTTTCCTGCTTCAAAGTGATAATAGTCGTTACCCAGTTCCGTGACATGCACTAGACCCTCTACGAAAATCTCTTTCAGCTCGACAAACAATCCAAAGCTGGTAACGCCACTGATAACACCATCATATTCCTCGCCCACCTTATCCATCATGAATTCAGTTTTTAGCCATTTGATCACATCCCAATTGGCTTCGTCAGCGCGACGACCGGTCATGGAACAGTGTTCGCTATACGCCTTCACTGTGTTGTATTCCAGCGCCATTTCACCGGTCTTGTCCTTCTTCTTCCAAAAACGATCTTTGCCCTTCAAGGCAGCCTTGATTAACCTGTGCACAATCAAATCAGGATAGCGCCGAATGGGTGATGTAAAATGGGTATAGGTGGGATAGGCCAGCGCAAAGTGTCCGATATTGTCCGGGCTGTATACAGCCTGGCTCTGGCTGCGCAACATGACGGTCTGAATAACATGGGCATCGGGGCGCTCTCTCACGCTCTCCAACAATGCCGCATAATCCGATGCCTTGGGCGAATCGCCGCCACTCAGTGTCAATCCCAGCTCAAACAGGAATTCGCGCAATGCCAACAGTTTTGCATCGGCTGGCCCGGCATGCACACGGTAAGGCGCGGGTAATTTTGATTTCTGCAAATATTCACCGGCGCAAATATTGGCAGCCAACATACATTCTTCAATCAACCGATGGGCATCGTTACGCTCCAATGGAACAACCCGGTCAATCTTGCCCTTATCATCAAAAATTATTTTTGTTTCCGGTAAATCGAAATCAATGGAGCCGCGCCGCTGCCGAACTTTATGCAACGTTTTATAAAGCGAATACAACTGCTCCAGATGCGGAACCAGCGATGTGTATTTTTCTCGTAACGCAACCTTACGATCCACCAGCATTTCCGCCACTTCGTCATAAGTCAGGC
>JAOUNW010000196.1 GCA_029880755.1 Gammaproteobacteria bacterium
TAAAGTCCCGGCCGGAAACCTTTGCCATTGAAATCATTGCCATGACCGGCGACCCTGCCCCGGAAAATATATCTCGGATAATGAATCTCGGCGCCAGGGCCTGTCTGGAAAAGCCCATAGATACCGCCAGTCTGATTTCACATCTGGGCATAAGCTCAGCACAATTGGCGCAGTACCCATGATGGAATCTCAAAACAACTTTTTTTCCTTAATACCGTCAACATTTGTTACATCTGTGCTGACATGGGATGGTTTACCGTCATGAGCATAGACTTCAAGCCACCGCTGTCAATTCTGGCTCTGCCCGCGGCACTATTAATCGTCAGCATCAGCCTCAGTTTAATCACGAGTCACCAAGCTGTGCTACTGACCAATATCATCGCTATTGTCATAGTCTGGGCATACAGTGCACGCAAGCTGTGGCAGGAGCGTTGCGCGACGGTCAAGCGGCTGCAGGAAGAGCTTGACGCTACGCGGCAACAGGAGGCCGTGAGATATGAGGTTCTGCAGAAAGACATCCTAAACACTTCAGACGCCCTTGAAGAAAACATGACCCGCTTAACCGGATTACTTCACAGCGCCGTGCAGGGCTTGCTGTCGGCGTTTCACAGTCTGGAGGAACAATCCCGCAATCAAAAAGACTTACTGGTCGGACTGGTACAGAGAATTTCCGTGCACGCCACCAACGATCACGGGGTAAAACAATTTACCCATGAAATGATGGACCTGATTCAGAATTTTGTGGACAGCATATCGAAAATGGGCTCCTACAGTATGGAGCTGGTGGATGCCATGGATACCCTGGACCGGAAGATACGTGAAGTCGAAACCCTGCTCAAGGAAATTGGCAGCATCTCTTCACAAACAGACCTGCTGGCATTAAACGCCGCTATCGAATCCGCGCATGCCGGCGAAGCCGGTCGAGGTTTTGCGGTGGTTGCAACGGAAGTTCGTGCTCTTTCCCAACGCAGCCGTGAGTTCAGTGATCTGATTCGGGAGCGGCACGATGAATCACGGGTTACCATGAACCGGGCCAACTCGATTGTTGGAAAAATGGCCTCTCTGGACATTAGCATGTCCTTATCGTCCAAGGACCGGCTCACTGAATTGATGGGCGAAATCGATGATTTAAACCGCGACTCCGCGCTCAAGCTGGAGAAGGCTTCCACGATAACCGCTCTGATTAGTGACAACGTAGCCGATGCGGTACGCGCCCTGCAATTTGAGGATATCGCGACGCAACTCATTGGACATATGCTCAATCTGGTTCAGGTGATGAAACAACTCGATCACGAAAAACTGGTGTTGGCGGGCAGTGTCAGTAAACCCGGAACCGCAAACGAATCATCCAGTGGCACCAGCGCTATGCACAACCCGGTTCGGCAGGCCGATATCGCCAGCGGCGATATTGAACTGTTTTAAGTCGCAACAAGAGACGTGACCCCAGGCAAAACCAAACGCTTGTCATTTTGACTCCATGGCGGAACCCAAGCAGCGAGATGGAAGCCGGATAGCGTACTGACGCTTACCTCAGGCCGCCAGTATTTCATTCACTTTGTCTTTCAAATCTGCGATCAGAAAGGGCTTACTCATAATCCCACTGGCTCCCATTCTCTCGGCCACGGGTAAATAGTCAAAATGTCCGCTGGTACCACCGCCACCGGAAATTGCCAATATCCGGCAATCAGGATCTGCACGCTTGAACTCAACGATGACATCAATACCGTTCTTTTTAGGCATTACCAGGTCGGTTATCACTAGATCGTAGTGGCCGGCATTTATCATCATCAGCGCTTCTTCGCCATTGACCGCTTCCTCGATGTCATGACCTTCCTGCTCGAGAATCTCCCGCAGCATAAAACGAATAGATACCTCATCGTCTACTACTAATACATTAGCCATAACGCACCTCTTGTCCAAACTCCCTGTGAAACACCTAATAAATGTATTGAGTAGCGCATATCATCTGTGATAATTCAAATGGGTGCACAATACACTTTGGCTGTATCGATGGGCACAACAGCCACACTAACATAAATGCTGAATACCACTTTTCAGCGAAATACTTTTCACTATTAAAACGATATTTGCGTTTTTTCCGTTAACAACTATCGGCCAATTCGATTTTTTTTGCAACAGTGAAATGTAAAATTATTACGTGTTTTGCAATTCATCATATCCAGGAGTCTTTTACTAAAAATTGCCCGACGACCGAGCCACCGGAATAACTCCATATTTTTAAAAGATAAACATCACGCCGGCGAGATCAATATTTACCAAAAAACCTCAGACTGGCAGATTTGTTGATTTCGGTAATTTACCGATAAGAAACCGGTAAATAGGCAGCGACACGGGTTCTTTTGAGTATTTCTGTTTTAAGTTACGCCACTGCAGTAACTCTTTAATACTCAGCCGGGTATTGGTATTTTTCTGCTGTAATTGCTGGATTATCGCCTGTTCCCTGCGCCTGATCTCGGATTCCTTACGCCACTTGTCCGCGGTGTTTTTTGACCAGAACATATCGGCAACTTTCAATGCCCGGTAAAAGGCGTCACCCAATAACTGCGTGGCAGCAGAACCTTTAGCGAGGGTAATGGGCAATGGTTTATCGTGCCCGACATTTTCCAGGCGTTGACGAAGATTAGGCATCTTGTCGTAGGTCAACAAAGACATTTTTCTGGACTCCGCCAACCATAGCTTTAGATTTACCTTCGCTAAATTCCCCTCCAAAGTGGGTAGCAGGCGGGCGCATCCGAATGGCGAGGCCTTGGGATTCTGTTCCACCATTTGCCTCACTTTAGGCCAGTAATGAGTATCTAAGAAACGCGCCACCAGGTATTCCATTTCCAAAGCCAGCACGACATCTTCATGATTAATATGTTCCAAAGCGCTGCTGTCGGCCTTAAGCTCATCCAGTTGTAGAATATATCCTCCCAGCGAATCAAATAACGGCAAATAAATATTGAAAAACAGCGCGAGAAACTGCTTATCCAACTGCGGATCCCGCAACAGGGCCTGATGATAGTCCTGCATAATTTGCCGCAAACAGTATAACCAATTGGTTACCGGATTATTGTTTCTTGAAAACTGGCCCAGCTTACGCAGTAGAATTACTTTAAAGTGTTCGAGCGGTAAACCCAGCAACAACGGCATGCCTATAGAC
>JAOUNW010000195.1 GCA_029880755.1 Gammaproteobacteria bacterium
ATCACCTGGGCACTGGCCAACTTGCTTTCAATTTCCTGAATACGTCCCTCGGCAAAACTCTGCTGCTCTCTCGCGGCATGATATTCGGCGTTTTCCGATAAGTCGCCATGCGCTCGAGCCTCGGCAATCGCCGCGATAATACGCGGGCGCTCCACCGTCTTAAGGTGATGCAGTTCTTCTTTCAGTTTCTCTGCACCTGCAACTGTCATAGGCACTTTAATCATGATAACAAGATCTCCTTGTGTAAATCCTGTAACCGATTGACTCGATTTTCGTGAGCCCTGTCCAACTGCAGAGCCTCGCATGCCGCTTTTGCGGCAGCCAGGGTAGTGTAATTGGTTACCTTGTGTTCCAGCGCAACACGGCGGATTTTGGAAGCGTCTTCCAGGCTCTGCTTGTCGGATACTGTGTTAATAATTATATCGATCTCATCGTTAGTAATCATATCAACGATATGTGGCCGACCTTCTGATACCTTATTGACCACACGCACATGGATACCGGCCTCCTCAAATACAGCCGCCGTGCCGCGAGTTGCCAACACTTCATAGCCATGTTGACTGAAAAACCGGGCCACCTCAATCGCCGGTACCTGATCAGCGTCGCGCACACTGATAAACATTTTACCGGTACTTGCTATTGCTGCGCCCGCTGCATTCTGGGCCTTGAGAAATGCCTCGCCAAAATTACGGCCAATTCCCATTACCTCGCCGGTGGACTTCATTTCCGGACCCAACATGGTATCGACACCCGGGAACTTGATAAAGGGAAAAACCGCCTCTTTCACTGAAAAGTATTCCGGAATAATTTCCTTGAGGATGCCTTGTTCGGCAAGACTTTTTCCGGCCATGCAACGCGCAGCGATCTTAGCCAGAGGGCGTCCTGTCGCCTTTGACACAAAAGGCGCTGTACGAGAAGCGCGCGGATTAACTTCCAGTACATAGATATCGTTCCCCTTAATGGCGAACTGGATATTCATCAGTCCCACGACCTTGAGGCCTTTGGCCAATAACGCTGTCTGCTCCCGCAGCTGATTTTGGATTTTTTGGGACAGGGTAAACGGTGGCAAAGAACAGGCGGAATCCCCGGAATGTACACCGGCCTCCTCAATATGCTCCATAATGCCGCCAATCATCACGTCCTTGCCGTCCGCAATGGCATCCACATCCACCTCAATGGCATCATTAAGGAACTTATCCAGCAGCACCGGTGAATCCTCAGACACCTTTACCGCAACGCGCATGTAAACTTCCAGATCCTCGCGACTGTGAACGATCTCCATGGCCCTGCCACCCAATACATAAGAGGGTCTGACCACTAACGGATAACCGATCTTGTCCGCTTTCTTGATAGCCGATTCCGTGTCCTTGGCCGTGGCATTGGGCGGCTGCAATAATTTCAGACGCTTCAGAAGTTTCTGAAAACGTTCACGGTCTTCCGCAAGATCGATAGAGTCCGGGCTGGTGCCAATAATAGGTACACCGGCATCTTCCAGACCCTTGGAAAGCTTTAACGGCGTTTGTCCACCATACTGAACTATCACACCCGTGGGATTTTCCACATGAATCACTTCCAGTACATCTTCCAGCGTCAATGGCTCAAAATACAAGCGATCCGACGTATCATAATCTGTCGATACTGTCTCCGGATTGCAGTTCACCATAATGGTTTCATAACCGTCTTCCCGCATGGCAAAGGCCGCATGAACACAACAATAATCAAACTCGATACCCTGACCAATACGATTAGGTCCTCCACCCAGAACCATAATTTTCTGGCGCTTGCTTGGTGTGGCCTCACACTCTTCCTCATACGTGGAATACATATATGCCGTTGCCGATGCAAACTCAGCGGCACAGGAATCCACCCGTTTATACACAGGGCGCACACCGAGCTTATGTCGCAGTTTGCGGAACTCCACTTCACGCAACCCCATAAGATCCGCCAAACGACGATCAGAAAAGCCTTTACGCTTCCATTCGAGTAATCTGGTACTGGTTAGCTTGCTTTTTTCCGTCCGTGATGCCTGTTGTTCTATAGACACCAGTTCTTCAATCTGTGCCAAAAACCAGGGATCGATATAAGTCAATGCAAATATCTCATCAATTGTCATACCGCAACGAAAAGCATCCGCGACATACCACAGACGCTCTGCACGCGGTGAAATCAAGGCTGCTTTCAAACGATCGCGTGCAGACTCCTTATCCAGACCAGGTTCCAGTTGCGGCTCCAGTCCATAAACACCGATCTCCAGACTGCGCAGCGCTTTCTGCAATGATTCCTGGAACGTACGGCCAATGGCCATGGCCTCGCCTACAGATTTCATTTGGGTGGTCAGGGTAGGATCGGCCTTGGGGAATTTCTCGAAAGTAAAGCGCGGTACTTTGGTTACTACGTAATCGATGCTGGGCTCAAAAGAGGCTGGCGTTACACCGCCAGTAATATCGTTCTGTAATTCGTCCAGGGTATATCCTACCGCCAGTTTGGCGGCGACCTTGGCAATAGGAAAGCCGGTTGCCTTAGAAGCTAATGCCGAAGAACGGGAGACGCGCGGATTCATCTCAATGATAATCATGCGGCCATCGACAGGATTGATAGCAAACTGGACGTTCGACCCGCCGGTATCGACACCGATCTCGCGCAACACCGCGATGCTGGCATCACGCATAATCTGGTATTCCTTGTCAGTCAGCGTCTGTGCCGGTGCAACAGTAATGGAATCACCCGTATGTACGCCCATTGGATCAAGATTTTCGATGGAGCAAATAATAATGCAATTGTCATTACGATCACGTACAACTTCCATTTCAAATTCTTTCCAGCCAATAATGGATTCTTCAATCAGCAACTCATTGGTCGGCGAGGCATCCAGTCCACGTTGGCAAATTTCGACAAATTCCTCTTTGTTATAGGCGACACCACCGCCACTACCGCCCATAGTAAACGAGGGGCGAATAATGACAGGAAAACCGATCCTGGCCTGTACCTGATGCGCTTCTTCCAGGCTATGAGCAATGGCTCCCCGGGCGCATTCAAGACCAATAGTATTCATGGCATTCTTAAACAGTTCCCGGTCTTCTGCTTTATCAATGGCTTCTTTACTGGCCCCGATCATTTCGACGCCATACTTTTTTAGAATACCCTCACGTTCCAGATCCAGGGC
>JAOUNW010000006.1 GCA_029880755.1 Gammaproteobacteria bacterium
GTCCGTGGTTCGAGTCCGCGCCGGGGAGCCATTTTCCTATCTTTCAGAAATTCGTCTTTTTTCCGTCCCCGATCGGGCGCGCAGGCCCATTCGCCTTTTCAATACTTGAGATACTGCTGTGCAGCACTTACAGTGCTGACCTGAGTACCTTAACTTACGGGCAGGAGCAGCGATCATGATAGGAAAGAAAAACATAGTTTTTGGCTTTATTTACCTGGTTTTCACTGCCGCACTAGGGCCATTAATGATTGTTAAGTATTTCGGTGATGTGGCGGATGCAGAGGTGGTGAAGCAACAGAAAGTCGGTGAATTGCAACAGGTTGTGCAAGATGGGTATGAGAAAGACATGGAACCCATGACACCGGACCAGATCGCCAGAATGAATACTCAGGCCATCTTGTCGCTTTCAGCCAAACTCAACACCCGATCCGCCATCGATACAATTAAAGGCGGCCCCCACGCCCATGGCAATCTTGAAGCTTTATTGAATATTGCTGTAGGTTTACTACTTTGTTTTTTAGCAATCAATCGTGCCTTCAAACAATTAATCAGTTGGGTCTTTATCTTGGGCACAGTATTTCATTCGGGACTTTTGTATCTGACTTCCGGGTTAAATCTTGAGTGGGCCAATACCTTATTAGCCAGTCCCTTCTCCTATATCGGTCCAGTTATGATTTTGCTTGGTCTTGGCTTGGCAGGTATTGCCTCTATGCTTGGATTCCGCGGTACAATCGAGCCTGACTATTAGCGTATATCAGTCGAGGCTATTGGTTTGTCTCCATGACAACGAACGCCACGGCATTATCGTCTTCATCGGAAAGGCTTAAATGTACGGAAGTGATTTTTTTATCCATCATGTATTGGCGGGCAAATCCGGAAAATTCAAATATTGGCTTACCCAGTTTGTCGTGATTAATACTTATTTGTTTCAATTGAAGTCCATTTTGAAAACCAAGTCCCAAAGCCTTTGCTGCGGCTTCTTTTGCAGCAAATCTCTTGGCGAGATAATTGGCCTTTTTGGAATAACCGCGAAATTTAGCCAGCTCCTCGTCAGTAAGTATGCGCGCCGCAAATTTGTCGCCAAATCTCTCCAGGTTCTTTTGCATTCTTGCTACGCGAACGATATCTGTGCCTATCCCATAAATCATTTCGCTGAGGCTTCCTGAATAAGTTCTTTCATTTCTTTTATGGCGTCATGTAACCCGCTAAAAATAGCTCTGGAAATTATTGAGTGGCCAATATTAAGTTCGCTAATGCCGGGTATTGCGACAATATCCATGACGTTATGATAGTGCAGCCCATGCCCTGCGTTGACCTGAAGTCCAAGCTCCAGCCCTTTTACGACTGATTGCTGGATACGTAAAAACTCGCGGCGCTTTTCTGCGTCAGTTCTTGCATCGGCAAAATGTCCGGTGTGAATCTCGATCGCGGGTGCGCCACACTCTTTAGCAGCAATAATTTGTTTTTGATCAGCATCAATAAACAGAGATACCCGTACTCCCGCATCTGCCAGACTCTCGCATGCCTGCTTTATTGATGAGACCTGATTTACCACGTCGAGACCACCCTCCGTGGTTAACTCCTCACGACGCTCAGGTACAAGGCAGCAATCCGATGGCTGGATACGACGGGCGATCGCAATCATTTCTTCGGTGACCGCCATTTCCAGATTCATGCGTGTTTGCAGTGTTTGCTTAATAATTTCGACGTCACGGTCCTGGATGTGCCTGCGATCTTCTCTCAAATGCAGGGTGATTGCATCGGCTCCGGCCTGCTCCGCCATAATGGCTGCTTGAACCGGATCAGGATAAAGCGTACCCCGCGCCTGCCTCAGGGTCGCCACATGATCGATATTGACGCCTAGTCTAACCATTAAGAATCTCTCTGGAATCTGGTTTTACTTTTTTATCTCTCAGGGATTTGAGTAAGTGCCGACTATGGATCGGCTTTCCGCCGGTATGGTGTAAAATCAGTTCTCGCATCAGATGTTTTATTTCAATTTTCGTATTCTCGCCATCAATTGTTTCATTGGCCAACGCTAAAAGACTTTTTCCTTTTAGGCGGATGCTGCCTGAGTTAGCACTAATGGTATTACTAATATCGAGCGGAACCGGTCCCTTATCCGGTATGTAAACGTAATCAGATTCGGGATCAATTGGCCTGTTATTTGCAATATTATGGTCTAATACCAGACCATAACCCATGTCTGAAAACAATCGTTTCTCGAATATACGTAAAGCCCACTCCCTGGCTGATCCTCGTAGATCTACAAGAGCCTTGCCATAATTGTCATACAGTGCCTCATGAGGGTCGAACCGGTGAAGCATGTTTAATATCAATTCGTTCAAATAAAATCCACAAAAAAGCGCTTCTCCATCCAGGGGTACTTCTGCCCGCTCCGATTCGCATTGAGTAATCGTAACAAGTTCGCCTTTACCGGACCAACCAACAATAATAGGCTGAAACAACGAAAATAGTGAGCCTTGTTTCGACTGCTTTTTTCTGGCCCCCTTTGCAACTGCGCCAATGCGCCCGTAATGTCTGGTAAATAGTTCTACCAACAGACTGGTCTCTCCGTAATTCCTGGAATGTAAAACATAGGCAGCTTCCTGGGTGACTCGCATTATTAATCTTCCCCGAATCCCAGTGTACGCAACGCCCTGTCACTGTCGCGCCAGTTTTCTCTCACTTTCACCCACAGATTAAGGTATACCTTTGAGCCAAACAGCTTCTCCATTTCCTTTCTGGCTTCTGTACCGATTCTTTTCAGCTTCTCGCCATTCTTGCCTATTAAAATACCCTTTTGTCCCGATTTTTCCACCCAGATAACGGCTTCAACGCGAATGATATTCTTTTCCAGTTTAAAGGTTTCGATTCCAACAGCGACAGCATGGGGTACTTCCTGACCAATGATATGAAAAATTTGTTCCCGAATCAGTTCAGCTGCCATAAATTTGTCACTGCGGTCGCTAACCTGATCCTCTGGAAATAATTTATCTTGTTCGGGAAGAAAGGATAGCAATATATTTTCCAATTCCTCAACGTTAATTCGCTTCTTGGCGGACAAAGGTATTATTTCTGTAAAAACAACACCTTCTTTTTTATTGGATTCCTGGATTAATGGCATAAGATATTCTTTGCTCTCCAATGTATCCAGTTTGTTAATCGCCAACACAATGGGGGTCTTGTGACCGCGCAATATCTCTAAGACCTGCTCGTCGGACTCTGTCCATCCTTTCGCGGTAATCATGAATACAATACAATCAACTCCATACAGGCTCCCGATCGCACTCTTGTTCATTACCTTATTGAGTTTTCTGCCGGTTGAGGGATGAATTCCCGGCGTGTCTACGTAGACTATTTGATAGCGATCAGATGTCTTGATACCAAGAATCCGCTGCTGTGTCGTTTGGGGGCGCCGGGAAGTAATGCTGATCTTTTGTCCAACCAGTACGTTGACTAATGTTGATTTGCCGACATTGGGTCTACCAACTACGGCAACAATTCCGCTACGATAAGCGTTTTGCATTATTTGATTTGGTTAGCAGATCATAAGCCTTTGACGCTGCATCTTGTTCTGCGGCCCTACGGCTCTTTGCTTCGCCTCGTATTTTGTCGCTGATGCCAGGAATGTGACATTCCACCAGAAAGTGCTGATCGTGAGCAACACCGGATACTTTAACTGTTTCGTATTCCGGTAGTGCCTGCATGTGTTTTTGCAAATACTCCTGCAGCAGTGTTTTCGGGTCTTTTTCGATACGTTCTGGAGATAGAGTTTCCAATGTTTCACTATAGAGCCCAAGAATCACATTTCGGGTGCTTTCTATACCGCTGTCCAGATAAACCGCTCCGAATAAGGCTTCCACGGCATCGGCAAGAATGGAATCCCGGTTATGACCGCCACTTTTTAATTCACCGCTGCCGAGTTTCAGGTAGTCACCCAGCCTTATTTTACGACCCAATTTTGCCAACGTTTCTTTTCGAACTAACGATGCCCGTAAGCGGGTCAACTTTCCCTCTGTGAAACTGGGATATTTTCTATACAACTCCGCAGATATGGTAAAACCGAGAACGCTATCACCCAGAAACTCCAATCGTTCATAGTTTTTACTGCTTTTGCTTCGATGAGTCAGTCCGCGTTCCAGCAGCGTCAAATCACTAAATTCATAATTCAGCGCCGCAAATAACTCCCGGTAGTTACTCTCCGACAAACCGGCCAATCTCCGCCGAATGATCAAACTCTATCAGAACAAACACGTTTCCGAAAACAGGAGTAATACTATCGTAGCTGATACGGACAATACGCTTGCCGCCTTGTGGCTCGAAAGACAGCGCTTTTCTTAGATCCACATGCCTGTCAATATCATCAATCATGAAACGCTTTTCCAAAGACTCCCTTATCCCGGAATTGGTCATTTCTGCCGAGCTAGCTTCCTTGGCTAATCTATTAAGTGCGCTGTCCACATTCATGTCTGTCATATATACAGGGAACAGTTTTACTGCCAATAATGTAAAAAAACCGCCAAGTACCGCCATAGCCAGCAATACCCACATGCTCATGCCTTGTTGTTTATCTATGTTCATTTACCATTCTCCAGTACCGTTGACTTATCAGGTTTAAGTATAGCAGCGCCTAGTTTATCGAATTTCCTATACGATTCCACAGGATACGATCCCAGTCCAGGGTTAAGTCCCAGCTAAACCAGATCATAAATGCCCGACCTACCAGGTTCTTGTCCGGGACGTAAAGCCAGTACCTGCTATCATTACTTCTGTCCCGGTTATCGCCCATGACAAAATAGTTATCCGGCGGTACCAGAAATTCGACTGGCTCGTGTGCCTGCGAGTCGCTTAACAAGATATCGTGTTTTACACCATCCAGATCCTCGGAAAGACGGTGGAACTGCGAGGCCTCCCCTCGTAACGTATAAATACTACTAAGACCTATATCAGATTGCTCCATTTTTTTACCATTAACAAAAAGCGTTTTATCACGATAGGTGATGCGGTCACCGGGCAACCCAACCAGGCGCTTAATATAGTTCACTGAGGGATTATGTGGATAACGAAATACCACAACGTCTCCCCTCTTGGGTACATCGATGGCAATAATTTTCTTGTTTACAACCGGTAATCGAATGCCATAGGCATATTTATTAACAAGGATAAAATCCCCAACAAGCAAGTTGGGCAACATAGATCCGGAGGGGATTCTGAATGGCTCGACTAAAAAAGATCTGAGTAAAAATACCGCCAGTATTACAGGAAAGAAAGCCCGGGCGTATTCCACCATCACGGGTTCTTTCCGGATTTGCAGAACACTTTCCTCCGAGCCGCCGGCTTCTTTTAATGCGCGCGCTTTCTGTTCACGGTTATTGGCGTTAAACAATTTATCAAACAGCCAAATGGCACCGGTAACCAGTAAAGCCAGAAACATAATCAGAGCAAAATCCATTGTTATTTCTCGTCTACTCGTAAAACTGCCAAAAATGCTTCCTGCGGAATTTCCACAGACCCTACTTGCTTCATTCGCTTCTTGCCAGCCTTCTGCTTTTCCAGCAATTTGCGCTTACGTGTGATATCACCGCCATAACATTTGGCTGTCACGTTTTTCCTTAATGCCTTGACTGTTTCTCTGGCAATAACCTTACTTCCAATCGCCGCCTGTATAGCGACATCAAACATCTGCCTTGGAATGATCTCTCTGAGTTTCTTTATTACTTCTCTTCCCCGGTATTGACTCTGGTCTTTATGGATAATAACAGACAGCGCATCAACTTTTTCTCCGTTAATTAATATGTCAAGCCTGCAAAGATCAGACGCACGAAACTCCAGAAATTCATAATCAAGGGATGCGAACCCCCGGCTCACCGATTTAAGTCTATCGAAAAAATCCAGCACTACTTCATTCAACGGAAGTTCATAGGATAACATCACTTGTTTACCTATATATTGCATGTTGCGTTGCAGCCCTCTTTTTTCCACACAGAGACCGATCACTGAGCCGACATAATCCTGTGGTGCCAGTATTGTTGCTACAATAATTGGTTCGCGAATCTCCTGAATTGTAGCGACGGGCGGCAGTTTTGTGGGATTCTCTACCTGGAGTGTCTCGCCTTTTGTTGTTACCACTTCATACACTACTGTTGGTGCAGTAGTAATTAAGTCGATGTTGTATTCCCTTTCAAGCCGCTCCTGGATAATTTCCATATGCAGCATACCAAGAAAACCACAACGGAACCCGAAGCCCAGCGCCTCGGAAGTTTCGGGTTCATAATTTAATGATGCATCATTCAGTCTCAACTTTTCCAGGGCGTCCCGAAATTCATCGTAATCAGAAGAATCAACCGGGTAAAGACCAGCGAAAACCCTTGGTTTAATTTCCTTAAACCCGGGAAGCGCACTTTTCGCCTGAGCGCCGGCATGGGTAATGGTGTCTCCTACCCGGGCGCTGCGAACCTCTTTTATGCCGGCGATAACATATCCAACTTCGCCAGCAGAAAGTTGAGGAACTGACAGGCGCTTTGGAGTAAATACCCCAACCTCATCTGCAATGTATTCCCTTCCAGTAGCCATCAGCCGGATCTTCTCCTTTGGCTTAAGTGTTCCGTTCATTATTCTTACCAGCGACACTGTGCCGAGGTAGTTATCAAACCAGGAGTCTATAATCAGCGCCTGCAACGGTGCTTTCGCATCACCCTTGGGCGCAGGCACGCGCTTGATTATAGCTTCTAAAATATCCTCAACGCCAAGGCCCGATTTAGCACTAGCTTCTATAGCACCGCTTGCATCTATTCCAATAATTTCTTCGATTTCGGCCTTAACTCTGTCAGGTTCTGCCGCTGGCAAGTCAATTTTGTTTAATACCGGAATAATTTCCAGGTCGAGCTCCGCCGCTGTATAGCAATTCGCGACGGTTTGGGCCTGTACTCCCTGTGCCGCATCCACAATTAATAATGCGCCCTCACAGGCGGTCAAAGATCGCGATACCTCATAGGAAAAATCCACATGCCCTGGAGTGTCAATCAGATTTAGCTTGTAGGTCGACCCGTCTCTAGCTTTGTACTTCAAAGCCACGCTTTGTGCCTTGATAGTAATCCCCCGTTCTCGCTCTATTTCCATTGAGTCCAGAACCTGGGCCTCCATTTCCCTTAACTCAAGTCCGCCGCAAATCTGGATAAATCGGTCAGCCAGGGTCGATTTGCCGTGATCAATATGTGCAATAATAGAAAAATTACGAATGAGTTGCTGATTCTGATTGTCCATACGACGTTTGCGAGGGGATCCCCTGTACAAGAAAAGGCGCCAGCAGCGCCTTCACTAAAATAATTACGGTTGAGCGGTTCAAGTCGGCGGAATCATAGCCGATTTTCGGGGTAATGCGAAATATTCTCTTTTTAGGGCGCCATCTCTGGGAAACAGTAGCACCCAATACCGTATCGATACCCTGATAACAGATCATTCTGTCATGGTTATTGAGCTCCCGATCATTTCAACAGTTTCAGCGGGCACCTCCCCGACCACGGTTACCTGGTAGCCCTCAACCATAGCTCGATAGGCATGAACAGCACCCATTTGGTTGGCCCCCTGGGACATCGAAGCGCTATCGCCATGCCCTCTCTCAATGAAAACAGACACAGCGGCCAAACCATCTGAATACACCAGATGGATCATCGGCTCACCCTTGGTCGGTTTAAACCGATTAAGACTCGCTGTGAGATTAAATCCTTTGGGTAACCTTTGTGCACGCCAATTACTCTGAGACAGTTCTTTTTTCGGTGAGCCTGGCTCCTTATGCCAAACCATTTTGCTATTGTCGAAACTGGGTTCAAAATCAGAGTCACTTAAAGATTTGTTGATCTCGATATCGGTAAACATGAACTGTTCCAAACTTTCACCTTGCTGATTAACAAGATCAGCCTTAAGCAGCAATCCCGTTTTGGTATCAGCCCATAGCCGGTATCCGTAACGATACCGGTCTTGCGGTCGGATTAATATTAGCTGTGCGCTCCGATTGGCTATTCGGCTTATTTTGCCGGTCTTGATCAGATAACTTTCATTTAGTCGTTCCATGCTAGAGGGTAGAAGTCCGGGAAATTTCTTTGCCTGGGGGTTGCGGGAAGAAACCATTACAGAATCTTCATCCGGTAGATAGCACCGCACCATGTCGTTGTTACGAATAATTTCTCTTGGCGCACCGTTCAATGAAACCAAACGTTCTCTCACCCCATTATTATTCGCCTGGTGTGTGATGCGCATGGCCTCCAACTGGTTGCCATGCTGGTAAACAAATTTACCATCATAGTTCATATTCTTAGCGGCAAGACTCATTTTCATTAGCCAGTCTTGCGCGGACTCCTGAGCGAATCCGGCAGTACTAAAAAAAGTGAGCAAAAAAGGAATTGTCGATAATAGACAGTTTCTGATTTTCATTTTTCGTTATCGTAACCGACAACTCTTCCATAAGACATCATTCCTCTGAAATTCGTCGCCGGACTAAACTCATTGTGTTCTACAAGATACATGTTAAGTGTGCTTTCGAGATCAGGTTGCCTCTTATCCCATTGCGTTGCACCGACACGAACCGGATCATTCTTGACCGCTGATGAATCTATTGCTATCTGCTGCGCTGAAGGATTCTCATTAACTTCCTTGGGCCTCAGGCTAACAATAGATACTGCCGCAACCGAGGCTGCGATTGCCAGGCTGCCTACAAGCCTCGTTATTTTTTGTGCAGTTATCTTGTTTTTTCTGGGCACCAGGATCACCGGTTCCTTATCGATTTTTTGTAAAATACGATTAGCCAATCCCGGCAGCACCAATCCTTCAAGTTCATTTCGAATTACAGCGCGGGCGGTATGATATCGCTCCCACGTACTACAAAGTTCCGGGTCAGCCGAAATTTCCTGAAACAGACTCTCCTGGTCGTTTTCATCAAGCTCGCCATCCAGTAATGCAGATAATTTTTCTTTCATATGTTTTCTCTCAGTTTAACTTTCCAGCAAAGGTTTAAGCTGATTATCAATAGCCTCTCTTGCCCGGAAAATCCTTGACCGGACTGTACCAATAGGACAATCCATCACCTGGGCGATTTCTTCATAACTGAGCCCTTCCAGTTCTCTCAAGGTGATCGCCACTCTTAAGTCTTCCGGCAGGCCTTTAATAGTGTTTCGTACCGTGTTAACCACTTCGTCACTTAATAAATTTTCTTCAGGTGTCGCGATATCTTTCATATTTCCGCCAAGATCCATATTTTCCGCGTCCGTTGCCTCAACATCAGTATTGGGAGGTCTGCGGCTTTGTGATACCAGAAAGTTTTTTGCCGTATTTACCGCAATCCTGTACAGCCAAGTATAAAAAGCGCTATCGCCGCGGAAATTCCTGAGCGCCCTATATGCCTTAATAAAGGCCTCCTGGGTAACGTCCTCGACTTCGCTGCGATCGTACACATAACGCGAAATCAGGTTTGATACCCGCTGCTGATATTTACGGACAAGCAGGTCATAGGCAGTTTTGTCACCCTGCTGGACACGCTTTACCAGTATTTCGTCAGCCTGGCGCTCAGCCATTACCGCGCCTTTTGCTGCGAGACGCAGTAACGCTTAATTTCATACACAAATAGACAGGGTTGGGACGAAAAAGTTCTGCTCAATGGCGGCGAATCTGGGCAGCCGACATAAACGGCTCCTTTATAATATTTATTGGTGGTCACAATCAATGTGTTACGATAGATTTCAGATGTGCTTTTGTACTTCAATCAGGGTCTTATGGCAAACCAGTATAACTCAGATGTCCTCATTATAGGTGCCGGCGCGGCCGGACTTAGCCTGGCACTGCAATTGGCCCCAATAGCGAAAATTTCCCTGGTGGCCAAAGACGCCTTGACGGAAGGCTCCAGTCTTTACGCCCAAGGAGGTATTGCGGCGGTATTAAATGACGACCAGGATTCCTTCGAATCCCACATTGACGACACGCTTAACGCTGGTGCCGGGTTATGTCGGCGGGAGACAGTGGCGTTTGTCATCAAGCATGCCCCGGAGGCCATACGCTGGCTGGTGGATCAAGGGGTTTCTTTCAGCTGCGAACTGGAATCCGGCGGCTCACCTTCCTACCACCTGACTCAGGAGGGCGGGCACAGCCATCGACGGGTAATCCATGCAGCAGATGCAACAGGTCGGGCCATCGAACAGACCCTGGAAACCCAGGTAAAACGCCACAAAAATATCCATATCTTTGAAGATCATATTGCCGTTGACCTGATTACCCGTTCTGGATCCGACTCCGATAACGAAACCCGCTGCTTTGGTGCCTATATCCTGGATAAACGCTCGGGACATGTAAACCTATTCCAGGCCAGATTTGTAATATTGGCCACCGGCGGAGCATCCAAGGTCTATCTTTACACCAGCAATCCGGATACTTCGACAGGAGACGGCATTGCCATGGCCTGGCGTGCTGGTTGCCGCGTGGCGAACATGGAATTTGTCCAGTTTCACCCCACTTGTCTTTATCATCCCAAGGCGAAGTCCTTTCTGATATCGGAAGCTGTGCGTGGAGAAGGCGGCAAGTTGTCATTACCGTCCGGTGTTCCTTTTATGCAAAAGCACGATAACCGCGTCGAATTGGCCCCGAGAGATATTGTGGCCCGCGCCATAGATTATGAAATGAAAAAACACGGACTGGATCACGTAAATCTCGATATCAGTCACAAGTCTAGTGAATTTATTACCTCTCATTTCCCGACAATTTACCGGCGTTGTCTGGAATTGGGATATGACATGACCAGGGGTCCGATACCCGTTGTGCCCGCTGCCCACTACACCTGCGGAGGGATTGTAACTAGCTTGCAGGCGCGAACGGATATCCAGGGACTGTACGCAGTTGGCGAATGCGCCTTCACCGGTTTGCATGGCGCTAACCGTCTTGCCAGTAATTCTTTATTGGAGTGCATTGTCTTTGCCCATGCGGCAGCGAAAGATATTTCAGAAAAACTCAATGAAAAAGTCGTACCAGTTCCGCCCTTGCCCCTCTGGGACGAAAGCCGTGTAACGGATCCCGACGAACAGGTAGTGGTATCTCACAATTGGGACGAGCTAAGGCGTTTTATGTGGGACTACGTGGGTATTGTTCGCACAACCAAGCGTTTAATGCGGGCTCGCCATCGCATTGAGTTACTGAAAGATGAAATTCGAGAATATTATAGCAACTTCAAGATTACCAATGATCTCGTCGAATTACGTAATTTGGTACTGGTAGCGGAATTGATTATTCGCAGCGCTTTATCTAGAAAAGAAAGCCGCGGCCTCCATTACACCAGAGATTATCCAAACCTTGACACTCAACACCCCCCGATCGACACTATTCTCGCTCCGGGTGATCTGACTGAAAATGCAACGCCTCGCGTTATTACGGGCTAAGACCGACCCGGAGTTAACCGGTGGTTCCCATATCAGATAACCTCAACCAAACGCGGAATTGATGGTAACAGGATGGATCTACCGCATCCCGCGAAACAACAAGATTAACCGGTTTGGGTTTTGTAGCAGGTTTTACTTTCGCCAGCACCAACCAGTGCCAGTCGACAAAGGTTATCCATTCAATGTCCAGCCACTCCGGAAGGTTACTAATCTGGATCTGTGAGGGTTTGCCCTGGCCGCAGCGAACGCTGCGAATGCTGAGACGGCTTTGACGGGTTCCGTAACACCCAACATACCAAATCCCAGAGACCAACAGGCCGCAGGTTCCTGCAATCCGAGCCAGCAATGGTAACGGCAATTGCCACAGGATCAGGGCCGAGCTTGTGTGCAGCACGATCACAAACGCTGTGATCGATATGGAATTATTTATTCTTATTATCATATATTTATTGCATTATGCTAATAATATACTCGAGATTTTTATCGGGGCAGAATTCGGTTTTATTAATATAAGCCAGCAATAGATTGTCGGGGGTTTCCAGTAAGCGTTGAAAATCTTGCTGCTGCGAGGGCGACAACTGGCCATAGCGGGTCTCAAGAAAGCGATCCAGTATCAGGTCCAGCTCCAGGAACCCTCTCCGGCAGCGCCAACGTAACCGGGATATTTCGTCCAGCGCGCTAATCACAACACCTACACGACTCTTCTGGCCAACAACTGTTTAATCAGGCCAATGGCTTTGGTGGGATTCAGTCCTTTGGGGCAAACGTCAGTACAGTTCATAATGGTGTGACATCGATAAAGCCTGTAAGGGTCTTCCAGATCATCCAGGCGCTCCCCGGTCGCCTGATCGCGACTGTCCGCCAAAAAACGCCACGCCTGCAACAGTGCCGCCGGACCCAGAAACCGATCCGGATTCCACCAAAATGAAGGGCACGAAGTTGAGCAACAGGCACACAGAATACATTCCGTTAAGCCCTCAAGCTGTTCGTGTTCCTCCGGTGTCTGGGTGTACTCAATCTCCGGTTCCGGGTCATGGTGAATCAACCACGGTTTAACGGTTTTGTATTGCTTATAAAACTGAGACAGGTCAACAATCAAATCCCGTATTACTGGCAGACCAGGCAATGGCCGAATCTCAATTGGTTGAGAAAGAGATGAAAGCGGCGTGATACAGGCCAGGCCATTGCGTCCATTAATATTCATGCCGTCCGAGCCGCACACGCCCTCTCGGCATGAGCGCCTGAACGTCAAGGTGTCGTCCTGTTGTTTTATCAGTAACAAGGCATCCAGCAGCATGGTGGCATTGCAATCCTCCGGTAACTCATAGGCCTGCATAAATGCTTTTGAATCCGTTTCCGGGTTAAACCGATAAATGGAAAACTTGATGGGCATGGTTGTTACCTCACCCTTCTCTCTATGCACTCATAGAATCTGCTCATTAGTAAACGCGCTCCTTCGGCGGAAACGGTTCAACCGTAAGCGGTTTCATTCGCACCGGTTTATAATCCAGTTGATAACCCTCTTTGAGAAATAGGGAGTGCTTGAGCCAATTAATATCATCACGGTCAGGATAATCCAGGCGAGAATGCGCACCCCGGCTTTCAGTTCGAGCGGCGGCGGAAACTACCGTTGCCAGGGCACAGTCGATGAGGTTTTCGAGTTCCAGCGCCTCAATGCGAGCGGTGTTAAATATCCTGCTGTGATCCTTTAGCACAGCATTCCGCGAGCGCTCTTCCAGCTCTCTGACCTTATCAATGCCTTCATCCAATACGTCCTGTGTACGAAATACGCTGCAGTATTTTTCCATGGTTCTTTGCAGCTCGTCTCTGATTTTGTCTACCGACTCACCAGTGCCCTTCTTGTCCCACCGTGCCAGCCTGGTCATGGCCTTGTCGATACCCCCTTCCTTGACCGGTTGGTGATAGCGGTTCTCCGCCAGATGATCCAGTATGTGGTTTCCGGCAGCCCGACCGAAAACAACGATATCCAGCAGTGAGTTTCCGCCAAGGCGATTAGCGCCGTGCACCGACACACAAGCGCATTCGCCTACGGCATACAGGCCAGGTATGGGCTCTTCCGGACCATGTTGAATGGGCATTACTACCTGGCCATGGCGGTTAGTTGGAATGCCTCCCATAGTGTAATGGGCTGTTGGCGCAACGGGCATGGGCTTTTCGATCGGGTCGACATTGGCAAAACGCATGGCCAGTTCACGGATTCCGGGCAAACGCTTTTTAATGAGGTCCGCTCCCAGATGATCCACTTTTAGTAATACGTGGTCTTTTTCCTTGCCACAACCTCGACCCTCCCGAATCTCCACTGCAATCGCTCGGCTCACTACATCGCGGCTTGCCAAATCCCTGGCATGAGGCGCATAACGTTCCATGAAACGCTCGCCTTCGCTATTTACCAGATAGCCGCCCTCGCCGCGCACGCCTTCCGAAATCAGCACACCGACGCCACCAGCAATACCTGTAGGATGAAATTGAAAGAATTCCATATCTTGCGCCGGAATACCTGCACGCAATGCCATGGCAATTCCGTCGCCGGTATTAATCATGGCGTTGGTGCTGGTACGGAACATGCGCCCTGCTCCACCTGTTGCTAATAGTGTTGTTTTTGCTTCAATGAGTAATGGTTCGCCGGTTTCAATATCCAGAACCAATGCACCCTGGGCAATACCATCATCACTGACAATCAAGTCAACAACAAAAAATTCATCAAAGAAATGGGTTTTTGCTTTTAGATTCTGTTGATATAAAGAATGCAGTATGGCATGGCCTGTTCTATCCGCTGCTGCGCAGGTGCGCGCCGCCTGCTCGCCACCAAAATTCTGGCTTTGACCACCAAAACGACGCTGATAGATGCGACCATTATCCAGACGACTAAACGGAACACCGTAATGTTCCAGCTCAATTACCAGTCTTGATGCCGCCCGGCACATGTATTCGATGGCGTCCTGGTCACCAAGATAGTCGCTGCCCTTAACCGTGTCATACATGTGCCAGTGCCAGTTGTCGGGCAGAACATTACCCAGGGCCGCATTCATGCCGCCTTGGGCAGCCACCGTATGCGAGCGCGTGGGGAATACTTTTGAAACAACCGCCACGTGGGCATCGGCCTGTGCCAACTGCAGGGCGGCGCGCAGTCCTCCGCCGCCAGCACCTATAACAAGACAGTCAAATCGTCTTCGGGCGATTTTCACGATGCCTCCACTGCAATCAGAATCTGGGTTATCCAGAATAACAATACCACCAGTCCGGCACCCACTGCCGAGGTAGCAAAGAACCGTAACCAGAACGCATGCAAATAATCCATGAACACGCTTCGAATTCCAATCCATGCATGCACTAAAGCGCTGAGGAATGCCAGGCCAAGCGTTGTTTTTACATACCCATTGCTAATCCACATGTACCAGCTGGAATAATCTGATAACACTGCGGAATTTAAAAAGAGCGCCAGGTAGATACTATAAGCCGCCAGATACAAGCCGCTAAGACGCTGTAGCAACCATTCTCCAAGCCCGGTATGGGCGCTACCTGTTCGTGCTATATTTACCACCAGTTCACTCCGGCTAATATCAGGATCGCCAACGTAACAACAAAACTGAGCCACGCACTGCGCCGCGCATTGATACGACTAACTCCAATATCGAGATCGAGCAACAAATGGCGAATACCCGAAACCAAATGCTGAGCATAAATCGCCAGAACCAATAACAGGCCGATTTTTATCCAGGAACCGGAAAAATGTTGACTCACTTGCAGAAATTGTTCTTCTCCTGCCAGAGACAATTGCAAGAGATAGATGGTCCAGGGTAGTGCTAAAACAAGAAGTACACCGGTCACCCGATGCAGGATTGAGACGATGCCACCAATAGGAAGCGATATCTTGAATAAATTCAGATAAACAGGTCTATTATTATTTTTCATTTAATCAGCCATTAAGGTAATTGCCGATCTACCCTCAATATCGAACGTTTAATTTATTGCTTGATATCTTGAAATGATACGTTAATTGTCCACATAAGTGACCATAGCATCTGCCGGTCCGCTTCGGTTATGCTTACCTTTTGGTAAGCAATCGATAAAATAGCAGGTATTATGGCAACAGCCTCTTAAGGAGGCTTTGATTAAGGCCCTTAAGCTAATGGTAGTGTGAAAGGAAAGCATTGTGAACAAGAACTGGCAAAACTTCATGGTCGCCTCGGGCGCATTCATCGAAAACGGCGTGATTGCACATTTCGGCAATCTTGCCACTGAAATTGAGGCCATGGCCAACAACAATTGCATGGCTGACCTGTCTCACTATTCGGTTATGGAGGTAAGCGGTGATGATGCAACTGAATTTCTTCAGGGCCAGCTAACCAATGACATCAAACAGATAGATGCCAAACATAGCCAGCTGAGTGCCTACTGTACCCCCAAGGGCAGAATTCTATCGATTTTCCGACTGTGGAAAAGGGATGATAGTTATCTGCTCACTCTGCCATCTGAATCCAAAGAAGCCCTAATTTCCAGACTTCGTATGTATGTATTGCGCAGTAAAGTGATTTTCAAGGAATCGGAGCTGGTACACATTGGCCTTGCAGGCCCCGACATCCCGGCACTATTAAGAAACCGATTCGAACAACTGCCTCAATCGGCGGATGAAAGTATGGCCCAAGACGATATAACCATTACCCGGATTGCCGGTATCGGCCCTCGATTTGAAGTTATTGGAAAGGAGGCTGGAATAACCGCCCTGTGGGAATCACTGAAACCCGAGGTCACGCAGGTTGGCTCACATGCCTGGGCCTGGGGGGATATTGTTTCGGGTGTTCCTATAATAACGGCAGAGTCTTCAGAGGCATTCGTGCCTCAAATGGTCAATTTGGAACTCCTAAACGGAGTCAATTTTAAAAAGGGTTGTTACCCGGGACAGGAGATCGTTGCCAGAACAAAATACCTGGGAAAGCTAAAACAACGCATGTTTCATGGGCGAGTCAGCGCCGATGCGCTTCCGACACCTGGTACCTCCCTTTATGCGCCGGAGTTTAACGATCAACCCGCAGGCAAGGTCATGCATGCTGAACGCGCACCCGACGGCAAAATCGATCTGTTGGTGGTAGCTCAGATAAATAGTGTAAGGCATGGCGATATGTCACTGGGAAGTATCACCGGGCCCGGCATAGAGTTTGTGAAATTACCTTACGTTATCCCAGAGCTTGAGGAAGACACACCGTCCTGAGTCAAAGTACTGTGGACTGCCGTTAGCAGGATTTTTATTTAGGCTTCGATCGCGAGGGTCGATCTTCGTTGTCGGATGGTTGAATCAAATGAAAAAAGGTTTCATCTTTTTTAATCATGCCTAGCTCCGAGCGGCTGCGTTCTTCGATCGCCGCCAGTCCTTGTTTCAGATCCGCGACTTCGGCAGCCAACGCCTGATTTCTGTCCGCCAGGCGCTTATTTTCGTCGCGCTGTAACTGTATCTCGCGCTTGAGTTGCCAAATATTAAAGACGCTACTGTCACCGAACCATAGGGGGTACTGAAGAATAATTAAAAGGACTATCAGCCCATAGAGCACAGTCCTTTCCAGATTAAATTTCATTTAGCCCGTTTGTCGACCTGCCCCGGACGGATTGCGCAACGCTGAGAACGCATCGTACCCTGCATATACCGCAGAAGCGCCAAGCGCTTCTTCTATTCTCAATAACTGGTTATATTTCGCGATTCGATCCGACCGAGAGAGAGAGCCTGTTTTGATCTGACCGCTACCGGTTGCAACAGCAATGTCGGCAATACAGGTATCTTCAGTTTCACCGGAGCGATGTGAAATGACAGAGGTGTAGCCAGCCTGTTTGGCCATGGCAATGGCTTCCAGTGTTTCTGTCAAGGTGCCGATCTGGTTTACCTTGATCAGAATTGAATTGGCGATTCCTTTCTTGATGCCTTCGCTTAATATCCGTGTGTTTGTAACAAACAAATCGTCTCCAACCAACTGCACTTGACCGCCCAGTTTTTTGGTAAGGATATCCCAGCCACTCCAATCATTTTCTCCCATACCATCTTCAATGGTAATAATGGGATACTTGTCCACCCAGGAGCTCAGAAAGTCTGTCATGCCCTGAGAATCCAGAGTAACGCCTTCGGAGGTTAAATGATATTTCCCGTCTTTATAGAATTCCGAACTGGCTGCATCAATACCAATGTATATATCAACGCCAGGTCGGTAACCCGCGGCCTCTATGCCTTGAAGGATTATTTTGATGGCGGACTCATTGGAATCGAGATCTGGCGCAAAACCACCCTCGTCACCCACTGCTGTATTTAATTTTTGTTTCTGCAGCACCTTCTTGAGCGCATGAAAAACTTCCGTCCCCCAGCGTAGCGCCTCAGAAAAAGACGGTGCACCCACAGGCAGAATCATAAATTCCTGAATATCTACACTATTGTCGGCATGAGCACCGCCATTAATTATGTTCATCATAGGGACCGGCATACGGAAGTTTTCCTGCTTCCCCAGATATTGGTACAAAGCCTTACCCGTCTGATTGGCAGCGGCTTGGGCCGTTGCCAGGGAAACTGCCAGTATGGCATTGGCCCCCAGACGATGCTTGGTGTCAGTTCCGTCCAGCGCAATCATTGTTCGATCAATGCCTGCCTGGTCCGAAGCGCTCATACCAAGTATTGCCTCACGAATCTCTCCATTGACATTGGCGACCGCTTTCGTAACGCCCTTTCCGTTGTAACGTTTTTTATCGCCGTCACGTAATTCCACGGCCTCGCGCTCACCCGTTGATGCACCTGAAGGAACGGAGGCCCGGCCAAATGCACCTGACACCAGTGTAACCTCCGCCTCAACGGTCGGGTTACCGCGTGAATCCAGAATTTCTCTTGCATGTACTTCTACTATCTTTGTCATTTTTCTGTCTTTTATCTAATTTTGCATTAACTGAATTATAAGACTACGAGGAATCAAAGCGTCGTCTCGATAAACCCGGCAGCCTTCACTATCCTGTCTATTTCTTTGAGGGTCTCCAGAAGCGCTTCCATCTTCCCCAATGGCCAGGCATTGGGGCCGTCACTCAGCGCCTTCTCCGGATTCGGATGAGTCTCCATAAACAAGCCGGAAACCCCGGCGGCAATGGCGGCTCTGGCCAGCACTGGCACATGTTCTCGTTGTCCACCTGAACGGGTTCCCTGTCCACCCGGCAACTGTACCGAATGAGTGGCGTCAAAAACAACCGGACAGCCCGTCTCACGCATAATGGCCAGCGAGCGCATATCTGAAACCAAATTATTATAACCGAACGAGGCACCGCGCTCGCATACCATAATCCTGTCTTTGCCACCCGCCGCGATAGCTTTATCTACTACATTCTTCATGTCCCCCGGTGCCAGAAATTGTCCCTTTTTAATATTCACTGGTTTACCACCTTTCACCACTGCATCAATAAAGTCCGTCTGCCGACATAGAAATGCGGGAGTCTGTAGCACATCCACCACACGAGCTACCTTTTCAATTTGCTCTACTTCATGAATATCGGTTAATACCGGTACACCGATTTCCTGTTTTACTTTGGCAAGAATTGCCAAACCTTCATCCATTCCCGGACCACGAAAGGATTTTCCTGAACTGCGGTTTGCCTTGTCGAATGATGATTTATAAATAAAAGGGATACCCAGTTTATCAGTAATAGACTTCAACTGGGCGGCTGACTCCAACGCCAGTTTCTCTGATTCAATGACGCAGGGGCCTGCAATCAGAAAAAAAGGCTTATCGAGGCCGACCTCGAAATGACATAACTTCATTGTGCTACCACGGTCTGTTTGGAAGATGCCGCATGCTTATTACGTGCAGCGTTAATATAACCACTGAACAGGGGATGCCCTTTTCTTGGAGTGGAAGTGAATTCGGGATGAAATTGCACGCCAATGAACCAAGGATGATCAGTCAGTTCTACGATTTCCACCAACGTATCATCAGCCGAGACTCCGGCAATCATCAAACCTTTATCCTGCAATATTTTTTTATACTGGTTATTAAATTCATAGCGGTGCCGATGCCGCTCGGTAATCACATCCTGCTTGTACAACGAATGTGCCAGTGAGCCCGGAATCAATTTGCATGACTGCCCGCCCAGACGCATGGTGCCACCCAGATCGCTATTGGAGTTACGAGACTCCTTCTTACCTTCGCTGTTGACCCATTCCGTAATCAGAGCGATAACAGGATGCGATGTGTTCGGTTCCAGTTCGGTGCTATGTGCACCGGTTAGTCCAGCGACATTGCGTGCAAACTCGATCACAGCTAATTGCATACCAAGACATATTCCCAGATAGGGTATTTTGTGAGTACGTGCATAATTGACGGCTGTGATTTTCCCTTCTATACCGCGCTCGCCAAATCCACCGGGAACAAGGATCGCATCCACGTTCTCCAGATCTTGCGTACCTTCCGTTTCAATTTTTTCCGAATCCACGTATTTAATATTTACGTGGGTTCGTGTGTGTATTCCGGCGTGGATTAATGCCTCGGACAATGATTTATACGACTCCGTCAGATTTACGTACTTGCCAACCATGGCAACCGTGACCTCCCCGTCGGGGTTTTCCATGTTATAGACCACCTTGTCCCATTTGGATAAATCAGCCGGCGGCACATTTAGCTTAAGCTTTTCGGCGACAATGTCGTCCAGTGATTGCTGGCGTAACAGCCCGGGTATTTTATAAATACTGTCAACGTCTACGGCGGAAATGACCGCACGCGCGGGAACATTGGTAAACAAGGCAATTTTCTGTCGTTCGCCTTCCGGAAGCGGACGCTCGGCGCGACACATAAGAATATCAGGCTGGATGCCGATGGACCGAAGTTCCTTGACCGAGTGTTGCGTCGGTTTGGTTTTAATTTCACCGGATACGGCAATATAGGGAACAAGCGTCAAGTGCATATAGAGTACATTGCTCGGGCCCATTTCGATGCCCATTTGCCTAATGGCTTCCAGAAAAGGCAATGACTCGATATCACCCACCGTACCGCCGATCTCCACCATGGCAATATCGGTGTTGCGGGCACCTTTGTTTATACAACGCTTGATCTCATCAGTGATATGCGGAATTACTTGAACAGTTCCGCCCAAATAATCGCCCCGGCGTTCCTTGCGAATAACATTTTCGTAAATCTGGCCGGTGGTAAAGTTGTTGTCACGAGTCATAGTGGTATTAACAAAACGCTCGTAATGACCCAGATCCAGGTCGGTCTCGGCCCCGTCTTCCGTTACGAACACCTCACCGTGCTGAAAGGGGCTCATAGTGCCGGGATCAACATTAATGTAGGGATCAAGCTTAAGGAGAGTAACTTTCAGACCACGGGCTTCCAGCAAAGCAGCCAGCGAGGCTGCGGCAATACCCTTCCCCAGGGAAGATACCACCCCACCCGTAATAAAAATAAATTTGGTCATGAATTCCCGTCGAAAGAATTAAGTCTGAACGGGATCACAAAGTACCAGATGGCACGGTTACATACAACCTGTGGATTGCGTGCCTTGAAAATATCGATGAAGAGTGCCGGTTCATACATAAACTAGCGTTGTTGCCAAATTAGTCTGATGCCTGGTTCGTCCGGTTTTGCCGCAAAAGGTTCGCATACCCAGAGATCAGCGATTGCCGCCAGCTCGCCATCAATATACAGCAGCGGCAATCTGGACCGCTGCCAAGGTGGAATGCCCTGCTCCTGCAGTAGATTTTTCAGTTTGTGGTGGAAAGTCCGACCGGGCAGGCGGCAGCTTTCTCCGCCCCGGCGTAAACGGACTTGGGCCGGCCCCTTATTGAGACCTTTCCGGGACAGACCACCACCAACGGTGATTTGAGTCATTAATTGATACCCAGTGTCGGCAATAGACAGTGGGCTTTCTAAGTCCCATGACAAACAGGTTTCCGGAGAAATCCGTTTTAATACCGGCGTTAGATAGAGCCTGTCCCGATAGCGATGGACCTCTGCCTCGGACCAGCGAATCTCTCTATGGCGGCAATCCGGAGCGCGAATACAGGCCACGATTTCGTTAATATGGTGACTGGCTGGCGGGCGATACCCCCAAACAGTAATCCAGACACGGATCAGGTTGCGCAACCGGCTATCTGGCAAGCCAGATATCGCCGAGACAACCAACTGCCGTGGCTGAATTTGGTAGATCAATAAATCCTGCCGTCCCAGTTGTTCCAGCAATTCCGAGGCATCCGCCATATGGGCGGCTGTCCTCGCCAATACCTTTGCTGTTTCCGGCCAACATTGTTCCAGAACCGGCATTAACCGCTTGCGCAGAAAATTGCGGCGATAGCGTGAGTCAGTATTACTGTCATCTTCGACCCAGGTGAGCTGGTGGTGTTCTGCATAACATTGCAGTTCAGCTCGGGAAAACGGTAACAGTGGGCGGGCATGGTGACCGCGGGCACACGGTTTCATGGCCGACATGCTTGCCATACCTTTGATGCCGGCGCCTCTAAGCATTTGCAGTAACAGTGTTTCCGCCTGATCATTTTGGTGATGGGCTGTCAACAACACTTCGCCGGGTTCCAGCAACTCTTCAAAGCATGCATAGCGTTTTTTGCGCGCTTCCGCTTCGATGCCATCCGGACTGTTTTTATCTACCTGAATTCGCCGGATAGTGAGCGGTACCTCCAGCAACTGACACACAGACTGGCAGTGTTGTTCCCAGAATTCTGCCTGGTCGCTCAGGCCATGGTTAATATGAATGGCCTGAATACTCCAGCCGTAACGCTGGCTTTGGCCTGCCAGCGCATGCAATAACACATGAGAATCCAGACCACCGCTGAATCCCAGTTTGAGGTGGGCACCTTGTTGAATTCCCAGATTATCAATCAGAATCCGCGTGAGGCGGGACGGAGAAAAATGTGTGCTAGTTTTCTTCAAATTTGCCGTATTGCTTAAATTTTACGTAACGCTTTTGCACAACCTGGTCGATGGGCTGCCGGGTTAATTCATTTACCGCGGTAACCAGCTTGTTTTTCAAGGTCAGGGCAATCTCTTCCTGGTTCCGGTGGGCGCCCCCCAACGGTTCCGGAATAATATCATCCACCAGACCCAGCTTTTTCAACCGTTCAGCCGTAATCCCCATCGCCTCGGCGGCCACAGCCGCCTTATCAGCACTCTTCCATAGTATGGAAGCGCACCCTTCTGGGGAGATCACCGAATATGTGGAATATTGCAGCATAATAAGCTTGTCGCAAACGCCAATGGCCAGCGCGCCGCCGGATCCGCCTTCACCAATAACGACGCTGACAATAGGCGACCTGAGTTCGGCCATGACATACAGATTGCGGGCAATGGCCTCACTTTGACCGCGTTCCTCGGCACCGACACCGGGATAGGCGCCCGGGGTATCGATCAAGGTAATGACCGGCAAGTGAAAACGTTCCGCCATACGCATCAACCGCAAAGCTTTGCGGTACCCTTCCGGCCTGGGCATGCCAAAATTGCGTTGAATCTTCTGTTGGGTATCCCGCCCTTTTTGGTGGCCAATGATGACAACTGGCCGGCCTTCCAGGCGCCCAATGCCGCCAACAATAGCGGGATCATCCGCAAATAAACGATCCCCGTGCAACTCCTGGAAGTCCGTGATGATCCGGCTGATATAATCCAGCGTGTAGGGCCGCTGCGGATGACGCGCCAGTTGCGACACTTGCCATGGCGTCAGGGAATCGAAAATCGACTCAGTGAGTTTTTTGCTCTTGTCCTGGAGCCGGGAAATTTCATCCTGGATATCGATATTTCCGGTTTTATCTGCCTGACGCAGGGCTTCGATCTTGGCATCGAGGTCGGCAATGGACTGCTCAAATTCCAGATAATTTTGGTTCATTTGGTGTATCTAGCAGAAAATGTAAAGTTATAGAGTAACGAATACCGCGAAGAATAGCACAGTTTTGGCTGACAACTATGCCCTATGATAGGTCACATCCACCCTATCCGGTCCAGTGAGCTGCTTCAGATGATCTAGCACTGATGTCGTAACATTGATCTTCCAGTTATCGTCAAAGGTTAGCACCGCCTCGGCACTGGGATTGCGGTATCGAATGTTAACCCGACAACTGCCGCTGGATGCGGGCTTCAGGATTTGCTGCAACTCTTTAATAAATCCGTTAGCCATTTGTTCCGCATCGACATTAATCACCAGTCTGGCGGCAAAAGCGGATTGAGCCCGGTCTATGTCATAGATTTCATCAGCACGCATCTTGAAACCGCCGGTGTAATCATCAACACTTACCTGTCCTCGTATTACCAGAAGGGTGTCTTTTACCAGTAAGTCTCGATGCTGCTGAAACAAATCCGAGAATACTGCAATTTCGATACGGCCTGTTTTATCGTCAAGGGTAACAAATGCCATCCTGTCACCACGACGAGTTTGCATGGTGCGCAAGGCCACGACCAGCCCGGCCACGACAATGGATCCGTTTCCTGTTGGTCTGACATCGGCCAGCACACCGTCTGTCATTTTTTTCAAGTTATCAGCGAAGCTATCGATAGGATGACCGGTAAGATAAAGACCTAACGTTTCTTTTTCACCGCGCAAACGCTCGTCATCACTCCATTTTTCAACTTCAACGAATTCATGTATTTCTTGCGGCTGCTCTACAGAAGAAAACAAATCCACGATCCCTGATTCCTGATTTTTACTTTGCTGCCCTGCAATCTTAAGCGCAACATCCAGCGTCGCTTTTAATACCGCGCGGTGTGGTCCCAGCTGATCCAACGCACCGGCATTGATCAGAGATTCTAAGGTACGACGATTTATTTTCCTGATATCAATGCATTGACAGAAATGAAACAGATCCTTGAATGCATCGTTGGTTTTTCTGGCTTCCAGAATGGATTCAATAGCGGCCTGCCCTAACCCTTTAATTGCACCTAATCCGTATAGAATCGTTTTGTCATCGATAGGAACGAATTCATAATCGCAGTGATTAATATCCGGTGGGAGAATCTCAAGACCCATATCCCGGCACTCCGCGATCATTGTCACAACTTTGTCCGTGTTATCCATGTCGGCAGATAATACCGCTGCCATGAATGCAGCCGGATAATGTGCCTTAAGCCAGGCGGTTTGATAGGCGATCAATGCATACGCGGCAGAGTGAGAGCGATTAAAACCATACCCGGCAAACTTTTCGATTAAATCAAAGATATCTGACGCCAACTTGCCATTGACACCTCGTTCTTCTGCGCCTTTGACAAAACCGTCCCGCTGACGCGCCATCTCTTCCGGTTTCTTTTTACCCATAGCGCGCCGCAACAAGTCGGCGCTGCCGAGAGAATAGCCTGACAACACCTGGGCGATCTGCATGACCTGTTCCTGATACAGGATGACGCCGTAAGTAGGCTTCAAAATAGGTTCCAGGCTGGCATGGGGATATTTCACCGCCCTGCCATGTTTGCGTGCAATAAAATCATCCACCATGCCCGACTGCAACGGACCTGGCCGAAATAAGGCCACTAACGCTACAATTTCTTCAAACTGGTCAGGACGCAGTCGTTTAATCAAATCTTTCATGCCGCGCGATTCCAGCTGGAACAAGGCGGTGGTCTTGCATGACTTTAACAAGTCATAGGTTTTTGGGTCATCGATAGGGATATGGTCGATATTTAACAGGGCTTCGCCGCTTCGGCTGCGTGCCTGATTAATAATTTTGACTGCTTTATCAATAATCGTAAGATTGCGTAGCCCAAGAAAATCGAACTTTACAAGACCAATAGCTTCGAGATCGTCTTTATCCAGTTGCGAAACAAGTTGTTTGCCACCCTGCTCACAATAAACTGGCATAAAATCAGTTAACGCTGTCGGCGCAATAACAACACCACCGGCATGTTTACCGGCGTTGCGCGCAAGCCCCTCCAGTGCTCGAGCCGTATCAATCAATTCACGGACATCTTCTTCGTTTTCATATCTCTCTTTTAGTATTGGCTCCTGTTCCAGGGCCTTATCCAGTGTCATGCCGATTTCGAAGGGCACCAGCTTGGCCAGCTTATCAACAAAACCATAGGGATGATCCAACACCCGGCCTACGTCACGCACAACCGCTTTTGCCGCCATAGTGCCGTAGGTAATGATTTGCGAAACCTTATCTTTGCCATACCGCTCTGTAACATACTCAATCACGCGATCACGCTTCTCCATACAAAAGTCCACATCAAAATCCGGCATGGAAACACGTTCAGGGTTAAGGAATCGCTCGAACAGCAGTTCATATTTAATAGGATCAAGATCAGTAATCCCCAGGGCATACGCCACGAGCGAGCCCGCGCCAGAGCCTCGTCCGGGTCCTACCGGTACGTCATTTCGTTTCGCCCATTGAATAAAGTCGGCAACGATCAGAAAATAACCGGGAAACCCCATGCGAATAATAACGTCGAGTTCCTGATCTAATCTTTCAATGTAGGGAGTCCTGTCTGTAATCACCTGATCTTGGGTCAGCGCAGCAAATCTTTTTTCCAGTCCTTCGATAGACTGCTGCCGCAGTAGCGCATCAATTGTCAGATGCTCTGGCACCGGATAATCCGGTAAATGGTAAACACCGAACTCAATATCCAGATTACAACGGCGTGCGATTTCTACTGTGTTGGTTAACGCCTCCGGAATATCGCTAAACAGGTCCGCCATTTCTTCCGAAGAACGAAAATATTGCTGGGTTGTATAGCGCCGCGGGCGTCGGCTATCCGATAAAACTCGACCCTCATGAATACAAACACGTGCCTCGTGATTATCAAAATCTTTCTGTCGCAGAAAATGCACATGATTGGTGGCGACAACCGGTAACTTCATGCGCTGCGCCAAGTTAACAGCAGCATGATTGTGATCTTCCTGATGGGGTTGCCCGGTACGCTGCACTTCCAGATAAAAACGTTCGGGGAAAAGCTGCCTGTATTCCTGCGCCAGGTTTGTTGCATGATCGTAATTCTTAGCAACCAATGCCTGCCCCAAATCACCTTCCTGAGCACCCGACAAGGCGATGAGCCCCTGTGTTTCCCCTTGCAACCAGGTTTTGCTGATACAGGGCCGGCCAGTATGCTGTCCATCGGTATAGGCACGGCAGACGGTTGAGGCAACGCACACCCGTTGTGTTCTGGCACAACAGAACCAGTCGAAACGGCTTGTTATGATCGGCTGGGTTTTCCAGCCAGATATCAGCACCAATAATTGGTTTAATGCCAGCAGAAACCGCAGCCCGGTAAAACTTGACCATGGCAAACAGATTGGCCAGATCCGTCACTGCCACTGCCGGCATGGACAAGTCCTGAGCGGTTTTTACCAGCTCTTTAATCCGGACAAGTCCGTCTGCCAGAGAAAATTCGGTATGGACGCGAAGATGAATAAATGGATTTGTCACAAACCCGATTTGACCTGAAAAGCCACGGCCTGAAAAGTTCTATTCAAATAATGAGACATGTTATTTAAAATCATAAATAATTACTATTTTATAACAATGGCTTATTGAATATAGTTAATTCTATTTATTATTAAAATTAGCGCGCGGGACACCAATCCGGATAAGTGTGTCTGCCGGTCCGATGGTGTTGGCATCATCGACCAGTTTGACCTTATACTGCGCCCCGGCTAAGGCATGATAAACATTCGGATTTTTTGAGTCCTGACCCCGTGGATAGGCTATTTTTTTACTCTACAACGGTATTTTTTCAGAATAAAACGATACAATTAGAAAAAGTATGTTTGGGACCACTAAGCACAAATTAGGGCATGGGATAATGAAGTCGCTGTTACGCACCAGTCTGCCAGGGATTATTTGGATTCTTATGGGCGCTATGAGCGGTGCCGAGGCCGTGGCGGCGGAACTCCAGCCATTGGAAAATCAGGTGACCCGCCCGGGACCCAAGCCAGCGCCCAAGGTAACTCCGGCGTCTAAACCGGCAGCACCCACTCCTCCGCCAGCCCCGGCTGCGGCAAAGGAAAGCAAGCCAAGAAAAAACGCCGATGGCATGTTGTTCAACTTCCAGGATGCGGACGTCCAGGCTGTCATCAAAACCATATCCCAGATCACTGGCAAGAACTTCGTGCTCGACCCTCGAGTGAAGGGAAAAATCAGCATTATTTCTGCCAAACCGGTATCCAAGACAGCGGCCTACCAGATTTTTCTGTCTGCACTAAAGGCCCAGGGATTTACCACCGCGCTGGTCAATCGGGATACCTTGAAAATCATCCCGGTGGGCGAAGGCAAACAGAATGCCTCCCTGACCAGCGAGGACTTCTCGCGTGGCGGCGAACAGATGATCAGCCAGGTGGTGGTTATTCAGCACGGCTCTGCCACAGAACTGGTACCCCTGCTGCGACCCTTGATGGCGCCCACCAGCCAGCTGTCAGCCTATGCCCCGGCCAATGCCCTCATTATCACTGACTACGCCGACAATCTCGGGCGCCTGCTCAATCTGGTTAACCAGATTGACCAACCCATGAGTACCGATGTCACCATTATACCGTTACATCATGCATCTGCCCTGGATATGGCCGACCTGATCGGCCGCCTGACTGCGCAAACCGGCAGACCCGGTGTACCGGCCGCTGCAGGGGCGGCGGTCACTGCAGCTGACGGCCGCACCTCCATTGTCCCGGATTTACGCACTAACAGCCTGCTGGTGCGCAGCGACAATCCCGGTCGCGTGGTTCAGATCAAGGAGTTGGTGGCAAAACTGGATGTACCCGCCAAAACAGACGGTAATACGCGCGTCATTTATTTGCGTAACGCCGACGCCAAGACTCTGGCAGAAATTCTGCGTGGTTTGCTGGAGGCTAGCACGCGCCAGGCCGCCCGTACGTCGAAA